>JALZIC010000079.1 GCA_030860455.1 Actinomycetota bacterium
CCCCCGAAGTCCCCGCCTCCGAAGTCTCCTCCGTCGCCTCCTCCGTCGCCTCCCCCGTAGTCACCGCCGCCATCACCGCCGTAGTCGCCTCCGTAGCCGAAGCCGCCACCGAGCATCGAACCGAGGAACAGTCCCGGAAAGAAGCCGCCGGCCATACCTCCGAAGTAACCACCGGCCCAGGGGCCGTAATAGGCCGGAGCGTTCCAGTAAGGCGTCATGCGCCCCCCGACGGTGATCTCACGCGCCATGGGCTCTTCGCCGCGTCTTATCCGTTCGGCATCCTCGCCGCATGCCGGAACGGCCCGCGGCGCACCCCCCGAAGGCGCCCAGTCGACATCCTGTACCGAGGGGCCGTGACGCGGATCGAAGAAGCACGGAGGCCTTCGCTCGGGCGGAGGCAGTCCTTTCAGACGCGCCTTCGCGGACGTCATGGCCCAGCGGCCCTCTTCGAGCTCCGCCGAAACCGCCTCCAGGTCCTCGGGCCGGCGGGTGTCGTCGATCGACTGGCTGGCCTTCTCATAGCAGCCGAGAGCATGGACGTAGTCGTCTTTGGCGGCCGGATCGGCATCGGGCATCTCGACGTCTAGATCAAGGGTTCGCAGGTCGGTCCCCAGGGCGACGAGGTCGTCCATCGCGGCCCCCTTGACCTCTTCGAGCTGGAGGTGCTCTCGTTGCTCGGCCGCCCGCCTGCGGCGCAGCGAGATGATGAAGGCAATCCCCCCACCAACCAGCAGAAGGGGGAGCAGTCCAAAGCCGCCCCCGCCACCGTCGGGAGTGCTGGGGGTGTCGACCTGGGGAAGCGACCCTCCTGCGGCCGCCGACGCTTCAAGCCGGTCGACGAAATCGGTAAGGACGGCGCTTGCACCGTTGCCTGACTCGCTTTGGACGGCGAGGCTGGCCAGCTCTGGCACCGTGCCTTCTTCGAACTGGGTACCTCCCGAGGTGCCTGCTAACAATTGTGTCCCGGCCACTACGACATAGGTGCCGGAGCGGTTGAGAGTCTGACCGAGCGTCCCTATGACCCCAGCGAGGCTGCCTCCTCCCTCCGAAAGGACCTCTTCGGGCAGGACGGCGATGTAGACCGGACCCGCGTCAGATCTCTCGATCTGATCGCTCAGGCGCTGAGCCTCGTCCTGCCTCAGTACCGACTCGGCCTCGGGGTCCACGTATACGGGGGCCTTCTTCAGGCCCTCAGCGGCGCGTTCGACAATCGAGGTCTGAGCGTATGCGACCGTGCCCGTCAAGAGGATGCCGCTCAGTCCGAGGAGACAGCTACTCAGCAAGCGGATTTTCATGGATCTATCCTTCCCCCGAAGTGCGCCGGTTACCCGTCAAGCCTGTCACGCTTCTCCGATAATGACGGGTCCTACCCGTAGCCTTCCGGACTCTCTGCGCGTCGCGCCAGGCTTGTCGCCATCTGCCTGAATATCGGAACGTGAAAGGGATAGAGTCCCCACCAGTAGAGATGCCCGGCCGCCCCGCGCGGACGGAAGAACGCGGTCTGCCTGAGCTCGCAGCCGGCCTCCAGGGGCACCACCCGCCATTCGAGCCATGCCTCCCCCGGCGCCTTGATCTCGGCCCTCAGCAGGAGGCGGTTGTGGGCGATGTCCTTGACGGTCCACCAATCCACCCGTGACCCTCGCTTCAGGTCCCCCTTCGGTCGCTCCCATCTGAGCCCTGCACCTCCGAAGAGGTTGTCCAGACGAGCCCTCACCCACCACGTCCAGCGCAGCGGGTACCAGCGCGGGTCGCCTCCAATGGAGGCGATTACCTCACCCATACGCTTCGGAGGTGCGTTCGAGCGGACCCACTGGCGGTCCACGAACAGTGAGTCGAACGTGCCCGGTAAGGAAGGCACGTCCGGGGTGGTCGCAATCTCGAGCCGGCCGATCTGCTCTTCGAGCAGGCGACGGACCGCAGAGCGGTAGTCTCCGGGCTCGATGTCCGGGAACAGCGTTGCGGCGCTGTTATCTGTAACCACAACCTCGTTCTTGAGCCCATCGATGAGAGGGCGGGCTATCGAGGTGGGGATCGGAGTCACCAGCTTGATCCAATAGGAGGATAGGTTGGGGGTCAGCACGGGCACGCCGATGATTCCCCGTCGTAGCCCGCGCTCCTTGGCGTAAGCGAGGATCATGTCGCGATAGGTGATCGTGTCGGTGCCCCCGATTTCCACGATCCGGTCCTCGCCCACATCGGCGGTTGCGGCGGCGAGCAGGTAATCGACGAGGTCTGATTCGGCGATCGGTTGGATCTTGGTGCTGAGCCAGCGCGGGGCGATCATCACCGGCAGTCGCTCGGTCAGGTATCGCAGCATCTCGAAGGCGACGGACCCCCCTCCGATAATGATCGCGGCGCGAAGCTCGATCGTCTGCACCGGGCCCCGGGCCAGTATGGCGCCGACTTCGTGGCGACTGGTGAGGTGAGAGGACAGCTTGTCCCCGGCGCGCCCCAGTCCTCCTAGGTAGACGATTCGCTCGATATTGGCGGTCTCTGCGGCCCTTGCGAAGGCGGTCGCAGCCTCGCGGTCTTTGGCGGCGAAGTCCTTGCCGGCCATCGAGTGCACGAGGTAGTAGGCGACCTGAACGCCCTCAAGTGCTCCCCTCAGGGAGGCGGCGTCGAGCATGTCGGACGGCACGGTTTCGATCTGTGGGTGCCTCTGCAACAGCGACTCAGGGTGGCGTGAGGTAGCCCGGACGGTATGTCCGTTCTCCAAGAGCTTTGGGATTAGCCGGGACGCCACATATCCGGTCGCTCCGGTTACCAGCACTCGTTTTGACTCCACCCTCTCAAGCTACCCGGGTCTGAGCTTTTCTCGCCCGAAGACGTCTGACAAGCCAGGGGTGGTTAGCGGACCGGAGCACATGCGTTCGACCGAGTGGCCGGACGAGCCTTTACCACCCCATCATGGAGTGCCAAGCGTCCACGCTCGGCAAACGGTTCGTTGCCCATCAAAACCGCCATGAATCTGATGTGTTCTCAAACGGGCGTCGTAATCTCATTACCTTCTGCCAACGTGGAAGCTCAGCCCGGGTGGGGCCCCGCCTTTACCACGGCGTCCGGAACCCCCGGCGCAAAGGTGGCGAAGTTCTCGATCATCATGTCTGCTAGCTCTCGAGCTTGTTTGTCGTAGGCCTCGGGCTCCGGCCACGTGCCTTTGGGGTCGAGTACCTCGGCAGGCACGCCGGGGCAGGTAAGGGGCACCTGAAGATTGAAGATCGGGTGAACCTGAGTCTCAGCATCTTGGAGAGCGCCGGCCACCGCAGCTCGCACGATTGCGCGAGTAAGGGGGAGACTGATCCGCTCCCCTACACCGAATGGACCCCCGGTCCAGCCCGTGTTTATGAGGAATACGGACGCCTTGTGCCGTTCGATCCGGTCGCCGAGCATCTCGGCGTACACGCTGGGAGCAAGGGGCATGAATGGTGAGCCGAAGCAAGCCGAGAACGTTGCTTCGGGCTCGCTGCCGAGGCCGACCTCGGTACCGGCAAGCTTCGAGGTGAAGCCCGACAGGAAGTGGTACATGGCCCCTTCCCGGTCCAAGATCGAGACGGGCGGCAACACTCCGAAGGCGTCGGCGGTCAGGAAAACGATTGCCTTGGCGTGCCCCGACATGCCCTCGGGGACAAACCCTTCGATGAAGTCGAGCGGGTACACGGCCCTCGTGTTTTCGGTCAGGGAATCGTTGTCGTAGTCGGGTTCCCGAGTCGTCTCGTCGAGCACGACGTTCTCGAGAGCCGAGCCGAAGCGTATGGCTCGCCAGATCTGCGGCTCCTTGTCCTCGGAAAGGCTTATGCACTTTGCATAGCAACCGCCCTCGAGGTTGAAGGTCCCGTTCTCGGACCACCCTGTTTCGTCGTCTCCGATGAGCCGGCGTGAGGAATCAGCCGAAAGCGTCGTCTTCCCTGTGCCCGAAAGCCCGAAGAACAAGGCTACGTCGTCTTCGCCGGCGTTGGCCGAGCAGTGCATGGTAAGCACGTCTTGAGTCGGCAACAGGTAGTTGGCGGCTGTGAACAACGACTTCTTGATCTCTCCTGCATATGCAGTGCCGCATATGACGACCTGCTTTCGCTCGAGATCGAGACCAATAAAGGTTTCGGAGCGAGCACCGTCTCGGCTCGGGTCCGCCAGGAAGCTCGGTGCGCAGATAAGGTGAAAGTCAGGTTCGAAGGATGCGAGCTCACCGGGTTCGGGGCGACGGAAGAGCTGATGCGCGAACAACGCATGCCAGGCGAGCTCGGTCACCACGCGCACACGGATGCGGTAGTCGGGATCGGCTCCCACGTAACCGTCGACCACCCAAAGCTCATGGCCATCGAGGTGACTGCGGATCTGCTGCGCCAGCGCGTCGAAGGCAGCGGGTTCGAGCGGTTGGTTGACCGATCCCCAGTCGACCTTCTCCGCCGGCTCGCCCTGCCGGACGATGAAGCGGTCCTTGGGAGAACGGCCCGTGTGCTTGCCTGTCTCTGCTACGAAAGCGCCAGAGTCGGCCAGGGCTCCCTCTTGTCTTGCGAGGGCGTGTTCCACTAGGCGGGCGACGCTCAGATTCCGGTGCACTGTTCCAGGGTGCTCGATTCCCGCTAATCCGGCTAATGGGGTGGACGACATCCTCCAAGCTCCTTCCCGGGCAGTTCGCATCAGAGGCCGAATGGTAGCGGCCCATCAGCGGGCGGCAGCATTGGACCCTACCCGAGCCTCTGGGAGTTTCGGGAAGGAAATGTGCTCCGGCCGGGCTAGTTCGTCTGGGTCCCGACCTCTATCTGGCCATGATTTATCCGGGTTGCATACGCGGGTTGTGGCGCCCTGGCGGGCCCCCGCACCACCGACCCGTCTTCCAGCTTGAAGCAACTTGCGTGCCAGGGGCAGGTCACCGTCGAGCCGTCGATCTCACCTTCATGAAGTGGTCCGCTCAGATGCGTGCAGCGGTTTGCGAGGGCATGGATCTTATTCCCATTCCTGAATAGCAGGATGTCGGTGCCCCCGACATCGACCTTCATGGGCTCACCCTCGGGCAGCTCGGCCTCCGGGAGCACCGGAGTCCAGTCCTCCGGCCCTCCTTCGAAGGCGGTCTGGTCCACGCCGACGCCCTGGGACAGGGAAAGGTGTCCTCCGAGGTACGCGCCCCATGAGTTGGTCCCGGCAGCCACCAGAGAAATGGCAACACCGAGGCCGTGCCTTCCGCGCCGCCGAGCCGCCAGTGACGCGCCGAAAAGCAGCAACGAGGCGGTGTTGTAGGCCGCGTGCATCACGCCCACCCGCCTTTCGCCGCCCATGGTGTCCGACCAGTCCGACAGTCCAGCCGCAGCGGTTGGAAGCGAGGCGAGTAAACCGATGGCGATCAGCTTTTCAGAGGCTTCCCGGCTTTCTTCGCCGCCCACGAGATCCAGCATGGTTGCGCTGAGCCACGTCCCTATGGGCACGTCGGTGAGCAGAGGGTGCAACGAGTGCCCCAGCCACGTCCCACTCAGGAAATCCTTGACCGGTCCGTGCGGGAACAGCTTGGGCACGAACTCGGCAATTGGGTCACCGACCTTGTCCAGGCCTTCCGCTTTCTCGAATCGTCTGCTCAGCTCGTAGAGCCCCATGTCTTCCCCTTTTCTCTCTTGAAGCTAGTTCCACCCTCGCCATTCGGTCAGCTCGTTACAGTCGATTCTGCGCGATCTGGGCCGTTCCTCGGAGCCCTCCCGCGGGTAGCCAAGGTAGACGAACCCGGCCACGAGCTCATCCACCGTCACACCGAGATAGCTCCTGACCTCTGGGATTGACACCGTCACGCCCGTGCGAAGCATGGCAGCCAGGCCCATGGAATGCGCTGCCAGCAGGATGTTCTGCATGGCGGCGCCGATTGCATAGTGCTCCTCGATCTCCACCACCTTCGGTAGATGGACCTTGGGCGTTTCGATGACACACAGCACCACAGGTGCTCTCAGCGCCTTCTCGCGCAGTCCTTCGGTCTTTTTTCCCAGACGTTCGGCTCCCGTCGCCCACGCCTCCCCAAGCTCCTTCAGCGAGTCGCCCGCCAAGACGATGAACCTCCATGGCTGAGTGATGTGATGCGTGGGGGCGCGCACTGCGGCCGCGACTAGTTTGGTGATGGTCTCTTTGTCCGGAACGCGCTCCGCGGTTTTCGGGACCGAGCGCCGCGACATTATGGCGTCGTAGGTTTCCACCTTCTCAGGATAAGCGGCCGACGCCTTCCGGCAATTCATGGTCACGCTGGTAATGCGCCTTGAGTATGTCGTCTCCAAAGTCATCGGCGGAGTCCCGCCAGACGGTGTGAATGTGATTTGCACCGTTCTGAACGTTGTCGTACTCGACGAAGAACCGGGGGCCTTGCAGCCGGTAATAGTGCGGCTCTCCTGGTGCAAGGCCTCCCGCCCACCCAAAATGCACCGAGTCGAGCCCCTTCTGACAAGCGGTCGCAAGAGCCGCTTCAGCGAGACGAGGTTGCAGGCGGCCGACATAGGCCTGGAGGAGAGACATCAACTGCTCTCTCTGATGGGCCGCAAGGGCCCCACCGGGAATTCCCTCGGCACGCCCCATGGACAGGCGGCGGTCGTTGGAGGTGATGATGTCCGAAGGCGCTCGTTCGCTCAACAGCGCGCGATCCAACTGGTCGGGCCGCAATCCGCCGATGAGGACGCGAGCCAGGTCCTCGAGAGGTGCCAGGATTCGCAAGCCCGCGTGGGGCCCGGATCGGATCGCGGCGGGATTCGCGCCCAGAAACGATGGCACGGCTGCGATCAACTCGCCCCCCACAATGGTGAAGTGCAAGGATAGGTGATGCCCCTCGAACCTCCATCCCCAGGCAGGACCACCCACATCGCCGAACACGCTGAGGTGGTAGAGACCTGGATCGCGCATGTGCCGTGCCCGTCCCTCGGCGCGTTCCACAGCGCCAAGAACTTCCTCATGTTCGATGATCGCCTGTACGGTGCGGCTCCCGTCCGACGACAAAACAGCGGCCAAGAGCTTGCGAATCAGTCTCCGCGCTGCCTCGTCCATTGCTGCGAGCGGCAGCCCCGGGCGTGACTTTGGGACGTAGTGCCAGGACCGCCGTTCGCCATTGTCGAACGGAAAGGAGGCCAGCGCTCTCTCCCGCTCGCCGAGTGACTCGAACAACTCCAGGCAGGCGTCCGTTGCGCGTGCCGCAACCTCACGGCTCTGCAAGGCGTTCCGGACAGGGGATCTACCACTCGAGTGCGAGGTCATGCGCCCCTTCCATGAAGCGGGCAATCAAAGCGACGGTCGCCTCGATATCCGATATGAGCGCCATCTCGTTGGCGGTGTGCACATATCGGATCGGGATCGAGATCGTGATAACCGGGACTCCAGCGCGTGACAGTTGGATGCCGCCGGCGTCCGTTCCGCCGCGTGGGAGTATTTCGAGCTGATGGTTGATGTCGTGTTGCTTCGCGATCTGCTTGAAACGATCGACTAGCCGCGGATCCGAGATCGAACCGCTATCCATCAACCCGATGGCTACCCCATCTCCGAGAGCGCTGACCTGCTGTGTCTTGTCCGCGCCGGGGAGATCCCCTGCGATCGTTACATCCAGGGCTATGCCGGCGTCGGGTTGCAGCCCGAATGCGCTTGTGGTCGCGCCTCGGAGGCCAACTTCCTCCTGAACCGAGATCACGGGACAGAGCTCTGCTTCGGTGGAGGATGCGGCACGCAGCGCAGCCAGCAGGACGTAGACACCGAGCCGGTCGTCGAGGTACGGCGCGCTTACGGCATGGTCTGTGACGATCGGGCTCCGCAGAAGCGAAACCGGGTCACCTATGGATACGTTCTCCTTGACCTCTTCGGCAGGCATCATTAGATCGATGAAGAGATCTTCAATCTTTGTTGCTCGCTTGCTGTCGTCTGCATCGAGGAGATGAATGGGTTTCGTAGCCGGGGCAAGAAGGCCGACGTAGTCCTCTTTGCCGAGGACGACTACACGCTGCATGACCAACGTGCGCGGGTCGAAACCGCCAACCGGCGACACGCGCAGAAACCCCTTGTCGTCGACATGGCTGACGAGGAATCCGATGGAATCCATGTGCGCCGAGAGCATGATCTTGGGGCCTTTCCCGTTGCGCACTCCTACGAGGTTTCCGAGGTCGTCGACGCTGACTGTGTCGACTAAACCCCTCAGCTCCTCCTGGGCGGCGGCTCGGATGCGCTCCTCTCGGCCGGAGATTCCGGGCGTCGAGACCAGTTTCTTGAACAGCTCTGTGTCCACGGTGACCCCTTTGTCGTGTGTGGTTTCGGCACCCAAGTTAGCAGGTGGTCTGAGCGATGGGACATATCTTGGCAGTACCCTGGATTGCTCACGGTGCGGTTGCTCTCGTGCCCCTGACGATTATGCCGTCCAGCGTGACCGGACCGAAGACATCGGCCATCCATGCCTCCGCCTGCAGCTGCTCACCGGCGACATCCATGTTGAGCATGGTTCGCAGCGCCAGCAGAGGCGTTCCGGCGGCCCACGCCTGAGGCCGGGACGCACTCGGGTACTCAACGGGCATGAGACTGTCTGAGCGGGAGAATCCGGCAAAGACTTCGGGCAGACGATGCTCGAAGTAGCCGGCGGTCGACAACAGTGCCTTCAGCAGCCTCGCCGCCGAATCCTTCTGTCCGTACCGACGCATCCCCTCAGCCGCTATCCCTGTGTCATGCGGCCATATGGAGCCCGTGTGATAACCGATGGGGTTGTAAGCCACTTCGCCGGCAGCGAGGGTTCTGAGCCCCCAGCCGTTGCACATGTCGGGAGACATCAGGCGAGCGGCTACCTCTGCGGCGCGTTCCGTTTCCACGATTCCGCTCCACAACAGGTGGCCTGCGTTGGAGGTCAAGGAATCGACCTGCCCTTTGTTCCCGTCCAGTGCGAGCGCAAAGTGCCCCAGGGAGTCCGCCCAGAAATCTTCGTTGAATGCCCGTTTCAAAGCGGCTGCATCGCCTTCGAGACGCGCGGCGGTTTGCTCGTCACCCCAGACCTCCCGGCAAAGGCGCGCCGTGCGAAGGCGCGCATCGTAGGCATACCCTTGGATCTCAGAGGTTGCGATTGGCCCTCGAGCGATCCGTCCCCGTGCGTCGACAATAGAGTCTCGCGAATCCTTCCAGCAGTGGTTGACCAAACCCCCCGTCGAGCGCGTCTGGTACTCGAGGTAACCGTCGCCGTCGATGTCACCGTGGACCTCGATCCAACCAAGAGCTGCGAATGCCGGTCCTTTGAGCTCATTGACAAGAGCGGTGTCTCCGGTCCAGCGCTCGTACTCATCGAGGAGGATGAGCCACAATGGTGTGGCATCGTGAGTGCCGTAGTAGGGGGTGTGGGGAACTCGTCCCAGGGATGCGAGCTTCCCGCGGCGCAACTCGTGCAGGATCTTTCCGGGCTCGGCGTCACGGAAGTCATTGCGTTCGGCGGCTTGGTAATGGGCAAGGGCCTTGAGGGTCGAACGTGCGAGATCGGGAGCAAAGGGGAGCGCTTGATAGGCGGCAATCAGGCTGTCGCGCCCGAACAGCGCCATGAACCAAGGAAGGCCTGCGGCGGGGACCCACAGGTTGTCGTCGTGCGGAGCGGAGAACCGGAGACAAGCGAGATCTTCGAGACTCTGCCGGTAGGTGGCCTCGAGCTGCCGGTCTCCGGTCATGAGACGCGGAGCCCGCTCGATGAAGGTTGCGACCGAGGGCTTCGAGTGCTCTGAGACAATTGCAGGTGATGTTAAGCGGGTGGGCGGCTCCCTGAGGCCGTCCACGGTTGGCGCAATGTCTATGCCGAGCCCCCACCGGCTCTTCGGGGCAAGCTCGACGTGGAACTTCGCAGTGGCTTCATCCCCCTCGAAAGGCTCGGTGAAGGATATCTCCGTCGTCCTTCTCCACCCGGCCATGGCAAAGGAGAGGCGGAGGGTTTGGCCGTCCCTGATGATGTCTGCGACACCCTCCACCTCCAAGGGGGGGTCTCTGATCTCAAAGATGTCACTCCAGTCAGATCCTGCGCCAAACTCCACGTCGACGATCTGCCGCGATTGGCTGTGATTATGCAGCACGAGAGTCTCAGCCACCCCGCCTTCGATCCGTCGGTTACGCATCACGGTGACGGATGGTCCTTGGCGCAGGTCGACCCCCGCAAGGGTCCCGAAGATGCGAGCCGAGGAGTCGTCGAGATTTCGGCTCGTCAGCAAACGAAGGGGTTCGTGGTTGAGCAGCAGGGTCCAGGTGGCGAGATGTCGTACGTCTGCTACGAACAGGCCATCAGTTCCATGAGCTACAACGTCACCCTTCTCATTCGTCAGAAAGAACCGACCGTCGTCGATCAGCAGCAACCCATTGTTCACAAGAGGTCGTGACCAGGGTGGCGGATCGTCCATAGCCCAAACGAGAAATGATGCTCCGGAGATGGCGTAAGCGAGGCGGCGGTGGAGCTGGAGGTCATGGAAGACTCCTACGTTGGATGCCGGAGCCCATATGTATAGTCGGCCCGAAGCGGGAGATGCAACCCATCAGCACCTGTCTGTAGGAAGGGAACGACCGAAGTGAAAGGACGTCGAGTCCGCATCGTCGGGTACTTAGAGGACTACTATGCGTTTCTTGATGAGTGGGTCGATGCGATGGCGAATGGCATCCCTCGCACGCCCGAAGCCGTAAAGCAGACGGCCGCTGCCTTCGCAGACATAGGCGTCGACGAGTTGTGCTAGATCCAACGGTGGCAGACGTATCGTAGATGATCGACTGGCAGAAGTCGTCTTGTGACAGTCGGTGCCTCCGGGAACTCGGAGGCGAGCGTCCCTCTGCAGGCCGCTCCTCCACCACTACGTCGTCTAGTGCCTCGTCGCGCAAATTCCCGACGCATTCGAGCGCCCCTGGGTAGACCCTGTGGAATGTTCGCTTGACGAGATTGTTGCCCTGAAAGGAGTGCACCTAGGCGACCCAACGAAGGAGACGAGATGTCTCAGCCTTCAGAGACTCTGGATACCGGAGAAGCCGTTCGCTCCCCAGCTTCTGTCCTGCGGTTCGAGCCGGCGTCCAGGCGCATCAGAGCATTCCTTGCCGGTGCGGCCATCGCCGACAGTAGGGATGCGCAGCTTGTGCTGGAGGGGAACGGCATACCCGTGGTGTATTTCCCGGCGGACGACGTCCGCATGGATCTCATGGAGCCAACCGACAGGCAGACCCATTGCCGGCACAAAGGAGACGCCTCCTACTGGAGCATCCACGTCGGTAAAGCGACTGCCAAGAACGCCGCGTGGAGCTACAAGGAACCGATTCCACAGGCAGAGAAGATCAGGGGTCAGATCGCGTTCTACTGGGACAAGATGGACTCGTGGTTCGAAGAGGATGACGAGGTCTTTGCCCATCCCCGGCATCCCTTCCATCGCGTCGACGTCATACACAGTTCACGAGACGTCCGCGTTGTCGTCAACGGCGAGACTGTGGCCGAAACAACACGCCCGCGCCTGCTGTTCGAAACGCTCTTGCCCACGCGCTACTACATGCCGAAGCTGGACGTCCGAATGGAGTGCTTGCAGCCGAGCGAGACCGTAACCCGCTGCCCATACAAGGGGAAGGCCACCTACTTCGATGTCATCGTGGGCGGAGAGGTGCTCAAGGATCTCGCGTGGGTCTATGAGAACCCGATTCCTGAATGCCCCAAGATCGAGAACCTAATCTGTTTCTTCAACGAGAAAGTGGATATTTACGTAGACGGCGAACTCTCGGAGGCGCCGAAGTCGCGCTGGTCTTAGTTCCCTCTGCGGCCCTATCATCTTCAGTACGGCCGTATCTTTACCCATTGATTGGGTGTCGAGCCGACGTGATGAGAGTGAGGAGGGAACCGATGGCTGCCGGTAATGAGGGAGTGGAGGTCGAAGTTGCAGTCGACGCGCATGCCCAGCTGGGCGAAGGCCCGGTTTGGGACGAAGCTTCCCGCCGGCTGGTGTGGGCGGACATCCTTGGGTGTACCGTCCATCGCTTCACCCCCGATACAGGAGCTGACGATGTCGCCGACGTTGGCCAACCGGTGGGCGCTGTAGCAACGCGCACAACGCCGGGCCTCGTTATTGCGATGAGAGATGGTTTCGCCTTCCTGGATGCGGACACGGGCGACGTCCAGGCGATCGCCGGCACCGAAGCTCATGTGACGGGCAATCGAATGAATGACGGGAAGTGCGACAGCGCCGGACGCTTCTGGGCAGGCACGATGGCGTTCGATCAGGCACCCGCAGCCGGCTCCCTCTACCGTCTGGATCGGGACCATAGCGTCGAAGAGGTCATTCAGCACGTCTCGATTTCCAACGGTTTGTGTTGGAGCGCCGACGACCGTTCTATGTACTACATCGACAGCCCGACTCAAGGGGTGGACGTGTTCGACTTCGATGCTGGTTCCGGGGGGCTGTCGAACCGGCGTCGGGTGATTGACATTCCCAAGGAGGCCGGGCTCCCAGATGGGATGACCATCGATGAAGACGGTTACCTGTGGGTTGCGCTTTACGGCGGAGGAGCAGTAGGCCGTTACTCGCCTGACGGTGAGCTCGACCGGACGGTCGTGCTGCCGGCTGCCCAGATCACGAGCTGCACGTTCGGTGGGAGCGATTTCCGTGATCTCTACATTACGTCCGCAGCACAAGAATTGTCTGAGCGGGCCCTTGCTGCACAACCCCATGCCGGCGCGTTGTTCGTCTGCAGGCCCGGTCCGGCCGGTCTGCCTGCGAACCGCTACGCCGGCTGAATGAACCTCGAACTTTGCGACCCTCGCATGGGTGCATGATGTGGGCTATTGACGCTCCTCACCCATGCGTCCGGACGACGGTTCAGCCACGGAGGTGGCTCCTCCGTGGTCGGAGCCTTTGCGTTGGAGCTCTGAGAAGGACGGCGTGTCGTGGCCCCGCAGCCCGTTGACGTAGTTGCCGACCCCAGAGGCGACTGCAGCCAGCGGTACCGCGAGGAGCGCCCCGATGATGCCTCCCGCAACGCCCCCGGCGGCCAGAGCCAGAATCACGGCGATCGGGTGAAGCTTCACTGCTCTCCCCATGATGAGGGGTTGAAGCAGGTGGTTGTCGGCCTGCTGGATGACCAGAATCGCAACCCCCACTATCAGCGCGTGGGTAAGGCCTCCGGAGACGAGGGCCACCAGGACCGCAATCATCCCTGCAAGGAGCGCCCCCACGACTGGAAAGAAGGCCGCAAAGAACTGCAGTAGGACCAGCGGGATCAGGAGTGGGATCCCGAGGATCGCCAGGACAATGCCGATGGCGGTGCCCTCGATCAAGCCCACGAGCGCGATGCCGCGGAGATACGCTCCCATGGTCGATAGCACACGATGACCAATGTTGATCAGATGCTCTCTTGCCGGCTGGTCGAACTGCCCCGTGAACCAGCCCCACATGGACGGGCCGTCCTTGAGAAAGAAGAAGAGCAGGAAGGCCGTCAGCAGAACCCCCGTGATGAATTCACCGATTTTTACTGCGCCGGTGATGACGCCGCTTGCGATCTCATTGCGATTCTGGGCGAGCTGATCAGAGGCCCGGTTAACAAAGGTGTCGATTTGATCTTGGGACAGGTTGAGTGGTGCCCCGGTTAGGTAGACAAGAGCCTGGTCGGCCCCCCCCTTGACCGCACTGGACATCTCGCCGACCTCTGACCCCACTTGGGGGGCAAGTATGGAAATGAGGGCGACGAACAGCACAAGGGCGGTGATGAACACGGTCGCGGTTGCCCTGGCGCGTTTCCAACCCGCCCGGCAAAGGCGATCGACTAACGGAGCGAGCACAGTGGTAAGGAAAAGCGCCACGATGACCGGAAGCACGATCAAGCGCAGATAGACGAGCACATAAGCCAGCAGGACTATCCCTGCGACTATCGCGAGGAAGCACAACGAGAAGCCGGCAAGGGTTTGCATGGACTCCGGTACCCTCCGGAAGCGCGAGCCCCGGCGCGAGACCGGGCCCTGATCCTGCGATCTTTCGCCGCGCGCGTTCACATCGACCAACGGATCACAGACGGCTCGCTCGGCTCATGTTCTTTTTCTATCATCCACGCACCGACACCATCCGGAAGCAAGGGCGCCGGCCTCAATCGATGGCTATCGGAGAGGCGGGCGGGCCTTTTCGCCTGACTCTCCCAAATCCAGCCAAGGGTCTGGGTCCCGGCCGGGGAGCGCCGACCTAGAGGAGAATTTGGTCTGCGGCATCTGGCAGGGTGACTAAACGATCAACAGCAAGCCGAGGACCACCAAAACGATCGAGAGGTAGCGCTCGAATCTTGCGGGATCGGTGCGATGCGCCAATCTCTCACCCAGGAGCATCGCCGCGCCCAAGGAGGGGATCGAGAAGGCAAACAGCGTCCATACTCTGCCGGTCCACAGCCCCCCGAGACCCTGTATCAGGGCAATCACGATGCTGGCAGGCAGGAAGCCTCCATGCAGGGTCGCACGGAAGCGAGCGGGAGGCCATCGGCGCATGGCTCCGTATAGAACGATGGGTGGGCCACCGATGTTGTAAGCACCGCCGAGACACCCGGACAGAAAACCGAATGGGAACGCCCATCGTCGGTCGCGTAGCTCCGGCATACGAGGCGAGCTGAGCCTGTAGAGCCCGAACAAGACCACAAGTGCCCCCAAGCCAACTCGAAGCAACTGCTCTTCCACGCGTTTGATCAAGAACACCCCCACCGGGATGCCGGCCATGCTGCCCACGAGCAAACGCTTGACTGCAGCCATATCGAGGTGGCGCCGGGAGGGGATAAGGGCACCCACGGCGACCACCAACGAAACCAAGCCCATCACGGGGGTTGCAGAGCTCACGCCGATAACGAGCGACATGAGAGGCATCGCAAACAACGCATCGCCAAAACCGAATGTAGATCGAATCAAGGTTCCACCGAAGAGGATCAAGGACACGAAGATGACGTCCTGCATAACTGTGGTCACAGGGGGGGCGCTGCAGAGGGAGGCTCGGAGAGAATCAGCTCACCGACCCTCATGCAAGCGTGGCCGTTCGCAGACTCGCATCTACGACGGTCGGGCTGGTGAATGTTGGGAATAACAGGAAGGCGTTGGGCCGCCGGGGAGTCAGATTGCTTAGCTTTGCGACACGCCTTCGGCGGCGCGCAGGCGCTTGCACACTCCGAGGAGCAGCTTCTTGGTGATGCCGGGATCGTCGAGCAGGGGTTGAAAGTCCCACGAGGTCAATGACAGCGTCCGGACCGGAGTGTCGGCGCGAACCGTCGCAGAGCGCGGTTGTCCGTCCACCAAGGACATCTCGCCGAAGTAGTCGCCGGGTCCCAGCCACCCATGACTCTGCTCGTGCACGAGCACCTGGGCATGCCCTTCCAGGATCAAGTGAAATCCAACCCCACCCCGGCCCTCTGTCACGATCTGGTGACCGGCCGAGTGCTCGACTTCTGCTGCCCTTCCAACCAGCACCTTCAAATCCTTGTCGGAGAGGCCTTCGAACAGGTACACGGAGCCGAGTCGGTCGATCAGTTCCTTTTCCGTGGGCACCTTGGCTTTCCTTCCCCCTCGATCACGACAGTGTGCCGCCAATCATATAGAGGCCTGCCGAGGTGGCAACCGGTCACACCTCGCCCAGCCCTTGACTGCACGCGTTGGGGGAGGGCGGAATGGAATGGAGCCGGGGGCCCGCCCAGCCCACGGTGTCATCGAGCGGCGCGCCGGGGCGACATCCGTCTTTTTTCGATGGCTTCCGGTACCGTTATTACCCAAGAGCCGTTCTACGACAAGGAAGGAGGCACATGCGGCTGTTTCTCTGCGGCGTGAGAGGTTCCACGCCAGCATCGGGGGCCGAGTTCGTGCGTTATGGGGGGCACACATCGTGTGTAGCTCTCGCTCACGACGGCGAACCTCCAACATTGCTCTTGGATGCGGGAACCGGCCTGCGCCAGGTCACGCCTCTATTGGACGGGGCGCCGTTCGAGGGAACCCTTCTCCTCGGACATCTCCACTGGGATCACACCCAGGGTCTTCCGTTCTTTTCCGCAGGAGACAACGAGGACGCACGGGTCGATCTGTTCATGCCGGCACAAGGGCACCCGATCGAGGTTCTGGAACGCATGGTGTCGCCGCCCTTCTTTCCCATCAGTCCCGTGGAGCTGCGTGGGAAATGGAGCTTCGGCGCCCTCGAGCCAGGTAATCACGAGTTCGAAGGGTTTTCGGTTGAGGCATTGGAAATCCCCCACAAGGGCGGGCGCACCTTCGGCTACCGAATTTCCGATGGCACGGCTACCGTCACCTACATGTCGGATCACAGTCCCATTG
>JALZIC010000083.1 GCA_030860455.1 Actinomycetota bacterium
TCCTCCCGACTGAATGGCTCGCTGTTCTTGCGATCGTGGCGGCGGTGGGTTTCTTCGTCGTCGATGTCCAAACCGCAGGGTTGGGTGCCTGGACAATCGCCGGCGTTGCAGGGCTCATACCGGGGGCCGCGCTCTTGTTCGCCGGTTCGTCGTCACTGAGCGTCGATCCGTGGGTGATCGCCGCTTCGATAGTGGGGACTTTGATCTTCTTCATATCGGTGATGACTGCGGCTCTACGCGTGCGCCTGAGGCGTCCGGTCACCGGAGAGGAGAGTCTCATCGGTATGGTCGGTGAAGCCGAGACCGACATCGCGCCGGAGGGCACGGTTCGGACCAAAGGAATGTTGTGGCGCGCCCGCACGATGGAAACCGGCATAGCTGCCGGTTCTCGTGTCGAGGTCAAAGCCAGTGAGGGTCTTGTTCTCCTGGTCGAGCCTCTTCATGGGAAAGAACCCGCTCGGCAGGCTTCTCCTAGGATCGAAGGAGGCAACTGATGACGTTGGTGGTGCTGGGAATAATCGTTGTCGTGGCTCTCGTGGTGGCGGCCGCATCGGTGAGGGTCGTTCAAGAGTACGAGCGGGGGGTGATCTTCCGGCTTGGGCGCGTGCTTGATGAGGCCAAGGGCCCGGGCCTGTTCTTTATAATTCCGATCATCGATCGCATGGTCAAAGTCAACCTGCAGATCGTCACCCTCGATGTGCCGCCGCAGGACGTGATAACCAAAGACAACGTGACCCTGCGTGTCTCTGCGGTTGTCTACTTTCAGGTGTTTCAGCCAATCAAAGCCGTTGTGGAGGCGCAGAACTATCTGTTTGCTACGTCACAGATCGCCCAAACGACTTTACGTGCGATCCTCTCTAAGGTAGATCTCGACGACATCCTCACCGAACGCGACCGGCTCAATTCGGATCTGCAGAAGATCATCGACGACCTTACCGAGCCCTGGGGAGTCAAGGTGTCGCTGGTCGAGATCAAAGACGTCGACCTGCCAACCGAGATGCAACGCGCAATGGCGAAGCAAGCCGAAGCAGAGCGCGAGCGACGGGCTAAGATCATCAACGCGGAAGGTGAATGGCAGGCATCCGAGCGGTTGGCGCAGGCAGCGGCGGTCATCGCGCGCCACCCGATCGCCTATCAGCTCAGGTACTTGCAGACCGTCACCGAGGTCTCGGCAGAAAAGAACTCGACTCTGGTGATACCCATTCCCATCGAGTTGCTCAAGCCGTTCCAGGCGGCGTTCGGGGGCGATGCATCCACCTTCGATGAAGTGGGGAGGCCCGATTCCGGCGCCGCGTCCCGGCCGGCCGGAGGTCCAGTGTCCTCGCCGGACTCCCCTCAATCCCCGCCCGAAGCGCAGGCGCCGCAGAGCCCATAGATTTCGACGGTGTGTGTCACGGCGGTGAAACCGTGGCTCTGAGCGCTTCGGCGCGCCCATTCCTCTACCTCGGTGCTGGCCAGCTCTTCGGCTCTGCCGCATGTACGGCACACGAGGTGGTGATGGTGGGCGGAGCTCCCGCATCGCCGGTATGCGGCCTCTTTCCCAACCGCGTGCAGAACATCGATCTCACCCTGATCACTTAGCGATTGAAGCGTTCGATAAACGGTGGTGAGCCCTACTTTTGTACCGTTCGACTTCAGCTTTTCGTAGAGATCCTGCGCGCTCATGAATATATTTGCCGCTTCGAGCGCCGACATGATTGCAGCGCGTTGGCGAGTGGCCCTCGGGTGTGGCGATGGGGTGATCATTCGACCAGCAGAAGAGCGGCCATGACCGCAATCCCGAAGAAGAGTGCAACGACCTGTATCAACGACTTGCCCGGCTCGGGCTCCTTGTGCAGCTCGGGAATCAGGTCGGTGCTTGCGATGTAGATGAACCCCCCCGCAGCGAACGGAAGCAGATACCCTGTGACGTCTGTGGCGGAGGCGAACAGCAGGGTAAAGATGCCGCCGACGATGGCGCTGAGCCCGATCAGCACGTTTAACAACAGGGCGCGGCGCGGCTTCAATCCTGCATGTACGAGGATGCCGAAGTCCCCCAGCTCCTGTGGGATTTCATGGAGAGCGACCGCTGCTGTTGTCGCAATGCCGAGTTGGGTTGAGATCAGGAATGCCCCTGCGACGATGACCCCGTCGATGAAGTTGTGTATTCCTTCACCGACGAGGTTCGAGATCGCGACCGGGTGCAGCACCTCTTCCCCGGGCATGTGGGCATGATGCCAATGCAGCACCTTCTCGAGCAGAAAGAAGCCGGTGATTCCGCCAAGCACCCCCAACGATGCGGTGAGGTCAAACCCGGTCCGCGACTCCGCGATCTCGGGAATGATGTGGATGAAGGCATCACCCAGCAGGGCGCCGGCTGCAAAGGAGACGAGCACGATGAGCGCCCGCTGCAGTGCGCGCGGCTGCAACAGCAGCGTCACGGCGCCGATCAGCCCGAAGGAGCTGACCCCGGCCAGCGCCAGCAGCGTCCATACCCACTCCGAACCCGAGGCCATGTCCCTATCCTGGCTGAGATGAAAATGATTGTCAAAACCATTAACTTCACCAGGGCACCCGGTTTCCGGGTTGGCCAATGCATTGAAGGTGATGCCCGGCTCAAGGGTGCCGGGGCCGGCCGGATTTGGAGTTCCAGTGCACCGTGGAGCCCGGGTTCCGGGTTGGCCAATGCACTGAAAGGAGCCGGGTAACGCCCGCCGGTGCCCTGCCGGGTCCTCCCGGGGGCTGGGTCGGCGCCGCCCCCGTGGGGGGTGCCGTAGCATCTGCGGGACGTCTCTAAGGGGGGCAGCCCATGGACCTGGTGTTCAGAGGATCGAACCAACCGACACTTGGAACCGAGATCGAAGTCGAGCTGGTCGACGACCAAGGCGCTCTGGCCACCGATGCTGCGGCGACGAAGATACTTGCCGATCTCGAGGGGTTCGAGGGCTACAAGCACGAGCTCCTCGAATGCACGATCGAGGTCATCACCGGCGTCTGTCCCACTGTCGGCCACGTGCGACGCGACCTGCGGGACAAGCTCAACCGTCTTATCGAGGTCGCCGATCGCTATGGATACCGGATCATCTGCTCGGGAACTCATCCGTTCTCGGCGTGGAGCGATCAAACCGTGTCGCCCGATCCCCGTTACCACCGGCTCATCGAGGATTGTCAGTGGACCGCCCGGCGACTGCTCATCTTCGGTGTACATACCCACGTCGGCGTTGGTTCCGGCGAGGAAGCCATTGCGGTCGGCAACAGCATCTCCACCTACATCCCGCACTTCCTAGCCCTGTCGTCGTCCAGTCCCTTCTGGAACGGCCGGGACACCGGATTGGCGTCGGTGCGTTCCAAAGTGTTCGAATCGCTGCCGACGGCGGGACTTCCCTACCCAATGGAGAACTGGGGCCAGTTCCAGCGCTTCATGCGCACTCTCATTGGAGCCGGGACCATCCGAACCATTCGGGAAGTGTGGTGGGACGTTCGTCCCCACCCCGAATTTGGCACCCTCGAGCTCCGCATCTGTGACGGCATACCCACGACGGACGAAACCTGCGCCACCGTGGCGCTGAGCCAATGTCTGGTCGTCTATCTCGCCGAGCGCTACAACCGCGGGCTCGAGATACCTCGACATCAACAATGGACGATTCGCGAGAACAAATGGCGGGCGGCGCGTTGGGGTCTGGACGCGGAGATCATTCGTAACGAAGAAGGCAGTCTGGTTTCTCTGCGGCGGTCGATTGCCGACCTCGTAAGGACGTTGGAGCCTGTGGCCGAACGACTCGGCTGTGAGGACGACCTTCAGGGAATCAACAAGATCCTTGCGCGTGGGACGTCGGCGACGCGCCAGCGGGAGGTTTTCTGGAAGACGCATGATCTGTCGCAGGTGGTCGACGCACTGGCCGAAGAGATGATCTCAGGCGCGCCGGTTCCTCTTCCCGACTCAGACTTCGTTGGCGGAACTGTGGTTCACGGAGACCCGCTCCTCGGCGAGTGAACCGGCGGGCTCAGGGGGCCGGGCCGAGCACCCTCGAATCGCCCTGTCTGCGCGTCGCACCGGTCTGGTCGAGCCACTCGCACAAGGGGACCGCGTACTTGCGCGAGGTTCCGAGAAGGTCACGGATGACGGCCACAGTCGCCGGGCCGACCGCCTCGAGATGGGCCCTCACCTTCCGCCGCGCCTCCTGCGCCTGACGCGCTGTGAGGTAGAAGTCGGACACCTTCACGAGCTCGCCGCTTTCGACCAGAGAACGCAGCAGAGCCGGATCCGCGTGCAGCTCTTTGGCGACGGGAGGTGAGAAACCCGCCAGCTCGATATCCCGGAAGAGACCGTCGCGAGCCCGTTTCTGGTCCGGGGCCAAGTCGACGCTGTGGGTGGCGAGTCGCACCAGCCTCCCCTCGTCCACAACGAGGGTATCCAGCGCCACCAGGGCATCGAACTCCTCGGCCCCCAGCTGGGCTGCGGACCTGGCGGCCTCCCTCGACAACCCCTGCTCGAGCGGATGCTCTTTGTGATGGCGCTCGAGTGTCAGGTGGAGCGCGTCGAGCAGGCCGTCGACGTGTCGGGTGGACGCGAGCATCCGGCCCAGAGGGACGACCACCGGGGGCAGGTCACTGGGGTGTTGCCCGGCCCGCAGCCCCGCCTCGTGGGCGTCGATGATCCCCTCCGCCTCCACGATCGCCACCAGGGCGGCCGCAGGGGCAGCGCCGCTCAGGCGCTCGAGCAGCCGGAGCCGTGATGGGTCGCCCCGGCGCGCCGAGCCGGCCCCCGGATCGAGGACTTGTCCACCGGCCAGCGTCAGGACGCGTCCGGCATCACGCACGACGAACCGGTCTCCCCGCCCGACCGGCAGGGGGTCACGCAGGGTCAGGTGCGCAAAGCCCTCCTGCCCGGGCTCGAGACGCTCCGAGCCGTAGAGCCGGAGCCGCACGGGGACCTCCGCCGAACCCGCGTAGAGGAGATGAGACCCCTTTTCCATCAGACCCCGGCGACCGGGGGAGGAGCCCGGTGGGCGCCGAACCTGGCCGGATGCGGTGCTCATCTGCGCGAGGTGTTCCGCACCGACCACTCGTATACAGGCGTCGAAGCTGCGAGTCGGACGCCACTGTCCCGGTCGCACAACTGCATCCCCCCTCCGGGCGCCCTCACGTTCGAGCCCTGCAAGGTTCAGCGCAACACGGTTGCCGGGAGAGACGCGTTCAAGCGTTCGTTTGTGGCTCTGAATCGTCCGGATCCGGGCGCGCCTTGTGTCGGGGGCAATCTCGACTTCGGCTCCTGCTTCGAACGTGCCACCGGCAAGTGTCCCCGTCACGACTGTTCCGGCTCCTGCAATGGTGAAGACGCGGTCGACCCACAGGCGCGGGCGACCGGCGTCGGGCGCCGAGGGAGCAGAAGCGACCGCGCCATCGAGCATGTTCAGCAAGGAACCGATCCCGTCGCCGGTCACCGACGAGCACGGGACTATGGGCGCGCCTTCGAGTGACGATCCCTCGAGGTTGGCTTTGATCTCGTCTGCTGCAATCTCGATCGTTTCGCGATCGACGGTGTCGGCCTTGGTGAGCGCGATCACCCCGGTGTCCACCCCGAGCAGATCAACGATTGCGAGGTGCTCGGCCGACTGCGGCATCCACCCTTCGTTGGCCGCGACCACGAACAGACAAACGGTGACGCCCCCGGCGCCGGCGAGCATGTTCTTGATGAAGCGTTCGTGACCCGGCACATCGACGATTCCGATCTCACGGCCCGACGGAAGCGGAACCCATGCGAACCCGAGGTCTATCGTCAAACCCCTCCGCTTCTCTTCTGCGAAGCGATCCGGATCGATGCCGGTGAGGCGTTCGACCAGCGAGGACTTTCCGTGATCCACATGCCCCGCCGTGCCGATAACCTGCATAGCTTGACGATACGCCGCCTATGAGCCGGGCCTGGATCGATATGGCCCGAACGATGGGACCTTTACAGGTGGAGGCGCTTCATCCGGGACGAGCCCCTCGGGCGCGGAGAACGGTCTGTTCAAGCTGTCGTGATCGAGTAGGCGATGGAACGGCGTCTGGTGGATGGCCGGCCTGCCATTGGCGTTCGCACCGCCCAATCTTGCCAACTTCAAGACGGTGCCTGCGCAGAGTGGCATGGTTAGTCGAGTGATCTGACGGAGCGCCGCGATTCCCGGGAAACCCTTGTCACTGTCCGGAGTCCCTGTTCAATAATCCTTGACACCGACAGGGATTAGGAGCACAATGGACAAAGACACCAAGAAGATCGTCAAGGAGGCCCTGAAGCAGGGATGGAGGTTCGACGAGAGCGGCAAG
>JALZIC010000090.1 GCA_030860455.1 Actinomycetota bacterium
GTGCGTCCGTCGTTGAAAGTCACGGTCACCTCGTCGCGCCGGAGGTTGTGGGCGTTGGTGAGCACCTTGTTCGGCGCCACGACCACCCCCGAACCTATGGCGGAGCGGTGCCCCACCCCAACGACTACGGGCCCGACGCTTTCGGCCACCCGTGCAACCGTGCTCTGCAGATCTTCCAATGCCACCATTTCTGCCGTCCTCCGATGTAGGGTTACTTGCAAATAGCAAGTTACTACAGATGAGAACGACGCGCAACCACGATGGGCGGACGCCGGATTTAGGATCGACCCCGTGGCACATCCCACGGAGTCCCCCCTTGCGACCGCGTTGGAGCGGGTCGGAGACCGCTGGTCCCTGCTGATCGTGGACGCCCTCTTGACCGGGCCCAAACGCTTCAATGAGCTGGCCGAGGCGATTCCGGGCATCGCCCCGAACATCCTTTCGGCCCGGCTGAAGCACCTCGAACGCGAATCGATCGTGCTCGCTCGTCCTTATCTGAGGCGCCCTCCCCGGTTCAGCTACGAGCTGTCTGGGCCCGGGCTGGGATTGGGGAGTGCCGTGCGGCTCCTGGCCCATTGGGGCGCCAGCAGATCGGACAGCGCAGATCCTCCTCGTCACGACGCCTGCGGCACACCGATGGAAACGCGCTGGTACTGCCCCACCTGCGCTCGGATCGTGGGCGACTCCGACGAACCCGACCTCCGCTACATCTAGGGGCCCAGTGGGTGAGGGGTCGCGCACCTCACCCGCGAGGATCGTTGTCCCTCAGCCACAGGGATGCGTGCTCTGGTTGGACCGTGCGGTCGACCGTCGCCAGCAGGTCGGCGGTGAGGGAATCGAGATCGACCCTGGCACGCAGACGGTCGCTGAAACTCTCGACGGTCCGGACTGAATCGTATCGGGTTCGATAGAAGCGGCGATCTATGAACAACTGGGTTCTGCGGCGCACCGGCTGGAAGGCCGCCGCAGCGGCGAGGGTTGCCCCCGCAACGACGACGTCTGACTGCAACAGCGCGGTACTCGAACCGAATGCCGTGACTCCTAAAGAAGTGACTGCGTAGACCAACCCAAGCATTGCCGTAAGCGAACCGTAGACAAGCGTGCGGTTGATGATGCGATCGATGTCGTAGAGGCGATAGCGCAGGATTGCCAGGCCAATCGCCGCGGGAGCACAGGGGATGATCACCAGGGCGACGAAGGCTGTTACCCCTCCGGGCTGAAACGCGTCTGCGAGGAAGATCAGGACCAACGACGCGAGGGCGAATGCCAACCACTTCACCTGCTGTCGCTCTACACCTCTCGATCGGATGAACCTCAGAATCAGCGAAATGGTCGACGCCACCCCGCAGCCCAGCAACATCAGGAGGAGGGGCGTGAACCAGCGAATGTCTTCATCGACATCCCCCAGCAGCCCCGACCCTCGCCCGGCCCATTTGCTCGCGGCGGTCAAGAGGACCATTGCTCCATTGCACGCGCCTGATAGCCAGGCGACAGGTCGCCAGCGGGAGGAAAGCAGTGTCCCGGACGGGAAGAGCAGAGGGAGGAATGTAAGGAGCATCCCGAAGCCGGGTATCCATGTCCAGGTGCTGAGCCAGGCGGCTATGTCGGCGCCGGGGAGGGACCCGGGATCCATGACGTAGCTATGCCGTGCGTAAAGATAGGTGAGCTCGACAACGCCTTGCGTGAAGCCCGCAGCACAAAGGATCCAGCCAATCGGATTGCGTGGTCGACGCGCTGCCACCAAAGCGCCAACCAGCGGGAACGCCAAGGCCACCTCGATGGAGGGCGCCTCGTACAGAAGCTCGCCATAGGAGTAGTCGTCGAGCACCAGTAGACCTATGGCTGCGGCTGCCATCCCGACGGATCCCAGACACAAAAGCCACGCGAGTCGAGCCGTGCCCTGCTTCACCGAGGATCCATGCGCCACTCCACTATTGTCTCGCCTCAACGTCCGGAAAGCGTTACGAAGCGCCGGCCGAAGATTGAGCTCCGGAGCCCCTAGTAACCGGGTCGGGTCAGCAGGCCCCTTTCCCGCACGGTGTGGAAAGCCATAGCGGCGACCTTCGCCGCTCCGGCCAGGTACACGAGATCGAGCAACCCTGCCCACGCGAGCCGACCCAAGAGCAGCTCGCCCCGTTCGAACCAGGCCCGCAGCGCCTCGAACACGTGCGAGGCGGGGATGAAGAAGGCGACTTTTTGGAGCCACGGCGGCAGTGTGCTCACCGGGTAGAAGACCGCCGAGATCGGCTGGAACAGAAACGCGAGGGACCAGGCCAAAACCTCGGCGCTGGTGCCGTAGCGGAGAACTGCGGCGCGGATGAGCCAACCCAGCACCCACCCCATCCCCACGAGCACCACAAACGCGGGCACAAGGAGAATCCCCGCCCGGAGGATGTTGAACCCGAACGCCAGCCGCGCGAAAACGAGCAGCACCGAGGTTCCGACCAGCACGCGGACGATCGAGAACAGCAGTCCCCCGAGGAAGTACTCGCTCTGACGCAGCGGCGAGGCGTAGAGGTTGATGATGTTCTTGTCCCAGACATCGATGAGGTAGGTGACTGCGAGCTCTTGCTGGCTCCTGAACATCACGTCCCACATCACTACAGCGCCAAGGAGGATGCCCACTCCGCCCGGGATGTCGGTCTCCTGCTTGGCGAGGAAGTTCGACATAAATCCCCACAACACGACCTCGATCATGGGCCAGTAGAGCAGCTCCATGATGCGGAGGGGGCTGCGGCGCATGATCAATGCGTTCTGCATCATCACGGCCTTGATCCGTCGCCAGCTCATGCCTCCCGGCCCTCCTTTGCGACCTGCAGGAACACCTCTTCGAGATCTGCGGCTTTGAAGCGCTCGCGCAGCTCGTCCGCGGTGGCGTCGGCGACGATGCTTCCGTTGGACAAGAAGAGGATGCGGTCGGCCATGCGTTCGATCTCGGGCATGTTGTGAGAGGTGATGAAGATGGTCATACCCTTTTCACGCGCCACTCCGGTCAGCGCCTGGCGCACCTCGAAGGCGTGCTCCGGGTCGAGGCTAGCGGTGGGCTCATCGAGGAAGAGCAAGGCGGGATCGGTCATGAGCGCCTTCGCCAGCCCGACGATCGTCTGCTGTCCGCTCGACATGGTTTGCGACTGGCGCTTCATGAGATCCTGAAGCCCGAAGACCTCCACCACCTCTTCGATCGCGGCCTTCGGGTCGGGCACGCTGTAGAGCTCCGCGTAGACGCGCAGAAGCTCGTACACTTTCAGGCGCCACGGGAAGGCGACATACGAGGCCATAAAATTGGTTTGGACGACGGCTGCCGTCCGGTCCTCGACGATGTCGTGACCGAGCACCAGCGCTTTCCCGGAGGTTGGCAGCGTCAAGCCAAGGAGCACCTGGATGGTCGTCGTCTTGCCCGCGCCGTTAGGACCGAGGAGTGCGCAGATTTGCCCTCGGGGGACGTCGAAGCTGATGTTGTCGACGGCGCGCCGGCCGGCGAAGTCTTTTATGAGGTCGATTACCCGGATTGCAGGTATCGGGACGGTAGACGACATGGAGCTCGGGTCCTTTCAGTCCCCAGGGGAGCCAAACACGGGCGGATTCAAGGGTTGTGGAGGCCGCTCAGGATACCGCCACGCCCCCCAGGGCTGAGCAAGAGGACCGGCTGGGGACCACTATCCTCAACCTCTGCACACGTCGCTTCGATATGCAAAAGCTAAGGGGACGGGCACATGGAATACGGGTACCTCGGGCGTTCTGGGCTGATGGTCAGTCCCTTGTGCCTCGGAACGATGAACTTCGGGTGGGACGAGCCGGGCACGAGTGAAGAGGATGCTCATCACATCATGGATCGCGCGCTGGAGCACGGCGTCAACTTCTTCGACACGGCCAACGTCTACGGCTGGAGAAAGGGCGGCAAGCGGGGGGAGGGTGTAACCGAAAAGATTCTCGGGACATGGTTCGCGCAGGGTGGGGGCCGGCGAGACAAGGTTGTCTTGGCGACCAAGCTCTTCGGCGGGATGGGCGACTGGCCGAACATGGACAAGCTCTCGGCCCTCAACATCCGCCGCGCCTGCGATGCGAGCCTGAAGCGGCTTCAGACCGATTACATCGACGTCTACCAGATGCATCACATCGACAGAGGCACACCCTGGGATGAGATCTGGCAGGCGATGGAGAACCTCGTCCAGGCGGGAAAGGTTCTCTACGTAGGAAGCAGCAATTTCGCCGGATGGCATATCGCCCAAGCGAACGAAGCGGCTCGCAGCCGCCACTTCATGGGTCTCGTCTCCGAGCAGAGCCTCTACAACCTCGATGCCCGAACGGTCGAGCTGGAGGTGCTGCCTGCTTGCGAGGCGTACGGCCTCGGCGTGGTCCCGTGGAGCCCGCTTGCCTCTGGCCTGCTCGGTGGTGCTCTCGAGAAGGCGACGGAGGGCCGACGGGGGAGCGACAGGTTCAGAGAGCGTGTCGAAGCCAAGCGGTCCCAGCTGGAGAGATACGAAAAGCTGTGCGCCGATCTCGGGGAGCAGCCGGCCAACGTTGCACTGGCCTGGCTTCTAGCCAACCCGGTGGTGACGGCGCCGATCATCGGTCCGCGCACGACCGAGCAGCTGGACTCCGCGCTGCGGGCCACCGAGATTTCGCTTTCGGACGATATCTTCGAGGAGCTTGATGCGATCTGGCCCGGGCCGGGCGGCACGGCCCCGGAGGCCTACGCCTGGTAAACCGAGGGCCGAGTGGGTGAGATATGTGAATAATGCACACTCACGACCCACTCGGTCTTCTGGCTCTCTAGCTCTGGCTAGAGCGGGATGCCCCACAGCGGAAACCAGCGCGACAGATCCTTTTCGATGGGGAGCTCGCGACCCACGATCCCCCGAACCCTCAGCTCGAGCTCGTTGTCACGCCGTTCGCCCGGCAGCGGAGCGAAGGGGTAGAAGGTAGCGCGCTTGTAGAGGTAGACAAGATAGAGGTCGTTGGCCCCTTCGGTCCTGAAGCGGAACACAGAGCACAACAGCAGCGAGTCGTATCCGCGCTGTTCTAGGGTCGAGTTGAGAAGGTGAACACTCGTAACGAGCTCGTCGAGATCGGGATCCTTTAGCGTCGCCCACCGGTATCCATAAGAGTCCTCCGAAGTCGACAACTCTGTCTCGAACTCGGTTGCGCTCATAGCCATGAGCTCGTCTAGCTCTTTGCTCATATCCACAAACCCCTGCCCCGAGGCTGGTTTGAACGCGACACCGGCCTGTCCCGCCGGCTTGCATCCGGCCTCCGCCTCTAGCGTCAACGCGGCGGTGGGGAGCGCGAAGAGCGCGTCCAGCTTGGCCTTGACCGGCTTGGTCCGGCCGAAGAGGGCGTCGAGGAACCCTATGCTCCGCTCCCCATATTGGACTCCATCGCCGACAGTTGCTCGAGCCGCCGCTCGAGGCTCGGGTGCGTACTGAAAACCGACGACAGGCTGAACCCTTTCGACAGGGCCGGCGCAAAGAAGAAAGCGTTGAGTGGCTCGGCTCGCCGAAGGTCACGCTGGGGGATGCGGGCCATCTCGCCGCTCACCTTGACCAGAGCCGATGCGAGGCTCGAGGGACGGCCGGTTACGGTTGCGGCGGCCCGATCGGCAGACAATTCTCGATAACGCGACAGGGCGCGGGTGAGGAAGAAGCTCACCGCGTAGACCACCACTGAGGCCAGAACCACGACCATGATCATCGAACCAGCGCTGTTGTTGTCGT
>JALZIC010000108.1 GCA_030860455.1 Actinomycetota bacterium
GGTCGAGCGCTTCCACCAGACGCTCAAGAAGTTCCTGCGCAAACAACCCCGCGCTGAGACGGTCGCCGGGCTCCAGGCACAGCCAGACGCTCAAGAAGTTCCTGCGCAAACAACCCCGCGCTGCCACGGTCGCCGAGCTCCAGGCCCAGGTCGATCGCTTCGTCTGCTACTTCAACGACGTCCGCCCCCACCGGGCCAAGGGTCGCAAGCCCCCCAAGAGCGCATTCGACTCCCGCGACAAGGCAAAGCCGATCACGCGAGAGGGCAGCTTCACGAGGGAGCTGCGGGTCCGTCACGACAGGATCGACCAGCACGGGAGGGTCACGATCCGTCTCAAGAGCAGACTCCACCACATCGGGATGGGACGCGGGCTCAAGGGGGCCCACATCATCCTGCTCGTCGCCGGAAGGAACATCAGGATCATCACCGCCGACGGACAACTCCTGAGGGACTTCGAGCTCGATCCGAGTCGTGACTATCAGCCGCAGAGCCGGGGGTGACGGGTGTCCACTATGCTCCGCGACACCCGTCTACGATGCCCCGCGACATCACACAGCAGGGCGGGAGGGACTCGAACCCCCGACCACCGGTTTTGGAGACCGGCGCTCTACCAACTGAGCTACCGCCCTAAGCAGTTTGATCCTTGGTTGCCCCAAGCCCAGCAGCGGGTTTCGGGGGCTCACCAGGCGCTCTTGGACGCCCTATCCTACGCCGATTCTCGGCGGAGTCTCCATCCCACAAGGCGACGGGTGTGCGTTTCACGGGGAGTGTGCCGGCCCCCGAGGGGCAAAGACGAGCTCGCGCTGGGACCCCCTTCTCAGGCGGCGATTGCCCGGCCTCTGCGCAGGTACCACAGGGCCGCTCCGGCTCCCGTGGCCCCCAAGGCGGCAATGCCCGAAACGAGGTAGCCCGGTCGATTTCGTGCGACGTGAGTTTTTATCTTCTGCAGGGAACGGCCTTCGAAGGGCAGTCCCGCAAGCGCAAGCGCCAGTCCGGGTGGGGCTTCCAGCCGAGTCCTGCCGAGCTCGTGAAGGCCGGCGACCAAGCTCCGGTACCGGGCAAGCTCCTCGCTGCAGCCTGGGCATTCAGGGAGATGCCGGTGCACGACCAGGGAGGCATTGTCCTCCGCGTACGCCGGAAGCATCGCCCTCACTTCACTGCAACTCATCGACATTGCTGCTCCTTGGACCCGAATCCTCGGGATAGACCAACGCTCTCAACTTCCTGCGGGCGCGGTGAACCCGCACCTTGGCGGCGGTTTCTGAGATCCCCAGCGCCTCTGCTACCTCGGCTGTGGACCTGCCGTAGACATCGCGCAGCACGACCGCCACCCTGTAATGCTCGGGAAGAGAAGCCAGTGCCGTCTCCAGCAACCCAAGCTCGACCCGAGCCCCGGCCGCCGCCTCGGTCGAGTCGCTTGCCGGTAGGGACAGCAGGACCTCCGGCTCGGCTGCGACCTCCATCGCCCTCCGGCGCGAGGTTCCCCGGTTTCTGGTCAGCGCTGCGTTCATCGCGACCCGGTACAACCAGGTGGTGAAGGCCGAGTCGCCCCGGAACCCCTTGATACCTCGCCATACCTTCAGGTAGGTGTCCTGGGTCGCATCGGCGGCTTCCTGTTCGTCCCTCAAGACTCTCAAGCACAGCGTGTAGACCTCCCGATAAGTGGCCTCGACCAGCGCATCCCACGCGGCCCGGTCACCCTGTTTGCAGCGCTCCACCGTCTCGGCTGAAACGAGCTCAGTCGAGGAACGCTCCGTGACCTTCTTTTGACCCCTCACAGGGCGGAAGGTTACAGGCAGGAGGGTTCGGCCCGGCGAAACCCAAGCGTGCCGGACGCACCACCCGCCACCGCAGGAATGATCGACACCCTTGCGCCGTCGCCGACCTCGGTGTCGAGACCCTGGAGAAAACGAACGTCCTCCTCGTCGATGTAGACGTTCACGAAGCGGCGCAGCGAGCCCGAGCCATCCATCAGTCGCTCGCGCATCCCTGGGTGCTGCGCTTCGAGATCGGCAACCACCTCGGCCACGGTGGATCCAGTGGCGGGAACCTCGGTTGCTCCGCCGGTCAGAGCCCGGAGCTGAGTTGGGATCTTTACCTTGACGCTCATGTCGATACTCCTCCCAAAACGTGGTCGACCGCCTCAACCGACGCTTCCGTCAGGTGGGTCGGCACGTTACGCTCCAGTGCCTCGAGTGTCTTGAGACCCACCCCGGTAATGAGGGCGACTGTTTCCTGGTCCCGCGTAATGGTTCCCTCGCGCACGAGGCGCTCGAGCGTTGCGATCGTGACCCCTCCCGCGGTCTCGGTGAAAATGCCTTCCGTCCGAGCAAGCAACGTGATGCCCCGCGCAATCGAGTCCTCCGGCACTGCGGTGACCGTTCCCCCGCAGGCGCGCACGTCTCTGAGCGCGTAGTAGCCATCGGCCGGATTGCCGATGCCGAGTGATTTGGCGACCGTCTGCGGCCGCACGGGACGAACCTCGTCCGAGCCTTGGGCGAAGGCGCCCGCCACCGGAGAACACCCCTCAGCCTGTGCGCCGTGGATGACCGTGGTGGGCTCCTCGCTGAGCAGGCCCACGGTGTGCAGCTCCTTCAAGCCCTTGTTGAACTTCGTCAACAGCGACCCCGACGCCACCGGGACGACAACGGCTTCCGGAGCGCGCCAGCCCAGCTGCTCGGCGACCTCGAACGCCATCGTCTTGGATCCTTCGGAGTAGTAGGGGCGCACGTTCACGTTGACGAACGCCCAGTGATGGTCGCCCGCCAGCTCGGCGCAGAGCCGGTTGACATCGTCATAGGAGCCGTCCACTGCCAGTACCCGCCCGCCGTAGACGGTTGTAGCGGCGACTTTGCCCCTCTCGAGATCGTTGGGAATGAACACCACGCTCTCCATGCCCGCAGACGCTGCATGGGCGGCCACCGCATTTGCCAGATTGCCCGTCGAGGCGCACGCGGCCACGTTGTAGCCGAACGACCGGGCGGTGGTAAGCGCTACTGAGACCACCCTGTCCTTGAACGAGTGGGTCGGATTCTGACCGTCGAGCTTGAGCCACAAACCATCGAGGCCCAGCTCCGCCGCCAGACGCGGGGCCCGGCGAAGAGGCGTCCATCCGGCGCCGAGGTCGACCCTCTCGCCGCCGGGATCGGGGAGCAGGGAGGCATACCTCCAAATCGATTGAGGGCCGTCCGCGATACTCGAGCGCGAGACCTCGGAGGCGATGGCGGCGTAGTCGTAGACGACTTCGAGCGGCCCCCAGCAGAATTCGCAGACGTGCTGAGGAGCAATCGGGAAATCTCTCCCGCACTCGCGGCACCTCAATCCCTCGACGTATTTCAAATGTCGCCCTCATCTCGCCGGCTTGTCGTACCGCTTGGATAGCACAACCTCACCGGCCCCGATTCCGGTGCCCCAGGTGATCTGCGACGCCGGGCGGCTCCCTCACGCCACCGATCCCCCATACCACCGGTCCCGCCCCGCGCCACCGGGAACGCCCATGCCACCGGGGACGTCGCTAGAGCCTGCGGCCTCGGCGAAGGACCACCTCGGTCGTATCGGCCAGGGCGGCCGCGGTGTCCCCCAGCGCCCGTCTTCGCCCCACCACGTCGACCAGCGAGGCGGCATCCTCTATCCCGTCGGCGCGCAGCTCCTCCGAGCTCACCTCAGAATCCCCGGTCACGGCGCAGCAGGCGACCCCTGCCCCCTTTGCCATGCGGGCAACTCCAATCGGCGTCTTGCCGCCGAGGCTGCCCGCATCGAGACGGCCCTCACCCGTAATGACCAAGTCCGCCCGGGCGATGGCCGATGCGAGACCGGTGGCCTCTGCCACAACGCTGAAACCCGATGCCAACTGCGCTCCGAAGAACGCCGCCAGTCCGAACCCGAGTCCTCCGGCGGCGCCTGCGCTTGCCGCGCCGCGCAGGCCGGGATCTCCGTCGAGATCCCGATTGACCACATCGGCCAGGGTGCTGAGGCCGTCGTCGAGGAGCGTCACCTGCTCGGGTGACGCTCCCTTCTGGGGCCCGAATACACGCGCTGCTCCGCGCTCGCCTACGAGCGGGTTGTCGATGTCGGCCGCTCCTGTGATGGCGCAACCTGCCAGTCTCGTATCGACATCACTCCCGTCGATCCGAGCAAGGTTCACTAGCGCTCCTCCACCGGAGGGGAGCGTGCGCCCACGCCCATCGAGGAAGCGCCAGCCCGCCGCGGAGGCGGCGCCGGTTCCGCCGTCGGTCGAGGCGCTGCCGCCGATACCCACGATGGCGGCGGTCGGCTCGGTCTGGTCGAGACCCGCGAGGATGAGCTCGCCGGTTCCCCGGGAGCTCGCCCCAAGAGCGTCGCGCCGAGCTTTCGGTACCAGCGTTAGACCGGATGCCGCGGCGACCTCGAGCGCGATCCTCCCGTCGTCTAGACGACCAAGGGGAGCATGGACCGGTGCTCCGAGTGGGCCGGAGACTTCAACGGTTTCGATCCGCCCCCCGACCGCCGCCATCAGCGCCTCGAGCGTCCCCTCGCCCCCGTCGCCGAGAGGAAAAATCTCGATCCCGGCGTCCGGAAAAACGCGCCGCACGCCCTCGGCTATCGCCTGTGCAACCTCGCTCGCTGCGAGCGATTCTTTGAACTTGTCGGGTGCAATGAGAATCAGCACTTCGTGAGCTCTTTTGGGCGCGGGGACCGATGGTGTCCCAAGGCCTCCTAGGATACGGCGGTGAACAAGGACCTCGAAGTCGTGCTGGTGTCAAACCGGGGCCCCGTATCGTTCGTCGAGGTTCAGGGGAGCTTCCAGACCCAAAGAGGGGCCGGCGGACTGGCCGGAGCGCTCGATTGGGCCGCTCGCGAGCTCGGCGATCGCGCCGAATGGGTCGCAGCGGCCACCTCTGACGCCGACAAGAGCGCCCTCGAGCAAGGGGCCACCAAGGACCTCCCCAAGGAGCTCGGCTACCCGGTCCACCTGATCGACATCGATCCCGGCACCTACAGCGACTACTACGACGTGGTCTCCAACCGGATGCTGTGGTTCGCCAACCACTGCTTGTGGAACGAGTTGGGGGTCGAGTCCTTCGGCCAGCGCGAGCTCACCGCGTTCGAGGACTCCTACGACCCGGTCAACCACAAGTTCGCCCAGGTGGCCGCCGAACGCATCGGCGAGGACGCTCTGGTTTTGTTCCAGGACTACCACCTGGCGACGGCGCCGAGACATCTCCGCGCTGCGCGACCAGATCAAACCATCCTCCACTTCACGCATTCGTCGTTTTGCGGGCCTCACGGACTCGGGAGGCTGCCTCGACCCATTCCCCGCCGCGTCATCGAGGGAATGCTCGGAGCCGACCTCGTTGGATTCCACGTCGCACCATGGGTGGAGGGGTTCATGCAGTGCTGCGAGGAGATCGGTGCCGGCGTCGATCGTTCGGCGGGCGTTGTCGATTTCGAAGGACGCCGCAGTTGGGTGCGCGCCTACCCGATCCCGGTGGACGCCGTCGAGCTCCGCGCTACGGCGGCGAGCGATGACGCCAAGATGTGGTCGCAGCGCTTTGTCGAGGAAACCCCCGGGCCGTTGCTGGTCCGGGCCGACAGAACTGAGCCGTCCAAGAACATCGTGCGCGGATTTCAGGCCTACGGCATGGTCTTGGACCGTCGTCCCGACCTGGCCGGCCGGGCACGCTTTGTCGCATGCCTATATCCGTCTCGCCAATCAATGGAGGAGTATCAGACCTACTCGACGGAGGTCCGCGACGCAGCGGCGCAGGTCAACAGCCGTCATCACGGCGCAATCGACCTCTTCATGGAGAACGACTTTCAGCGCACGATGGGCGCGCTCATGGTCTATGACGTTCTACTCGTCAACTCGATCATGGACGGCATGAATCTCGTTTCGAAGGAAGGTGCTGCGGTCAACGAGACCGCAGGTGTGCTCGTGTTGTCGCCCAGCGCAGGTTCGTTCAGCGAGTTGGGCGATGACTCCGTCCCGATTGACGACCCTCTCAGCATCGAGTCGACCGCTGCGGCGTTGGAGGAGGCCCTGGACATGCCCATGGGGCAGCGATTCGACCGCGCCGCCCGGCTCCGGGACACGGTCGGTGCCAGCCAACCGCAGGACTGGATCAACACCCAGCTGGAAGACCTTGCTGCGATCCGGGATCACGGCGAGCCGTCAACCGGCCCGGCGGACCACGACTAGCGCTCTGCTGCTTCAGCAGCGCCTTGCGCCGAGTGTCCAGCCGCGCCGAGGGGGCCCGGACACGCGGTGGCCGCTGCGTTAACCGGCGACCTCGCGCAGCCACTCCAGCACTCCGCTGGGACCGTCCACGATCACGTCGGCGCGCCTGAGCAGCTCCGGAGGAGACTCAAGTGAGCGCACACCGACCTTTATGGTCGTCAGACCCTCAGCTTCGAGCCGATCGAGCGCATCGAAGGCCGGGAGATCGCCACGGTCATCCCCCACGAACGCCGCTCCTCTGAGGCCGGCCGAGCCCGAGCGGGCGGTCACGACGTCGCCCTTGGACCATTCCCCGGGCGGGCGGAGCTCGAGCGCGCATTTCCCGGGTGCTTGGACAAGGCCGTACTCGGCGGCGAGCTCATCGGCCAGCGAGGACATCGCCTCCGCGGCACGGTTGCGATCAGCCGCCTTGCGCCAGTGGAGGCCAACCATGTAGCCCTTGTCCTCGACCAGAAGCCCTTCGATCCCGAGGCCCTCAGCGCGACGTTTCGCGTGTTGCAGGACCGTCCCGATCAGCGGCTCGTTTGACGCCAGCTCGTCGGAGACGGTAATGGCCCCATCGATCGAGCGCTCCGCACCGTAGAGTCCCCACAGCTCGACGTCGGAGCCGAACCACTCGAGGAGCTCCCGCGCCGCGCGGCCCGATACGACTGCGACGACGCCGAGGTGACGGGCCAGACGCACCATCTCGTCGGCGATTCCGGCAAGTGGACGGGCCTCGGAAGGGTCATCCACGATCTCGGACAAGGTTCCGTCGAAATCCAGAAAGAGCCCCGCCTCCTCGGGTGATTCGGACCAGACTCCGCGATGTCCGGAGGTCATCCTTGGGCCTCATCGCGACCCACGACTACGTGGACCGTGACATCGGGGGAAAGGTTGGATGGCCTGGCGCCCGACTTCCAGCCGAAGCGCCCCGCCAATCGCCGTGCGGCCGCCTTCGCTTCGGGGAAGGACCAGTACACGGTCGTGTCCCTGTAGATCATCGATGCCTCGGCCTCGAACGGGACCGCGAAACCGAGGGCCGCGAGGCGACCCACCATGCGATCCTGCGCCTCCGGCGACCCAGCCGCATCGAGCACCTGAACGGTCACGTCGTCGGTGATGAGCGGTCGTCGCGCCGCCCCGGCCTCGTCCTCCTTCTCAGTAGGCTCCGGCTCCGGATTGGGCGTGGAACTGGGCGTGGGGGCCGGGCTCGAGCCCTGGTCGAGTTTCTGCGGCGGCTGAGCTCTGAGCTCGCCGCCTTCCGGACGCATCACGAACCATAGGCCCAGGCCCACCAGAGCGGCTAGGAGAATCCACGGCAGCGCCCACCTCGTGACGGAGCCATGGAAAGCCCACTTGTCTCCAGCAGAATGTCGTCCCACCCCAGGATTCTACTGAGGGCTGGGCGGCCCCCCTCGTACGCGTTCGGCGGCGGGCTGTCGGCCCCGGCCGGGGGAGTAGTTCGAGCCAAGAAGGCGAGCCACCCGCTGCTTCTGCCGGTAGACCCGCAGTCGTTTGAGCCGCTTTACGAGTATTGGATCGTGGGCTACGGCCTCGGGCTTCTCCAACAGCTCGTTGAGCATCTGGTAGTAGCGGGTGGCAGAGGTGTCAAAGCGCTCCCTGATGGCATGCTCCTTGGCGCCGGCGTGCTTCCACCACGATCGCTCGAACTCGAGGATGTCTTTGTCTTTTTGTCCGAGCACTCCCACGTCCTGCAGCCTAGAACCGCCGAACGCCGGTGCTCCGGATATCTAGGGAAAGAGGCCCCGTGTGAGATGTGCTTCGGCGACCCTGCCCACGCCGATCCAATGTGCAGCCTGTCGCAACGTCAGTCCCTTCTCTTTCGCCAGCGACTCGACCTCGCCGTAGGCGCGCTCCATGATGTCCCGGAGGCGGTCGTTGACGTCCTCCTCGGACCAGAAGTAGGCCTGGATATCCTGCACCCACTCGAAATAGGAGACGACGACTCCTCCGGCATTGGCGAGGATGTCGGGGACCACAAAAACGCCGCGGTCGTTCAGAACCTTGTCGGCCTCGAACGTGATGGGGCCGTTTGCCGCCTCACACACGATATCCGCACGCACCCTGTCGGCATTCTTCACGGTCACGACGCCTTCGACGGCGGCCGGCACCAGCACGTCACAATCGATCTCGAGCAGCTCTTGATTGGTGATCGAGTCTGCGCCCGGATACCCCGACACCGACCCCGCGCCCTGCTTGTGCCGGTTGATGGCTTCGGGATCGAGTCCCTTGGGGTTGTAGAGGCCGCCCTCGACATCAGAGATAGCGACCAACTGGCAACCTGCATCGTGGAGCATCTGAGCGGCGTGTCCACCCACCTTTCCGTATCCCTGGATGGCTATGGATACCTCCTCGATCGCCAGACCTCTGGACCGGAGCGCCGAGAAGATCATGTACATCACTCCGCGAGAAGTTGCGCCTCCCCTGCCCTTCGAGCCACCGATGGCCACCGGCTTGCCGGTGACGACACCGGGTACCGAGTAACCCTTGTTGGCCGAGTAGGTATCCATGATCCACGACATGATCTCTTCGTCGGTGTTCATGTCGGGGGCGGGGATGTCCCGTTCGGGGCCGATCAGTGGAAGGATCTCCGAAGCGTAGCGCCGGGTCATCCGCTCGAGCTCGCCCCGGGAGTGCTTGCGCGGATCTACCTCTACTCCACCCTTGGCGCCCCCGAAAGGCAGGCCCGTCACGGCGCATTTCCATGTCATCCACATTGCGAGGGCCTTGACCTCGTCGATGGTGACGTCCTGGTGATAGCGGATTCCGCCCTTGGCCGGTCCGCGGGTGACGTTGTGTTGGACGCGGTGGCCCTGGTAGACGCGCGTGGAACCGTCATCCATCCGGAAGGGCACCGATACAGTGAGTGCCCGTTTGGGCGCCCTCAGCAGTTGATGGACGCCTGGAGCCAGTCCCATGAGCTCGGCGACCTCATCGAGTTGAGCAAGCGCGGTTTCCCACGCCGACTCATGTGAGGCATCTGACCCGTCCTGGTGTGTCATGGGCTCCTAGGTCCTCGTTGACCCTTGCCGGCCGGCACCATCCTGGGTGGTTCGACGAGCTGGAGACAGGATTCGAACCTGCGACCGGCCGCTTACAAGGCGGCTGCTCTACCGGACTGAGCTACTCCAGCCTGGCCCCCTCAGGGTAACGCCTTATGTCGTTTGTCTCATGACTCTGCCTTTGTTGACGCACTCTGTGCCCCCACAAAAGGGCGCCTTGAACCTTGCCGGCGGACATGAGGAGCCCGGCCCCATGAGATGGGGAATCTCGCAGTCCCCAAGCCGGGACGGCGTCCGAGCGGGATCCAGCGGTTCTTCCCCATCACCTAACGCCGGCCGGCTCTGAGAGGCCTGGGTTCGTTCCGGCGTCCGCTCTCGAACCAGGCATGCACGCATACATTGCAATCGCTCCGGCAACTGCGACGTTGAGCGATTCGAGACGGCCGCGCTGCGGTATCCGCACCAACGCATCGCACCCTTCCTTGGTCTTTGCACCCATACCCTTGTCCTCGGAACCCACGACCAAACCGACCGGGGGCGCGGCCAGATCGGACGACCAGACGTCTTCTTCCGCTTCGCCGTCGAGCCCCAGGATCCACAACCCCGCCTCCCGCGCCGCCTCCAGGGCTTGGGACAGATTGTGGACCCGGGCCACCGGCACCACCTCGGCGGCCCCGGCGGAAACCCTCCTGACCGCGGCCGTAACCTGAACCGTGCGGCGGGCGGGAATCACCACACCCGAGAAACCGGCTCCATCTGCGCTTCTTAGCAACGAACCAAGGTTGTGTGGATCCGTTACGCCGTCGAGGAACAGGAGGGCCGGGGACTCCCCTGCGAGAAGGGTCTCGAGCGGCGTGTAGCGATAGCGGGCGGTTAAAGCAATTACCCCTTGGTGATTGATGTCACCCGCAAGGCGTTCTATCTCAGAGGAGGGGACGATCTTTAGTGGGACACCGGCCCGGTCGGCGCGCCGGCGAATCTCGTTGATCAGGTTCGAGGGCGCGTGGCCCTTGGCGATGAAAATCCTTTCGGCGCTCTGGCCGGCGCGTAACAACTCGAGGACCGGCCGGCGGCCGGCCAGGACAGGGGCAGCCTCGTCCCTCAATCGTCGCCTCCCGGTAAGGGGGTGACGCGCCAACGGGCCCCCGTTGAAGTGTCTTCGATTGCGACTCCCATCGCGGCCAACCGCGACCGGATGTCATCGGCGCGCTCGAACTCCTTGTCGCGGCGCGCCGCATCGCGAAGCTCCAACAAATACCCGACAAGGTCGTCCACCAACTTCGGCGATTCCGCCGGTCCGAAGACAAAGCCCATCATGGTCGTCATCTCTGCAAAAGCCTCAGTCAGTGAGGACAACACCTCACGATCTTCGGTCTCTCCCCGCTGGGCAGGCTCGATTCGCCTGTTTGCTTCGCGCACGAGCTCGTGCACTACGGCAAAGGCCTGAGATGAATTGAAGTCGTCATCCAGTGCATCGATAAACCGCCCGATGTACTCCGCCCCCGGTCCGACCAGATCATCCGCACCTTCGGACCGGCGCAGGAGCTGCGGCCTCGGCGGCATGTCGGGACCCAGCGCGTACTTCGCCGCTGCCAGAAAGGTGCTCCAGCGTTCGTATCCATGGGCCGCGTCGGCAAGAGCCTCGTCGGAGAAGGACAGCTGCGTTCTATAAGATCCCGTCAAAGCCCAATAGCGAGCCACCTCGCCGGGATAGGCAGCGACCACCTCGCGAGCAAGCACAACGTTGCCTAGCGACTTCGACATCTTCACCGACTCCATCTGCACCAAGCCGGCATGCAACCAGTGACGAACGAAGGGCTCGGTCTCGGCGAGCGCCTCCGCCTGCGCTATCTCGTTCTCGTGGTGAGGGAAGATCAAATCACTTGCACCACCGTGGATGTCAAAGCCCATTCCGAGATACCTGGTCGACATCACCGAACATTCGATATGCCATCCAGGCCGGCCCGGCCCCCAAGGAGAGGGCCACGACGGCTCACCCTCCTTCGCCGCCTTCCACAGGGCAAAGTCGAGTGGGTGTTCCTTTCCTTCGTGCGGATCGACGCGATCCCCTGCGCGCATGTCTTCGAGCGAACGACCCGAGAGTTTGCCGTAGCTCGGAAACTTCTCCACCGAATAGAAGACGTCACCGTTCGCTGCGTATGCCACACGCCGCTCGATGAGGCCCTCGATGGCTTTCACCATTTCGTCGATGTGATCGGTGGCGCGGCTCAACACATCCGCCGGAGTGACGCCCAACGCCGCCATGTCATCTTCGAACGCACGCGTATATTTCGCAGTAACTGCATCCGTAGTGCTGCCTTCGACCTTAGCCCGTTCGATTATCTTGTCATCCACATCGGTGTAGTTCATCACGTACGTGACCTCAAGCCCTCGATAGGCAAGGTACCGGCGGATGAAGTCGAACCAGAGAAACGTGCGGGCGTTGCCTATGTGGATCAGGTTGTACACCGTCGGGCCGCACACGTACATCGAAACGCGTCCAGGATCGCGCGTATCCAGCTCGACTACGGTGCGCAAACGTGAATCGTGAAAGCGGATGCTCATAGCCCTAGCTTAAGTCTGGCCGACAAGGGCCACGGCTATCGCCGCTATGCCCTCTCCCCGGCCGGTGACTCCCAGCCCGTCGGTCGTCGTGAACTTGATCGATACCTCGGACACCGGCAGACCCAGCGCCCGGGCGATGGCTGCGGTCATCTCGTCCCTGTACGGCGCCAGTATGGGCGACTGGGCAACAACCGTGCCGTCGACATTCTCGATCCGGCATCCCCGAGCTTTCAAGGACTTGGCCGTGGTGCCGAGGATGTCGAGGCTCGAGGCCTCTCGCCAGCGGTCGTCGGGAGGGAACATGGTCCCGAGATCTCCGAGCCGTCCCGCGCCCAGCAGGGCGTCGGCTATTGCATGGCTGAGCACATCGGCGTCCGAATGTCCGCTCAGACCCGGCGAGCCAGGGATGAGGACGCCGCCGAGGATGAGAGGTCGCCCGGAGTCGAATGCGTGACAGTCGAAACCCAGGCCAACTCGGCTCATGGACGGCCACCGGGATCGCGACGCGTCGCCCCTTCCAGGGTCAATGGCCCGGGCTCGATGCGATCACACCGGAGTGGGCCATTGCCTCCGCAAGCATAAAATCGGCCCGCGTCGAGATCTTGATGTTGGCCCGCGCTCCCGCAATCACCGAAATGCTCCCCCCGTAGTTAGCCACCATTTGGGCGTTATCCCGTAGTGCACCGCCCTCCGCGCGCGCCCGCTCGTGAGCTTGCTGCAGCACGCCACAGTCCCACGCCTCGGGCGTCTGGGCGCGCCACCAACCGGTTCGGTCCACGGTTGACTTGACCCGGGTGGATTGGGTGAGCTTGAGGGTTTCGTCCAGGGGCACAGCGCAAATGGCCCCGTCAGAGGCCTGCAGGGCATCGATGACCTTTCCGACCAGATCGAGAGTAACGAACGGCCTGGTCACGTCGTGGACGACGACCGAGGGGGACGACACAACTTGAAGGGCCCGGCGCATAGACGAACGATCCGAAACTTCCCCCGCTACGAACTCTACCGAGCTGTGAGGGCGGCACGCCTCGGTAGCCTGGTCCTTCAGCTCTGGTGGGACAACGACCACGACGGGTTCACACCCGGCTTGGAGGAGTGTTTCGAGCGACCAGTTCACCAAAGTCCGGGCCCCGAGCTGGCGGAGATGCCACTGTGCCGCCCTCGGGGACAAGCTGGGCCGCCCGTTGGAGCCGAATGCGGTCAGGATCGCCGCACTGGCGACTTCAGCTATCCGAGCACCTCGTCCAGCAGCCTCTCGGCTTCCTCTTCATCGCAGCCGTTGGAAAAGGTGAGCTCAGAAACGAGTATCTGCCGAGCCTTGACCAGCATCCGCTTCTCGCCGGCCGAAAGGCCCTTCTCTTTGTCTCGTTGGTGAAGGCTGCGTACGACATCGGCCACCTTGTAGATATCCCCCGAGCGGAGTTTCTCGACGTTGGCCTTGAATCGCCTGGACCAGTTGGTGGTGTTTGTCGTCTCTTCCTGTTTCCTCAGTACCTTGAATACCTTGGGGACTTCTTTAGCAGGGGTTATTTCGCGGATGCCAACGTCTTCTGTGGAGTCAATCGGCACCATAAGCGTCAACTCACCGTAAGCGAGCTTGAGAATGTAGTAATCGCGGCTCTCGCCGAACATTTCCTTCTGTTCGAGCCTTTCGATTATCGCCGCCCCATGATGGGGGTAGACGACTTTGTCCCCTACGTGGAAACGCACTTAGATACATCCCTTCTGAGGGCCGATCATCGGCCACGGTCCCTTTTGGGTGGCTCAAGAACCTCCTACAACTCTAATTAAGGGTAGCACGGCCAGTCGAACCACCGATTATGGGCGGCGCTGCTCCAAGGCGCCGTTGCAGGCGCGCCATGCGTCCCTGATGTCACCCACGATGGTCTCTTTTATCCCCGAAGTGGACCGCCCGGTTCCGCGCGGGACGATCGCGGTTCGAAATCCCATTCGCATCGCTTCGTCGACGCGGCTTTGGGTTGCGGGCACCCGTCTGATCTCGCCACCCAAACCAACTTCACCGAAAACGGTGGTCGTTTGATCGATGCAGACGCCGCTCTTGGCCGACAACAACGCGAGGCACAGTGCCAGATCGGCAGCAGGCTCACGCACCGCCAAGCCGCCTGCAGCTGCGACAAAAACATCTTGAGAATGGAAACTCTCATCACATCGCTCTGACAACACCCCAAGGAGCAGCGTCAATCGACGGCCGTCGACACCAATCGCAACGCGTCGGGGCTGTGCGTGAGGAGTTGGAGTCAGCAACGCCTGGATCTCGACCAGGACGGGCCGCGATCCCTCCAGACAGGGGAACACCACCGAACCTGGGATGCCGGGCAGGCGATCCTCCAGCATCATCGCGGAAGGGTCCTCGACCGATTCGAGTCCCGAGGCCCCGAGTTTGAGAACCCCTGTTTCGGTGCACGACCCGAAGCGATTCTTCGACACCCGCAACGTCCGCAGGCTGCCATCGCGCTCGCCATCGAGCGTCAGCACCGCGTCGACGACGTGTTCGAGAGCCTTGGGGCCGGCGACTGCACCCTCCTTGGTGACGTGGCCGACCATTACGACAACAGTCCCCGTTTCTTTTGCGTGCGCAACAAGGGTTGCCGCACATTCGCGCACCTGCAGCACAGACCCGGCTGCACCTTCGAGCCCGCCATCCCGAAGCGTCTGGACGGAGTCGATCACGACGACATCCGGTCGGAGGCTCAACGAGGCCGCCACGACCTCTTCGAGCGACGAGGACGCAGACACGAGAAATCTATCGGCCGCCACATCGAGCCGGGCGCCCCGCAGCGCCACCTGCGCCACCGACTCCTCACCCGTCATGAGAAGAGCGCTCCGGCCCCGCTCGATCACTCCGTCCATAAGCTGCAGCACGAGGGTGGATTTGCCGATCCCCGGCTCACCGGCGATCAAGATGGCGCTCCCTGCGACGAGGCCCCCACCAAGCACCCGGTCCAGCTCGCACATGCCGGTTACGACGCGTTCCGGAGGCTGTCCATCGGGCACCAGTGAGGTGATCGCAGGGCTTGGCGCGGAGGCGGGTGAGGTTGGGGCACTGCTCCACTCGCCACATTCCGGGCAGCGTCCGAACCACCTGGCAGAGGTGTATCCACAGGCGGCACAGACGTGTTCTGCGCCTGCGTGGCGCGAGGCGAGGGCCTGGACGGTCTGACGCATGCCGCCAACCTATTGATGCCATGAGACACAAAAGCCTCGGCCCTCAGCCCAAACGGCGCGAAGAGGCCCGGCACATAGGCCGGGCCCCTATCTGTTTGAACGAGTGATGTCAGGCTTCGGGCAGCGACTCCGAATCCCCTTCGCCGACGCCCGCAAGCTCGACCGGCGGGTGATCGGGCGAGCGCTCGGCCTTGCGGAACACGATCTCGTCCTCACCCTTGTCGTTGGGTTCGACGTCCACGATGATCGTGTCCCCTGCCTCGTATTCCTTCCACAGGATCTTCTCCGACACCGGATCCTCGACCAGGCGCTGGATCGACCGCCGGAGCGGCCTCGCCCCCAGGGTCGGGTCGTAGCCCCGCTTGGCCAGGAGGGTCTTGCTGGCATCGGTGAGCTCGATCGCCACATCGCGGCTCTCGAGTTGATCTGAGACCCGTCTGATCAGCTGGTCGACGATGGACTTGACCTCAGCCTCGGAGAGCTCGTGGAACACGATGACCTCGTCGATGCGATTGAGGAATTCGGGGCGGAAGTTCCGCTTGAGCTCGTCTTCGACCCGCTCCCGCATCTTGTCGTAGGTGAGCTCGGAGCTCGCCTGCCCAAAGCCCATCGCAGGCTTGCGCAGATTCTGGGTCCCCAGGTTCGAGGTCATGATTATCACCGTGTTCTTGAAGTCGACCGTGCGTCCCTGGGCATCGGTAAGCCGGCCGTCCTCAAGGATCTGAAGCAGGGTGTTGAAGACGTCCGGGTGCGCCTTTTCGATCTCGTCCAGCAGCACCACGGAATAGGGCCGGCGTCGCACGGCCTCGGTGAGCTGGCCGCCTTCCTCATAACCCACGTAACCAGGTGGTGACCCCACGAGCCGGCTGACGGTGTGCTTTTCCATGTACTCGCTCATGTCCAGTTGAATGAGCGCGTTCTCGTCGCCGAAGAGAAACTCGGTCAGCGCCTTTGCCGTCTCGGTCTTGCCGACGCCGGAAGGTCCGAGGAATATGAACGAGCCCGCCGGACGCTTCGGGTCTTTGAGTCCCGCACGTGTGCGCCGGATCGAGCGCGATACGGCGCTGATTGCATCCTGCTGGGAAACGATGCGCTTGTGCAGCTCTTCTTCCATTCGCAGAAGCTTGGTGGTCTCCTCCTCGGTCAAAGAGGTGACGGGAATGCCGGTCCAGGACGACAGAACCTCGGCTATCTCCTCTTCGTTGACCTCGGCCAGGGCTTCCCCCTCGGCGGTGCGCCACTCGACCTCTTTGAGTGAGCGCTCCTCGATCAGCTGCTTCTCTTCGTCGCGGTAGCCGGCGGCGCGCTCGAAGTTCTGGGACTCGATCGCCTCTTCCTTGTGCCGTCTGACCTCGACGATGCTGTCCTCGAGCTCGCGATAGTCGGGCGGCGCCCCCATCCTGCGGATGCGGAGCCGCGAACCGGCTTCATCGATGAGGTCGATCGCCTTGTCGGGGAGAAACCGGTCCGAGATGTATCGATCCGCGAAGTTCGCAGCTGCAACCAGTCCCTGGTCCGTTATCTGGACCCGGTGGTGGGCCTCGTAGCGGTCGCGCAGCCCCTTGAGGATCTCGATGGTGTGCGGCACGGTCGGCTCGGGCACCTTTATGGGCTGAAAACGCCGTTCGAGAGCGGCGTCCTTCTCGAGGTGCTTGCGATATTCGTCGAGAGTCGTTGCGCCGATCGTCTGCAGCTCACCCCGCGCCAGCATCGGCTTGAGGATGCTGGCCGCATCGATTGCCCCTTCGGCCGCACCTGCACCGACCAAGGTATGAAGCTCATCGATAAACAGGATGATGTCGCCGCGCGTCTTGATCTCCTTGAGCACCTTCTTGAGGCGTTCTTCGAAGTCGCCGCGATAACGAGAGCCGGCCACCAGTGCGCCGAGGTCAAGCGTGTACAGCTGCTTGCCCGTGATCGTCTCGGGCACTTCGCCGCGGACGATCTTCTGCGCCAGACCCTCAACCACAGCGGTCTTTCCCACTCCGGGCTCGCCTATTAGCACCGGGTTGTTCTTGGTGCGCCGTGAAAGCACCTGCATTACCCGTTCGATCTCTTTCTCGCGCCCGATAACTGGGTCGAGCTTGTTCTCGGCCGCCAGCTGGGTGAGGTTGCGCCCGAACTGGTCGAGCACCAGCGACCCCTGCTGCGTCTGGCTCGTGCCTCCGCCGGCAGCCTCTTTCGAGCCGGAGTACCCGGACAGCAGCTGGATGACCTGCTGGCGGACCCGTCCTAGATCTGCGCCGAGCTTGACGAGGACCTGGGCGGCTACGCCTTCTCCCTCGCGGATCAAACCGAGCAGGATGTGCTCGGTGCCGATGTAGTTGTGGCCGAGCTGAAGCGCCTCTCTAAGAGACAGCTCGAGGACCTTCTTGGCTCGTGGCGTGAACGGGATGTGGCCTGAGGGTGGCGACTGTCCCGCTCCGATTATCTCTTCGACCTGTTGGCGGACCTTCTCCAAGGAGATGCCAAGCGATTCAAGCGCCTTTGCGGCGACTCCCTCGCCCTCGTGGATCAAGCCGAGCAGAATGTGCTCGGTGCCGATGTAGTTGTGGTTGAGGAGCCTTGCCTCTTCCTGCGCGAGAACAACGACCCTGCGAGCCCGGTCTGTGAATCTTTCGAACATGGGGCCGCTCCTTCTTAGTCTGTGCAACCTCGTCTGGCGGTCCGTGACTGAATGGCTGAAGCACTGGGACCTCTTCCGGCCCCCTCCTATTATACGAAGGGGGGCCGGTTACCCGGGGGGGCCTGCTCGACCCCGGGCTTGACCCGACCGTCACATCCTTTTCCTTACTGGGTAGAACGCTTCCGCGGGCGCATTCGTTCCCGTTCAGTGCACAGGATCCGCCCGCGTGGTGGCCACCCCGAAGCGTAGGCGAGCCGCGCCGTTCGGGCCCCTCTTCCAGAGAAGCCGAAGGTCCCTCCAGGCTTTGGGCCTCCCGGCGTCTGGCTCGAATGTCCGGCCGAGCGGCACCCACGACATCGTTCCCGGGAGGCGGGCCCGTTCGGGCACACGTATTCCGGGGCGGGGAATCGTCCACAGACCGACGGTGCCACGCTCCACCGACACATGGTCGCGCGGGCCGAAGCTGGTGGTCATGGCGCCGAAGCGGATCCCCTGAGCCGTTTCGAGCAACGCCGCAACATCCTCTCCAGAGCGTGCCCGCTCTCCGGCCCATCCGATCATCCCGACGGCCTGATAAGCCCTCAACTCCCATCCCAGTGGCTCGGCGTCCCACCAGTCGAGGAAGGCCGATCTCCACCTCTTCAAATCCGGGAGGGGGAGGTAATGTGCGCCGCGCTCGTAGCTTTCCGCCGCAATCGTCCCGGGAGGGAGGTCGGCTCCTGGGGTGATCCCGAGGTCGAAGAGCAGCACCTGGGGCCTCCACCCCTGCCCACCCTCGTCCTCGGCGCCAGGCCGAATGGTGGCGATGGAGGTGGAGCGGTAGAGCGCTTCCGCTCTGCGGAGCGCGGCCTCGAGCCGCTTCACCAGACCCGGGCCACCCCCGACGACCAGCGCCTCGATCCTCTCGCGTCTGAGCCGGGCCAGTAGCTCGGGGAGGTTATCGGCGCCAGGCCTGTAGGCGACCGATTCGGCGCGCCGGCCCCCGGCGGCAGACAGCGCGTGCTGCAGAGCGCGGCCCGCGTCCCGGCCGGAGGGTGACCTCTCCATCAGCAGGCCCGTGGACCTGTAGCCGCGGTCTCTGAGGATGTAGGCGGCGAGTTGCTCCGCCTGCCATGCCATCGGCGGCGACACCTGAAAAAGGTGGCGATGCGTTTCCCGCAGGGCGGCACCGGGGAGGTCGCCGAAGCAGAGGATCCCCGGCACCCCGCCTTCGGCAAGGGCGGCCTCCGCCCGGGGGAGCACCTCGGGTGGCCCGGCGAAGACGACTCCGGCGGTGGCCTCCTCGCCGGCCAGGTGCTCGATCAGCCCAAGGGCCCGCTCCGGGTCTCCGCGATCGTCGAGGGTGACGAGCTCATACGGTTCCCGCTGCGAAGGCAGGGAGCGGTTGAGGATGTTGACACCCAGGTCGGCGCCCTCGAAGGCATCGTCTCCGCGCCATGCCCCGGGCCCGGTCATCGTGCCGACAAGTCCTACCACCGGCCCCGACTTGGTCCGAGGGGTGCCTACCGGCACGCGCACCGCGTCCCCGCCGTCCTCTCGCCCCCCCAGGTCACAAGCGGGAAGCGCGAGGAGAAGAGCCGCAGTCAGGAGGGCTCCCCTCCGTAAACCGCCGCGCCGGGACCTTCGAGTGCAGACTCCTGACGGCGTGTGTGCGATCAACCTTCCGGCTTCAAGGTCGGCCACAAGATGACCTCCCGAATCGACGGGGTACCGGTGAGGAACATGAGGAGCCGGTCTATTCCGAGCCCGAACCCTCCGGCAGGGGGCATGCCGTAGGCCAGCGCCTCCAGAAACTCCTCGTCGGGAAGCGTAGCCTCGTCGTCGCCTGCAGCCCGTGCGGCGGCCTGAGCCTGGAAGCGCCGGCGCTGTTCTTCGGGGTCATTCAACTCTGAATAGATGGGTGCGATCTCGACTCCGTTCATCACGAGATCGGCATGCTCGGTGAATCCCGGGATGGTCCGGTGGTCCTTTGCGAGGGGGGAAACATCCTTGGGGAACCCGGCCACGAACACAGGGCCGGTCAACTGCCTCTCGGCGCGCGCCTCGTAGATCTCGGCAAGGACCTTGCCTGGGGGCCAGGCCGGGCCCACGCGTACACCGAGTGCCTCTGCCTCACCGCCGACCACGTCCCAACGCCCCTCGTACCACGCCTCCGTAAGGTCTAGTCCGGTGGCCTGTTCAATGGCTTCGAACATGGTTATGCGCGCGAATGGGGGCTCGAGCTCGAGATCCGGCGCGCCCTCCGGCATCACCCCGCGGGCGGCCAGCGCTATCGCCGCCACCAGGGACTCCACCAGCGCCATGGTGCGGTTGTAGTCGACGTAGGCCTCGTAGGCCTCGAGCATCGTGAACTCCGGGTTGTGCCTGGCCGACACCCCCTCGTTGCGGAAGCTCCGGTTCAATTCGTAGACCTTCTCCAGCCCACCAATCAGCAGACGTTTGAGATGCAGCTCGGGAGCGATACGCAGGTAGAGCTCGATATCGAGGGCGTTGTAATGGGTGGAAAACGGGCGAGCGACGGCGCCGCCGGCGATGGGATGGAGCAGGGGCGTCTCGACTTCCAGGAAACCCTCATCCTGCATGGCGCTGCGGATTGCCCCATTGACCGCCGCACGGGTCTCGACCAAGCGGCGTGACTGCGGGTTGAAGATCAGATCCAGATGGCGCTGCCGGTACCTGCCCTCGACATCGGTGAGCCCATGCCACCCATCCGGCATCGGCCTCCGGCACGCGGCAAGGAGAGTGAACGACGCGACCTTGACCGACAGCTCCCCCCGCCGCGTCTTCATCACGCGACCCTCGGCCCCGATGATGTCGCCAACGCTCAAACCGGCGAAATCCGCCACGCGTTCTGATCCCAGCACATCGGTCTGGGCGAAAAGCTGGATCTCACCCGAGGCGTCCTCGAGACCGGCGAACGCGACCTTGCCGTGCCGGCGCAGAGTCCTGAGGCGGCCCGCCACCCTCACGGGTTCGTCCGGCGACTCGGTGCCAGGCTCGAGAGCCTCCCAGCGGGCCCGCACCTCCTCCGTGGTGGCAGTGCGCCTATAGCCGTAGGGGTAGAGATCCCGGTGCTCAGACGCCACGCCGGCCATCCTCGGGCTCCTGGAGCGCAGGGGAATGGACGCCCTCTTGTGCTCCATCACCCCCCAAACGGCTCGAGGCCCCTTCTGCGTCGCGAGCCCCAGGGAAGTTGCGTTCGAAGATCAGTCGCAGCCCGCGCAGTGTCAGCATCGGCTCGATATGGTCGACCCGCCGGCAGTGCTCGACCACGGTCCCCGCCAGACCACCTGTGGCTACAACCGAGACCGTGCTCCCACCGCCGTCCCCCATCTCCGTGGTGACGCGCTCGATGAGGCCGTCGACGAGTGAGGCGGTGCCGAATATGACACCGGACTGCACACTGTTGATCGTGTTTCGGCCGATCGCCGCGGGAGGGGCGACGAGCTCGACGCGTTGGATCTGAGCTGTAGCGGAGAACAGGGCGGCGGCCGAGGTGTCGATGCCCGGAGCGATGGCGCCCCCCAGGTACCTGCCCTCGGCTGAAACCGCATCGACGGTGATGGCGGTGCCGAAGTCCACCACCACGACGCCTCGTTTCGGGTACATCTCGTGCGCAGCAACTGCGTTGGCGATGCGATCGGCGCCGACCTCCCGCGGATGGTCGGTCATCACGCCGATGCCCGTCTTGGTGCCGGGTTCGACCACGAGAGGAGGGAAGCCGAAGTATTTGAGCGTCATCTCCCTGAGCTCCTGCGTTGCGGGCGGAACCACGGAGGAGATGGCGACGCCGGTTATCGAGCGCGTGAAGGAGAGGCCCCCCAACGCTAAGAACTGACCGAACATGAGCGCAAGCTCATCGGCTGTGTGTCCTGCATCGGTCGAGGCGCGCCATTCGTAGGACAAATCGTCTCGATCGAAGACCCCTAGATGGGTATGGGTGTTGCCGACATCGACGGCGAGCAGCATCCTCAGGCTTCCTCGCAGTCTGGGCTAGCCCATACGAGGTTGTCGATCAGCCGGGTGTCGCCCACTCGAACGGCGCCCACGACCAAAGCCGGGCCTCCGGGCTGTGGCGCGCCGAAAGAGGCTGGGTCGACGACCCGTGCGTAGTCGAGGGTCACTCCCGGCTCCGAGGTCACCAACCCGGTCATGGCATCTTCGGCGGCCCCTGCCCCCATCCCCCGTTCCAGGGCTGTACGACCGGCCGACAGGGCCAGGTGGAGCACCGTCGACCGTTCCCGCTCCGAGGACGAAAGGAAAGCATTGCGCGAGCTGATCGCCAGGCCGTCGGGTGCCCGGACGGTGGGACAGGCATGGATGTTCACCGGGAACCGCAGATCGGCCACCATCCTTCTCACGAGAGCAAGCTGCTGTGCGTCCTTCTGCCCAAACCAGGCGCCACCGGGCAGGACGAGATTGAACAGCTTAGCGACCACCGTGAGCACACCGTCGAAGTGCCCCGGCCGGGATGCACCCTCGAGCACGCTTCCCAGCGGCCCTGCGTTGACCGTGACCATGTCCGACCGGTCCGAGCGGTAGATCTCCGCGGTGGCCGGCGTGAACACCACGTCCACACCGGCCCGGGCCGCCAGCTCGACATCGCGGTCCTCGGCGCGCGGGTAGGCGCCGTAATCCTCTCCGGGGCCGAACTGCAGAGGGTTGACGAAAATACTCAGGACCACGATCTCCGATCTCGCGCGGGCGGCCCTCACCAGCGCCAGATGACCCTCGTGGAGCGCTCCCATCGTTGGCACAAGCCCGATGTCGCCTGGTGTGGCCCGCAACGCGCTTCGCAGCTCGTCCACGGTGGCGAGAACCTTCATCGGGGGCTCAGAGGCCAGGGCGGCCCGTCAACCGCAACGTCGTGGATAGGTTCCGCGCGCCGGATGCACATCAGGGGCGCTGGGGGCGCGGCAATCTACGCGAAGGTCTCGAGCAGCCGGACCTCACCTTCCGACTCCGGCAACGAGCTCGCATAGGGATCCCCCCACGGATCGGTCAAGTCTGGTTCTATCTCGAGGAGAGGCACGAGCACGAAGCGGCGCTCCCTGATCCTGGGATGGGGAATCTTCATGCCGGGTTCGGACAGCTTCTCATCGCCGAAGAGCAGAATATCGAGGTCCATCACCCGAGGCCCCCAGCGGGCGTCATTGGGCCCGCGTCCCAGCCGGCGCTCCACCTCTTTGCAGACGCCCAGGAGCTCGCGCGCCTCCAGATCGGTAAAGGCGCGCACCGCCAGGTTGATGAAGGAGCGCTGTGGTGGGCCTCCGACGGGGGAGGTCTCGTACAGGCTCGAGACCGTCTCGATCTTGATGCCCGGCACCTCTTCGAGCGCGGCCACACCGCGGCGACAAAAGCCGGTCCTGTCGCCGACGTTGGAACCCATCGCGATGTAGGTGGTAACCATCTAAGCCGGTGCCTCCTATGACCTCTGTTGAGTTCCATTCTCGCATCCTCATCGGGTTGAACACGGCAGCGTCCGCATGGCAGGAGATATCAGAACTCGGCCCCCGACTTGATCGCCTCGGTCATCCGAACCACCTGGGTCATGGCGGCGACGTCATGCACCCGCACGATGTGGACACCGTGCGCGACCGCCCAGGCAACGGTCGCCGCAGTTCCGGCCACACGCCGGTCGGCCGGGACATCGAGAACCGCCCCAATGAATGATTTGCGAGAGGTCCCCGCGAGCAATGGGAATCCCGGCCCGGCTAGCTCGCCAACGCGCTTTAATAGCTCGAGACTTTGCCCGGCCGTCTTGGCAAAACCAATGCCGGGATCAAGCACGATACGATCTGGGCCCACCCCTGCCGCCTGCAGGTTCTCGGCTCGACGCGCCAGATAGCTTCCTATCTCCCCCACGAGGTCGTCATAGGCGGTCAAGGACGTCATGGTCTCCGGGGTGCCGCGTGAGTGCATGACAACCACTGCAGGGCCACCGGAGCCCGAGGCAACCGCAGCGGGAGTCAGGTCCTCGATGGCATCCTCCCCGCCTGTGTCGTTGATCATTGCGGCGCCCGCCGCCACTGCGCGTCTCGCCACATGCGTCTTGCGTGTGTCGACCGATATGGGCACGTCGAGCTCAGGCGCAAGCGACTCGATGATTGGGAGCACACGCCGAGCCTCTTCGCTCTCCGGCACTTGCGCAGCCCCTGGACGAGTTGATTCTCCACCCACGTCGATGATCGCGGCACCTTCTGCGACCATCTCGTGAGCGCGATGAAGTGCCAACTCGTGATCGAAGTAGTGTCCTCCATCGGAGAACGAATCCGGTGTGACGTTCAAAACGCCCATGACCGCAACCCGTCGCAGATCCAGAACGAATTGTCCACATCGGAGATTCATCGATCTCGCCCAGGGGGCCGTTTACCAGTGAGGATGGCCGGCCAGTAGCTCTGTGAGTCGGTCGGCCGGTTGAGGCGGGGCGAAGTAGTGACCTTGAGCCAGGTCACAACCGAGCGCTCGTATCACGGACAACTGCTCTGAGGACTCCACTCCCTCGGCCACAACCTTCAACCCCAAGGACTTCGCCAGAGTGACGATGGCCCGGACGATGGCGAGATCGCCCGGATCCCGGGTTATCCCCGCCACAAAATCCCTGTGGATCTTCAAGGCATCGACTTCCAAGTTCTTGATGTAGTTAAACGATGAATAGCCCGTTCCGAAATCGTCAACGCTCAATCCAACTCCCAGGGAGTGCAAGGTGTCCAAGGCGCTGATCGCGCTCTCCGCTTCTTCCATCATGGCGCTCTCGGTTATCTCGAGGAACAGGTGTGAGGGTTCGATGCCCGAGGCGTTGATCGTATCCTTGATGCTGTAAACGAGCTCCGACTGCGCCAGTTGATGCGCCGAGATGTTGACCGACACGACCATCGCACTGCCGGCCGACTCGGTCCACTGGACCGCTTGACGGCAAGCCTCGTCCAAGACCCAATTGCCGATCGAGGAGATCAAGCCGATCTCCTCCGCCGCAGGGATGAAGTCATCGGGTTCCAACAATCCCTTTTCGGGGTGGGCCCAGCGCAAGAGCGCCTCCGCAGCGACGACCCTGCCGGTATCGAGGCGTATCTCAGGCTGGTAGAAAAGACGTAGCTCGCCTCGCTCGAGGGCTCGGTGCAGGGCATTGTCGTTGCCCAGGCGATTGGAGGCCCGTTCGTGCATCGTCGGGCTGAACAACTCGTACCGGCCCTTGCCTTTTTCCTTGGCGTGATACATCGCGGCGTCGGCGTCCCTGATGAGCCCCTCGGGATCGGTCGCATGGCCCTGTCTGGCTACGGCCACCCCGACGCTGGCGTTGCTGAAGACCTCGCCTTCATCCAGTGAGAACGGTCTTGCCATCGCCTCGGTGATGCGGCCGGCTATGGCGATGGCGCCTTCCCCTCCCCGGACATCCTCACAGAGGATGGTGAACTCGTCCCCTCCGATGCGTGCCGCGCTGTCCCCGGGACGCACAGACTCCTTGAGCCGCGTCGCAACCGCTCTCAAGAAACGGTCCCCGGCCGCGTGGCCCATGCTGTCGTTCACGCGCTTGAAGCGATCGAGATCCATAAACAGAACGGCAATCTCATTGGAGCTGCGCTCGAGGCGGGCCAATGCTACCGACAATCTGTCGATGAAAAGGTTCCGGTTGGGAAGCCCGGTGAGCGGGTCGTGCAACGTCTGGTGGGTCAGTTCCGCCTGCATCTGCTTTAGCTCGCTGATGTCGTGCACCTGGCAGATGAAGCGCGCCGGCTTGCCATCGACACAAACCGTCGACACGCACCACAATCCCCACACCGGGTAGCCGTCGGCGTGGATAAAGCGGCCTTCGGTCTGATAGCTGGAGATCTCTTCGGTAAGCATCCGGCGAAGGGCGAGATCGGCCTCGAGGTCGTCGGGGTGGGTCAGCGCTTGAAAAGTGGTTGCCCGCAGCTCGCGCTCGGAGTAGCCGACGAACTCGCACAGGGAGTGGTTCACATCCATAAACGCGCCGTTGAGATCTATCAGGGCTACGCCCGTCCGCGAGTTACCAAAGGTGTTGTGGAAATGGAATCCCTGGTCTTGACGGGGTATCCCAATCCGGGACTCAGATACCGAGCGCGAGACCGGGCTGGGGCCCGTGTCTTCAGCGCCCATAGCAGCGAACGTATACGTAATCGAGCGACTTCGCAAGGGCTTGCTCCCCGGGCCGGCAGAACACCGGGGACCAGGAAGCCTGAGCGAATCGGATAACGCTAAGCTTCGCCCCAACTCGGCTTGGGGGCAGGAAGTGTCCTACGGGTGCGCCTGGACCCGGGTTGATGCTCCTCTTGTGGCTCAATGGTTTGCCCATCCGCCTCGGCCTTTCGCCGCAGCCGCCGGCGCTCGATGGGGTTGGCGGGGCTCTGCTTGGCGACCTCGGCGAGGATCTCGGACACCTCCGAACGTTCAAGGGACTCTTTTTCGAGCAGCCGGACCACCATTGCATCGAGCTTGTCCCGGTACTTGGTGACGATGTCGCGGGCTTCGTCGTGCGCCTCGTCCACCAGCCGGCTCACCTCACGGTCGATCTTTGCGGCGACCACATCCGAGTAATCCTGGACATGCCCAAAGTCCCGGCCCAGGAAGGGTTGGGACTCGTTCTGCCCCAACGCCAGCGGCCCCAGCTCGGACATCCCGTACTCGGTCACCATCTGTCGAGCGATGCGGGTGCAGCGCTGAATGTCGTCCTGAGCGCCCGTGGTGGGTTCGTCGAAAACTGTTTCCTCCGCCACCCGGCCCCCCAGCAACATCGCGAGCTGGTCGATGAGCTCGGAGCGCGTCACCAGGAAGCGGTCTTCGGTCGGGAGATTGAGCGTGTAGCCAAGCGCCCGCCCCCGAGAGACGATCGAAACCTTGTGCACCGGGTCGGCGTTCGGGAGCGCATGCGAAACCAGAGCGTGACCTGCCTCGTGATAGGCGATGACCTTTCTCTCCTTCTCGGAGATGACCCGGCTGCGTCGCTCGGGGCCCGCCAGAACGCGGTCTATCGCCTCCTCGAGCTCGCCCATCCCGATTTCGCTACGCGAAAAGCGCGCCGCAAGGAGCGCCGCTTCGTTGACCACATTCGCCAGGTCGGCGCCGGTGAACCCCGGGGTGCGACGGGCCAGTACCTCGACATCGATGTCCTTAGCCAACGGCTTGCCGCGGGTGTGCACCTTGAGAATGCCGGTGCGACCGTTGAGATCGGGTCGGTCTACAACGATCTGACGGTCGAAGCGGCCCGGCCGCAGTAACGCAGGATCGAGAATGTCCGGTCGGTTCGTCGCTGCAATGAGGATGACGCCGCCTTTGACATCGAATCCGTCCATCTCGACGAGGAGCTGGTTGAGCGTCTGCTCGCGCTCATCGTGGCCGCCCCCGAGCCCTGCGCCCCGGTGACGGCCGACGGCGTCGATCTCGTCCATGAACACGATCGACGGAGCGTTTGACTTGGCCTGTTCGAAAAGGTCGCGCACGCGGCTGGCGCCGACGCCGACGAACATCTCGACGAAATCGGAACCCGAGATCGAAAAGAAGGGGACTCCTGCCTCTCCTGCGACCGCTCGCGCCAGCAGCGTCTTGCCGGTCCCGGGCGGTCCGAACAGCAGCACCCCCTTGGGGATCTTTGCGCCCATCGCCTGGAATTTCTGGGGCGCCTGCAGGAACTCTTTGATCTCCTCCAGCTCCTCGACTGCCTCGTCGAGGCCGGCGACATCGGAGAAGGTGATCTTCGGCTGATCCTTGGTGACGAGCCGCGCCTTCGACTTGCCGAAGGACATGACCCGGTTGCCGCCCCCCTGCATCTGCTGCATGAGAAAGAAGAAGAACCCGACGATGATCAGGATTGGCAGAAATTGGAACAAAACTGAGAGGAAGAACGAGCCCATCTGCGGATCAGCCGACACGTCGACGCCATTCTTGCGGGCGAAGTTGGCGAAGTCGTCGACGGTGTCGTGGGGAAGAAAGACCTCGTACTGGCCGGTGCCGTCTGCCAGGTCACCGATCACCTTTTCGTCTTTGGTCAGGAATTTAGCGGTGTCGATGTCTTTGGCTTCGACCATCCCCACCCAGGTGTTGACCGAGTCGATCTTCTCGGGGCCCTGAGCGCTCTGCCGGTAGATGTTGAAGACCCACACCACCGCGATGATCAACACCAGGTAGAAGATCGCCGAACGGAAGATGCGGTTCATTGTGCTTTCACCCTAGCAGCCCCCTCTGACTACCTAGATTGGGCCCGGGCAGCCCGGCGACAGCCGATCCGGAGATCTAACCCGGGGACTCTCCCCCATAAGCCTCGGGTCTAAGCACTCCTATATAAGGGAGATTGCGGTACCGCTCCGCGTAGTCGAGCCCGTACCCCACCACGAAAACCGACGGGATCACAAAGCCCGTGTACTTGACCTCGAACGGCACCGGTTGCTGTCCCTGCTTCCACAGAAGCGAACAGATCTCTAACGACGCCGGACGGCGGGCTTTGAGGTATCGGAGCAGGTAAGAGATCGTGAGACCGGAGTCGATGATGTCCTCGACCAAGAGCACATGCCGGCCGGTGACCTCGTAGTCGAGGTCCTTGAGGATCCGAACCACTCCAGAGGACTTGGTAGCCGTGCCGTAAGAAGACACGGCCATGAAGTCGAAATCGATCGGGATGGTCAAGGAGCGCGCCAGATCGGCCATGAACACAAACGCGCCCTTCAGGACTCCGATCAGGAGAACACCGGCCTCGCCGTAGTCACTTGTTATGTCCGCAGCGAGGTCGGCGATCTTGGCCCTGATGGCGTCCTCGGAGATGAGGACCTTCTCGATGTCCGGATGCACTCCCAGCGTCATGTCTCGTCCACCGCTACCGGCGCCCGGTTCCGGCTTACGACAACGGTATCGGGGGCCACCCCCACCTTTATGCCCTCTGCAACCGCGAACGTTGCGGGGGCCGTTTTGTCTTCCTCCAAGCGGTCGAGAACGGCCTCGATTCCGCCGGCCCGGTCCCGAATCCGGCCCACAGCCTGCTCGAGCAGCCGCCGCCTGAGGCCCCTCGGAAGCTTGGCCAAGTCCGGAGTCGCAAGTTCCACACCATCTTCTTTCGAGGTTGCGATCCGGGGATAGAGGCGGTCCGCGATTCCACCGAGCGCGTCCGAGTCCTCGGACAAGCGCTCGCACGAACGGGCGATGGCGTCCATCGCACCGGCGCCCCAGCGATCGGTGATCGCACGGAGGACCTCTTCTCTGACTGCGACGCGCTCAAAACGTAGTTCGCGATTGGCCGGGTCGTCGTAGAACCCAAGACTCAAATCCTCGCAATAGGCGCGAGTCTCGGAGCGCCTGATCTGGATGAGGGGCCTAATTCTTGGGCCGTCACCCGGACGGAGGCCCGCGAGGGAGTCGGTGCCCGCGCCGTGGATTAACCGCGCCAGGGT
>JALZIC010000126.1 GCA_030860455.1 Actinomycetota bacterium
TGGCTGAGGATCGCGCCGCCAAGTCGGGCTGGATACCTCGGTAGGAGAGGAGGGCACCGTCCCGAGTCCCCGCCTTATCTGGCGGCAAGGCGACGGTAATGCGGCGAAGGTATCGGGCCGGCAAGCAGCGGGTCTCGGGTGTCTTCCATCCACCGGCGCAGTTGGGCAGACAGTTGGTGCAACCCCTGGGCGTAACGCTGATCGGCGACCAAGTTATTGCTCTCGAACGGGTCCTCGAGCAGATTGTAGAGCTCGACGGCATGGGAACGATCTTGCGAATAGCGTTGGGGTGAAGACCGAAAGATTGCTCCCTGTTGGACGTCGCCCGGGACCTCGACGGCAAAGGCAGATTCGAAATTCCAGATGAGCTTGTGGTGCTCCGTGCGCACGGCTCGCATGGGGTCGTAGTAGCTGTGGAAGGTCTTCTCTGAGTAAACGGCGTCGCGGGGTTGGTAATCGCGGCCCTGGATGAGTGGCAGGAAGGAACGGCCGTGAAGGTTACGGGGAGGCGCTATGCCCGCACTCTCCAACAGAGTTGGCAGTGCATCGACATTCGAGATCAACTCCGACCGAGCCCCCGACTGGATATCACCAGCGGGCCACTTGATTATCAACGCGATTTCGATTCCCGGATCGTAGAGCGTGCACTTGGCGCGAGGCATGGCTATTCCGTGGTCGGCGGTAAAGAGAATGAGTGTCTCGTCTGTCATCCTGGTATCGTCGAGTGCCTCGATTATGCGACCGATGTTGCCATCGGTGGTTTTAATCGCTCCTTGTAGAGCCGCCATCTCTTCCCGAGACTCATGGATCTCGGGAAGGTAGCCAGGTATGTTGACGCCGCGCGACTCGTCTGGAAGCACACCTCCGAAGTCGTAGGGCCGATGGGGCTCGAAAAGGTTGATCTCGATGTATGCGGGTTCTTGTGCTCGCGAGGAACAACACCACCGAGCAAAGTCTTCGGAAACCTGCACTCCGGACCCCGATCCATGGTTGTCGCCGAAGCCGAGACGCGCGAGGTCGGGTGTTACGTGTTGAAGGCCGAAGAGGTGGGTCTCCCAGCCATGTGAGGCGAACAAGCTTGCGGCGTGCCTCTCTTCGGGATGGAGGTCCCATCCGAAGTTCCCATGCGCCAGACCCATAACGCCATTGCTGTGTGGGTAGCGCCCTGTGGCAAGCGCCGCCCTGCTGGGACTGCATTGTGGCGCTACGCAGAAGGCGCCGTCGAAGCGAACCCCATCATGAGCCAGCGCGTCGAGATTCGGGCTGTTGACCGTCGTGACGCCGTAGCAGCCGAGATGCCGTCCAAGATCGTGGCACGAAATCGAGACAATCAACCTGGGATGGAGCACGTCAGCGGTCTACTCTCGTGGAGATGCAGCGCAGGTTCCTGATGTCATAGCAGGATATGTTGACGTTCTCGAACCCGCACCGGCGAAGGAGTAAACCAAGCCAGTCCGAATCGAACAGCGTGTGGTGGGCGTTCCAGATCCACCTCGGAGTGCCGCGTTCGTCCACTCCTCTGTGGGCGGGGCGATCCGAGTGTCCGCCGAGCAGCCAGTGGTTGGCCTCGACGGTGTCCATTCCGCCCTGGATCCACTGTTGGGCAATGTAACGGGCATCCGGCACTCCGATATCGAGCTCGGCGCCGGGGATGAGGATCCGCGCCCATTCCCCGAGTGTCTGCTCGATCAATCTGTAGCTCTGATGCTCCAGCACGTGATTGGCTCGCAGGGCGCTGATGCTCGAATCTGCGAAGGGCAGCGCATCGAGGCGGCAGACGACCTCGATCCCGGGAAGGGGAAGGAGGTCGGTGTGGACCTCGTAACCGGTGTGGGGGTGCTCGCCTGCGCCGATCTCGACGTTCATAGGGGGGTGGTCGTGCAGCAGGTGGCGGGGCCCTATGGTTTGTCCATCGAAGGCCCAACGGAACGCAGCTTCTTGGCCGGCCGCCCCGCTACCACGGAATAGGCGTAGACATCGGCCATCACCAGCGAACCTGCTCCCACAACGGCATGTGCGCCGATGGTGCAAGGTCCGAGCACCAGGGCGTCGCTGGCTATCCATGCCCCTTCTTCTACGACGACGTCACGGCCGGCCGGCGGGATGGTCGTTTGACGCTCCCGGCCGAAGACGTTGATGTCATGGGTTCCGGTGAGCACAGCCACATTGTGCCCGAAGAAGGCGTGACGCCCTATCGAGATGTGGCCCGACGAGAGGTTGAACAAGGTGTTGTTCACAACCGCAGTTGGATCGATATGGAGCCGTTCTCGGTTTCCGTGGACACGATAGCGGTGGAGTTGGTCCACGCCCTGCTCGTCGAGCGCTTTACGAATCAGCGCTTCTAAAGAGGGCCCGAACAGTCGTTGCAGGAGTCGGTCGACTAACGGCATGAGGTTCCTCTCTGGTTGATTAGCCGGCGTCGGAATCGGGACTTAACTCCTCGACTATCCGGCGCCGCACCATGTCGAAGTCGAGTCCTGTCCGAGATAGCAGAAGAGCTGCCAATCCTTGCCCCTCCCGGAGCACTCCTAAAAGAATGTGCTCGGTGCCGATGTACCTATGGCCCAATGCCAACGCCTCCCGGAGCGACAACTCGAGGGTCTTCTTTGCCCGTGGGGTGAACGGGATATGGCCCTCACCGCAAGTCCTCCGATGCCTGCGGGCCCGAAAACCCCTGCGCTTTTCCGTTCGTGCGCGCGCTGACCTGGTTCGTTGGAGAGCATCGGGACCAAACGCCTCATCGACGCGACGTCGCACGGCATCGAGGTCTATCCCGATTGAGTCCAGAGCCTTGGCGTCGGGTTGATCGAGGGGCCTGGTGCCGACGTAATCGACGATCTCTTTGAGGATTTCGTCGCGATCGACTCCCAGATCCCTGAGGACACGGGCAGCGAGCCCCCCAGGCTCCCCCAGCAGACCAAGAAGCAGGTGCTCGGTTCCGATGTAATTATGGTGCAGCGATCGAGCTTCGGCCTGAGCCAGCACCACAACGCGCCTTGCAGAATGGGTGAAACGCTCGAACATCTTTACCTCCTTCGGCCCAGGAGGCGCCGCCCGGCGTACTTCTTGTGGACCGCCTGCTTGCTCACTCCGAGAACCGAAGCGATCTCCTGCCACGACCAACCCTGAGACCGGGCGCTGTCGATTTGCAGCTCCTGGAGGTCCTCCACCAATACGCGTAACGAGGCGACGGCGCGTAACCCGACGGAGGGATCCTGGCTGCTCGCTGCGGTTGCCAGCTTGGAAGTTTGACTCATACCGTCATCCTAAGTTGACGCAGCATATCCTGTCAACCTCTATTGACGCCGGCCCCCAGAAGGGCCGGAGGAATGCGCGATCGAGTCCGCTCGGACCGGGATCCCCGCTTATCGGCTGTGGGTGTACCAGGAACCACCGGGGCCCTCATAGCTGGGCCCCTCGCCCCAAACAGCGAAGACGTCGCCGTCTCCGTCGAGAGCGAGCTGCCCGTAGTCACCGTAGGGAAAGCGGAATCCCCTTGCCGACTTGTAGGGCGCCCCGCCGTGCCGGTCTGAGAGTCTCCACCTTTGTGCCCAGGTCCGGCCTCCGTCCGTCGATCGCCTATAGAAGACGTTCCATCGGCGACCAGGTCTTTTTCGGTCGTCCATCCAGGCAATGCGGACATCTCCGTCACCGGCTGCAACGATCATCGGAAATTCGTGATCAACTCGCTTGCGGGTGCGCGTCGCCTGCCGAGGCAGTGACCACGTGGCGCCGGAATCGTTCGAGTACCGAAGGTAGAGGCGGTGGGGGCCCTCTCGCTTCTTGTTTGCGTTGTACAGCACGTAGATCCGGCCGTTGGCATCGGAAGCCATAGCCATCTGGGCGCCGTGGTACGCGGCGGTGCAACCTGCCCATGATGGACACGGTGGCTGCTTGCGAGAGCGATCGAGTCCGACTGTTTGCCATGTCTTCCCGCCATTGGACGATCGAAGGACGAACAACGAGATCGGGCCGTCTTCGTCCTGAGGGTAAGCTGCCTGGGAGCTCAGCACCGTCCCGTCCGGCGTGACCGTGGCGCCCCCCGAGAAGAAATACAAGCCGCTTCTGGTGGTGAGGATCGGCTCCGACCAGGTCCTCCCGGCATTGTGGGAGTAGACCGCGTAGGGGTCGGAGGCGTTGAAGAAGACGTATACGTCTCGTCCGGAAGGGGAGACGGCTATCCAGGGCTTGTCGGAGAAGTTGAGAGCGCCGTCCAGGGAGCCCGGTCGAGACCACGTCCTGCCGAAATCGTCCGAGCGGGCGAACTGGACGTCGAAATCGTTCATCCATGTCATGAACACCCGTCCGCGTTCGTCGGTCACCATGACTGGGTCGTGCTGACCCTCCACTCCGCGACATCTGCAGATGAATCCCGGCTTGGTCCAGGTTCTGCCGCCGTCGGACGATCTCCTGAGGACGATGGCAGGGTCTGGGCAACCCCTACAGGCGTTGGGGCCGCCGTAACGAGTGGTAGCCATGTAGACGTGACCAGCGGTGTCGGCGGCAACCGAAGGCTCCCAATCGTCGTGGCCAACTTTCGAAAAAGGCTGCTGGGTAGAGAAGGGCTTGGCCGCAGGCAGCGCGGAAGGCATCGAAACGAGACAGAGGCCCGAAGCTAGAGCGAAAATGAGAGCCAATCGACGCAGGTGAGTCATGTTCCCGCCTTCCGATTGCATAATCACCCGCCCCCTCTGGTCTGGACCTACGTTTGAGCTCTACCCTCCACCAGACCGCCGGCCGCTACGCTGCTCCACGTCGGTTGTTGCGGTTGAGCGGCAGATAGTGACGGTCGCCGTAGACGACAATTGTGCTGGGATAAATGGAATTGGTTGATCGTAGCCAGGGCAGACGGACGAGCGCGTCCGAAGACCGCCCGGACGTCGAGTAGAACTCCGAACATCGTGACGGTCTTGCCCACCAAACGTACGATCGTCTCGAATCGCTCAGCCATGGTTGGACACCTTAATCGACTCCGGCGAGGACGTGCCCTTAACAAGGGCACCGGTCCAGGTCAGCTTGGGGGAGTTCTGGTTGCCCTTGTCTGAGAGTTGCCCCAGGGCGCACGTGAGCTTCGAGGCTCAGCGGGTCGTCCAGAGCCCCTCAGCCACGCCTGCGAGAAATTGCGCATACCTTCCGCGAAGCCAACCTCTGCCCGGAACCCAAGCACCTGCTGCGCCCGTTCGGTGGAGGCGAACACATGGCGTACGTCTCCGAGACGATAGCGCCCGGTGACAACCGGCGAGAGCGCAGGACCATCACCGGCCTCGGCTAGAGAGGTCGCCATGTCCATGATGCTCTTCGTTTGCCCGGTGGCGATGTTGAAGGGGCCCTGATCCTCGATAGTGGATGTCAATGCCAAGACATTCGCGCGGGCAACGTCGGTGACGTGGATGAAATCACGCAACTGACGGCCGTCCTCGAAAACCTCCGGGGGTCGTCCCTGTTCGAGTCTGCTCCGAAAGATGCTCGCGACTCCGGCGTAGGGGCTGTTCTGAGGCATGCGAGGGCCGTAGACGTTGTGGTAGCGGAGCAAAGTTACCGGCGCGCCGGTTTCACGGCTGAAGATCGACGCCAAATGTTCCTGGTGAAGTTTGGTGGCGGCGTAGACGTTGCGGGGGTCTGCGGGGATCGTTTCGGAGATGGGACGCGGATCAAGGTCCCTGCCACATTGAGGGCACGACGATTCGAAATGCCCAGCGTCCAGTTTTGCGGAGCTGCGCGGCGGAGGTCTGACCGGTCCGTGCTCGACGCACTCATATGAGCCCTCTCCGTACACGACCATGCTGCCGCCCAGCACAAAACGGCCCTCGAATCCCTTCGCAGAGAGGGCCTTGAGAAGCACGCCGGTCGCCAAATCATTGTGGATGACGTAGTCCGTCACGTCATCGAATGACTGACCAAGCCCGACCATGGCCGCCTGGTGCGACACCCCGTCGATCCCGGCAAGTATGCGGCCGAGGGAAGTGCCGTCGCGAAGGTCCGCCTCGTGCCACTCCGCTGCTGGGTTCAGGTAATCGGGGGCGGTGGTATGAGCCGCCGGCAGCAGGCAGTCCACACCTACAACATCGCAGCCGTGGTGCACTAGCGCATCGACGATGTGCGACCCGATGAATCCTGCGGCGCCGGTGACCAGGACCTTCATTCGGTGGCCTGCGGCTGTTCGAGGGGAAGCTTGACCGTGAAGCGACAGCCCACCTCTTCGTTGTGGACCGCTATGTCCCCGTGGTGGGCTTCGACGATTCCCTTGGAGATCGCAAGGCCGAGCCCCCCTCGCTTGTCTTCCGAGCTACGGGACGCCTCGCCGCGAAAGGCAACCTCGAAGACTCGCTCGATGTCGGATTCAGGAATCCCTCCGCATGAATCGATCACCGACAGGAAGGCCTGGTCCCGCGCAGCGGTGGCCTCTATGTACACCGTCCCGTCACTGGGCGTGTGGTGGATGGCATTTTCGAGCAGATTTCTTACGACGCGAGCCATCTCGGGCAGGGCTACATCCAACTCGGCCCCCTCCCCGGCCATACGACCTTCGAGCTTGACGTTCTTTGCACGGGCAACTCCCGCTACGCCGGCCAGAGCATCGGAAACCAGGTCATGGAGGGGGACGCACTGCATCTCGAGTCGCAATGCCCCTGCCTGGATACGGCTGAGCTCGAACAGGTCGTCAACCAATCCGGCCAACCGATCGGCTTCCACGCGGAGAGCCTTGTGGTAGCGCCCTACCGTCTGACGATCGCTCACAACCCCATCTTCGAGAGCCTCACTCATCGCGCGGATCCCCGCAAGCGGCGTCCTCAAGTCATGCGATACCCACGCTACGAGCTCTCTTCGGGAGGCTTCCATGGCGGCCTCCCGGGAGCGCGCCGCATCGAGATTTACCGACGTCCGTTCGAGCTCTTGAGCAAGCTCGTCCAGTTCGCGCGTGTTAAGTGGATCGATGTGGCGCACCACTTCACCTCTCGCAATTCGACGTGCGGCGTCCACCAGAGACCCTGTGGACAAAGCGACCTTGTGCCCGAACCACACGGCGATCGCCATACCGATTGCGCTCGCTGCCGCCAGAACAATGAGGAGGGCGTCCAGGTCGTGGGCTGAGATGAACATCGCCTTGGCTGCTATCCCCGCTCCCACCGCGACAGCGGCGGTGCCGGTGCCAACAGCAACCGTTGCCTGAAGAGAAGCTGAGGCGTTTCGCAGCGCATGAAGGAGAGCGACTCCGAATGCTCCGCTTACCACCGCAGCTGTCATTGCGATCCCGGCCAGAACCATGATGTCCGTCATAGGCAACTCAACGATGATGCCGAGGGAGCCCGCGAGCAGGATGACAGCCACGACAACCAGCGCAAGGGGGTATCGGATCATGGTTCGAACCGGTAGCCAACACCCCAGACGGTCTGGATATGTATCGGTCTAGCTGGGTCTGGCTCGATCTTTCCACGAAGCCTACGGACGTGAACCGTGACGGTTGAATCGTCCCCGAAGGTGTACCCCCATACTTTTTCGAGCAGGTCTTCCCGGGCAAAAACCTGCCGGGGGCGCATCATCATGAAGGCCAACAGATCGAATTCCTTTGCGGTCACGGCAGCGAGCGCTCCGTCCACCCGGACCTCCCTGCTGCGGAGGTCGACCTCGAGATCCCCCGCCTTCAACGGACCCATTTTGTCTCCGGAGATGGCGGCCAAAGGACCTTGGGCCCGCCGTAGCACCGACTTGACTCGCGCCGTGAGCTCTCGTGGGGAGAACGGTTTGGTCACGTAGTCGTCTGCGCCGAGATCGAGTCCCATGACGCGATCGCTCTCTTCGCCGAGCGCGGTGAGCATTACTATCGGAACTGGAGCCTTGTCCCGTATGCGCCTGCACACCTCCAACCCGTCCATCCCGGGGAGCATGATGTCAAGCACGACCAGGTCAGGGGGCAGCGCGCAAATGTGCTCGACCGCCTTGTTTCCGTCGGCGATGGTTGTGACATCGAAACCCTCAAGTGCGAGATATCTGGCCACGACATCTGAAACGGCTGTGTCATCCTCGACGATCACTATCCGAGTGGCTGCCCCGTTCACCATGGAGTGGCGACTCCGGTTTGTATTCCGATGGCGAGGAGAGCCTGTGCCCAAAGCCAGTTTTTGCGAGCCCGGTCCGGAATTGCAGCAACCGCAACCGACAGCCAAGGGACGAAAGGTAGCCAAATACGCTCCACCTCACCTCTAGAGAGCCCGCTCAAGTTCGCCGCAACGATGGCCACAAGGATGGCGCCGACGATCAACCATAGCGGGGAGCGCCTCAGATATGACAGGCCGATCCAGACGGCGGGCCCGACGGCAAGCGAAAACGCAGCCAGGTTGTTGACGGCGAAAAAGGCGGTGGGGCGCATCTGACTGACCCCGAGGTGATATTCGGCGATTGTCGCCCGGAGCCCATCGGCCCACCAAAACCCCTGGGCGGCAAAAGCGGCGGCGATAAGAAGAACGGGCATGGTCGCGACGACGAGAGGTCTTGGGCGCCGCCGATACACGCCAACCGCAAGGACGACGCCTCCGAGAGGGACGATGCCGTAGGAAAAAAAGAGCGCCGCACCTAAAAGCGCCCCTCCTAGGAATGCCAGGGAGTCGGCAGCGCGGCCCTCCTTGCCCGTCGAGAGCACAATCATTGCTACACCCCATGCGCTGAGTCCGGCGAACAGCGCATCGGCAGAGGTCGCGATCCATATCGCAGCCGGACTGAGAATGAGGAATGGCGCGCATCTGCGTGCAATCTTCTCTCCCGCGATCTCTTTGGTTGCTAGAAGCGTCGCTCCCGAACCTGAGGTTCCTACACCGATCATCATTGCCGCCGCCCACCCGGCCCCGCCCAATCCAAGACGATCCAGACCCCAGAGCGTGAGCACAGTGCCGGGGGGGTGGCTTCGCACATGGATCGGGTAGTCGCCGAGTCCGCGTGAGAAGCCATCGACAAAGTCAGCCGGCGAAGTGATCTGTGCCACGGCCCGGAGGTAGTCGTGCTGGTTGAGCAGGGGAGATGTCAGTGCGTCGAGCCCGCCGGATGCGGCAAGGGCTGTGGCGAACAGCGCAGCGGACAGGATGCTAACGATGATGAATCGTGGCCAGGAGAGCCGCTGAAGAAGACGATCTCCGGCAAGGACAAGGACACCGGCGATGACTATGGCGCCCGCCATACCGCCTACGGGATGCCACGCGAACCGCCCAAATAGCGGCGGGGCATGCAGCGCGATGCGTCGCTCTGCCTCCAACAGACTGCTCCCCCATAGATAGCAAGAGCCGATTAGAGCCAGCCATGCGGATCCTGCGAGGGCTTCCCGATTGAACCGAAAAGAAAAGTACGCAGACAAACCGGAGCGGAAGAGGGGGCGGCGCCTGTGAGCGGTGGAAGACACCGGTCAAGACTAGGACCGGCGGACGATTACCAACCCATGACCGGTGCGAGTTTTCCAAAACGTAAGGAGTTATCCCGGGGCTATTCCCCGGAGGCCCGTATCTTGGCTTCGTGATCGACGTCATCCTGCCGGTTCTAAATGAGGCCCAGGCACTGCCGTGGGTCATGGCGCGGATACCAGACGGTTATACGCCCATTGTCGTCGACAACGGATCAACAGATGGCTCCGGAGGTATAGCTGCGGATCTGGGCGTTCGCGTCGTTCGCGAACCACACACTGGGTTTGGAGCAGCATGTTACGCCGGTCTCCAAGCCTCGACGAGCGAAGTTGTGTCTTTTATGGATTGCGATGGGTCGCTCGATCCGCACGAGCTCCCGGATGTGGCGGACCCAGTATTACAAGGTACCGCAGAGCTGGTGCTGGGTGCCCGGCGCGGGGCAAGAGATTCTTGGCCCGCTCATGCGCGCGTCGCCAACGGGGCGCTGACGTGGCACCTTCACCGAGTATACGGAGTGAAGCTCTCCGATCTCGGGCCCATGCGGGTGATGCTGCGTACGAAACTGGTTAGCTTGAATCTGTTGGACAGGCGTTTCGGTTGGCCGCTCGAGATGGTGACCCGGGCGGCTAGGGCTGGTTGGCGCATCACGGAGACACCGGTCACCTATCTCCCCAGGGTCGGCCGGTCCAAAGTCACGGGCACCTTGACGGGGACGGTCCGAACAGCCCATGACATGGGCAAAGTGCTGTGGCGCTGAAGCAACCTCAGATACTCGTGATGGCTAAGGCCCCTGCCCCTGGGAGGTGCAAGACGCGCCTTTGTCCCCCGTGCACCTACGAACAAGCGGCCAAATTGGCGGCCATGGCCCTGCGAGATACGATCGATGTCGTCTCCGCAACTCCGGCGTCGCGACGTGTCCTGGTGTTCGATGGGCCCCGTCCGGCCTGGCTGCCTGACGAGTACAGCGTCGTGCCGCAACGGGGACGGGGGCTCGACCAACGGCTGGCCGCAGCGTTTGAGGACACAGGCGGTCCGTCGCTGTTGATTGGGATGGACACGCCTCACCTTGATCCGCAGATGCTGACCGAGGCAACAGCTCACCTTGACACGCGCACCACCGACGCGGTCCTGGGTCCCTCGATGGACGGGGGCTATTGGGCCATTGGGCTTCGGGTGGCAGATCCGTGCGCGTTTCTGGGTGTGCCCATGAGCGAACCTCAAACAGGGGCCGCACAACTGCAACGGCTCCATCGGCTTGGACTTAGGACCAAGCTGCTGCCGCCCGTGCGGGATGTCGATGTTTTCGGGGATGCGCTTGCGGTAGCGAGGGCGGCGCCGGACACGCGCTTCGCAGCTGCGATCAAAGCCCTCGAAGCCTCAAGACTCGGAGCGTACGCGTGATGGCGGAAGAGACCCTGAGCCTCCTCCACGAAGACGGCAGACTCGAACCCCTCGCGTTCGAACGATGGCTGGCAGCGGCGTCGCACGAGGATCTGGAGGTTCTCGAACTGGCGACGGCGCCGGTTTTGGACGTGGGCTGCGGTCCGGGCAGACATGCGGCCGCTCTCGCACGATCGGGAGTTGCGGTGCTCGGTATCGATGTGGCCCCTTCGGCCGTGAGGCTGGCGCGCTGCCAAGGAGCTTGTGTGCTGCAGCGATCGGTCTTTGACCGTGTGCCCGGAACGGGAAGATGGAGCACTCTGTTGCTCCTAGACGGAAACATCGGCATTGGAGCAGATCCTGCCGCGTTGCTGATGCGAGCAAGAGAACTGTTGTCTCCGTATGGACGCGTGCTCATGGAAGTAGCACGACCATCACAAGAGTCATGCAACCTGACACTTTGCCTTCAAGTGTTCGGCATGCCCGCCGAACGGCTGCCGTGGGCGCAGGTCGGCGCGAGGGATGTGGACAGGCTGGCCTCGGAAAGCGGCTTCAAGACCCGCAGGGTGTGGGCGAGCGGAGAGCGATGGTTTGCCTGGCTGGACTCATGCACCGACCGGCGGGGGTCGTGAGCCCACAACGTCCGCTCGGCGGCTCGGATCGTCTTCGTATCGGCCCTCTGAAGGCCGAGGCCTTTTCGAGCCCGCTGCACTCGCAGCGGTTGGCTGCGATACTCGGGATCGCCCTCGGGGTCACCTTCTCGATTTGCTTTGCGACCGGACTACTTTCGGACCTCATCCAGACCCCTCCCGCATGGTTCATATGGCCGGCGCGTCCCGTGGGTCTTTATCGGGTAACTCAGGGGCTCCACGTCGCAACCGGGTTCGCGTCCATACCGTTGCTCCTGGCGAAGCTGTGGATCGCCTATCCGCGACTCTGGGCCTGGCCCCCGGTGGCCGGATTGCTACACGTGGTCGAGCGGATAAGTCTCATCCCTCTGGTGGGCGGCAGCCTGTTCCTCCTGTTTACGGGGGTGCTCAATATCGGCTTCTGGTACCCGTGGAACTTCTTTTTTCCAACCGGGCACTATTGGGCAGCGTGGGTCACGATCGGTGCTCTCGTGGTTCACATAGGAGCCAAGGCGACGTTAGCTCGCCACGCCCTGGGACGGGGGCAGTCGCGCTCCTTGAGGGGAGACTCTCACGCAGGGCTCACACGACGCGGGCTTTTGGGAGCGGTTACAGGAGCAATTGGTCTGATCACTTTGACGACCGCCGGTCAGACTTTCTCACCTCTAAGGCGCCTGGCGTTCCTTGCCCCTTACGTCCCAGGCGTGGGCCCCCAGGGCTTCCCCGTGGTCGGAACCGCGAACTCAGATACCGTCGATCTCGCAGAGAGAATCGGCGCATATCGGCTGTCGGTTGCCGGTGCTGTGGAGGAACCACTCGAGCTTTCACTCGAGGAACTCCAGGCTCTGCCTCAATACGAAGCCGACCTTCCGATTGCCTGCGTGAATGGATGGAGTCAGACGCTGCGATGGAGGGGAGTGCGCCTCGCGGATCTCGTTCGCATGGCCGGCGCGCCCTCCGATTCCTCCGTGACCGTTCAATCGCTGCAACCTGGCACCTACGATGTGTCACTGGTCAACCCAGTTCAGCTTCAAGACCCGGGCACAATGCTTGCTCTTCAAGTCAACGGCGAGCCGCTCCATGTCGACCATGGCTTTCCCGTTCGGTTGATTGGCCCCAATCGTCCAGGGGTTACGAATACCAAGTGGGTGCAGAAGGTAACCGTAGATTGACCGCCCTGCCGCATCCGGATGAGGATCGACTGTCGAACGCAGCGGACAAGGGACCAGCCAATCGACGCCTATTTTCGGTCATGGCGGTGATCGGTTGGCTGATCATGTCCTACGGCGTCTACGGATTGATGATCAACGCTGCTCGAACCCATCCCTCGAGCTGGCTGCTGTGGTTCCTGGGCGGGATCGTGGTGCATGACTTCTTGATCGCACCCGTTGTTATTTCAGTCGGGGTGATCGTTTCGCGCGCCGTACCGGACGACTTCAGAGGACCGGTGCAGGGTGCGCTCGTCGCAGGGGGCATCGTCACCCTCACGGCCTTACCATACGTCCTCGGATTCGGCCGGTCGTCGTCGAACCTTTCAGCGCTGCCCAACAACTATGCGACTGCACTCCTCACTCTCCTGCTTGTCATCACTGGAGTCGCGGTAGCGCTGATTGTCCTTCGCCGACACAGAGCTTAGGACACCCGTGACACTGGACGAGACGCGTCAACGACGCATCGATAAATCGGTCACGATGCTGAGCGAGAGCCGGGTCCAGTAGCTAGCGGCGGGGCCACGTGGCCTGATGCCTGCCGCCTTTTCGGGACAGACGACGTCGTCAATCATTGGTGGACCGTCCCACATTGCGTCCGCTGCCGCGCCGGCTCCGGTGCACTGCTCGAAGTCTTTTGCGCTGCTCAGACGCCGCTCGTCGATCCTGTTTCAGGTGAAGGTGATGGAGCTCCTTCTGAAGCTTTCTGTAGCTGTCGAGGCGCTGCTTGGGCAGTGAGCCGTCGTCCACGGCTTGGAGGACCGCACATCCCGGCTCCTGTTCATGCCTGCAGTCTCTGAAGTGACATTCGGCTGCCACGACGCTTACATCCTCGAACGCTTCCTCGAGACCTCCGGTGTCGTCCCACAGCTGCAGCTCACGCATACCTGGGGTGTCGATCATCAATCCGCCGCCGGGGAGGAGTATCAGCTCGCGCTTCGTGGTTGTGTGGCGGCCCTTTCCGTCGTTGCGCAGGTCCTGGACATCCTGGAGTTCGCTGCCCAGCATTGCGTTCACGAGACTCGACTTACCGACACCAGAGGAGCCGAGCAGCGCCACTGTGCGATTACCCTTGAAGTAGCCCCTGAGCTCCTCTATACCGGCGCCCGTGACGCTGCTCGTTATGTGTACGGGCACGCCGAGGGCCACGGCTTCAACCCGCGCCACCGCCGTTTCGAGAGCGTCGCAGATGTCTGCCTTGGTGAGGACGACGATGGGGTTGGCGCCTCCTGCCCATGCGAGAGTGAGATAACGCTCGAGACGCCGTTGGTTCAGCTCACTGGTAAGCGAGGTGGTGAGAAAGGTGGTGTCGATGTTCGCCGCGAGGATCTGTTCCTCGGTGGTAAATCCGGCTACATTGCGCGAGAACTGGCCGCGCCGCGGCAGGACCGCGTGAATAGCGGCCCTGTTTTCGCCCCGACGCAGCTCCGCGGCAACCCAGTCCCCAACTGCGGGAAGGTCAGATCGGGCTACAGCATTGTGGCGCGCTCTCCCTGTGAGCTCGGCCCGCAACTCTCCGAGCTCGGTATAGACGACGTAGGCGCCTCTGTGCTCAACGGCAACGCGGGCGGCGACCAGCCCCTCGGCGCCGAACGGTTGAAAGTGTTCGGCAAAGTGAGAGTCCCAGCCAAGCATGTCCAAGGACATTTCTTGCATCAAGTTTGATTCCTCCAGTTCGGAGATCGGCGCCTTCCGGGCGCGGTCGGATAATCACGTGGGGTGGCCGACCGGAGGTTCGTTTCGTCTACGAGGATGCGAAGAGGAAAGCCAGCTGCTAGAGCGCCTCGGGCCGGCGGGAAAAGATGCCCGTTCTCGTGGCCATAGTCCCACCTCCTCTGTGGTTCGCTCGACCTGCGTGGATTCCGAAGCATAGCGGATGGGGCCGGCTCCTGCTGTCTTCAGGCGGTGATCCTCGTGCGACCCGGCGAGGTCTGTGTCCCGGCGCCGTGACGAGCCCCGCCCGGGGCTCACATGCGGAGCCCAGATCAGACTCGTGGCCTCTCCGGCTAGGTGGGCAGGTGTAGGTTTCGCACGTGTGCGCCGTCCCCGATCTCGCTGCCAATGACCGGCCCCAGAAGTGGGTCAAGGTGCTCGACCAAGGCCGCTGCATCGGCTGTCACGCCTGCACCACGGCCTGCAAGTCCGAGAACGACGTCCCCCTGTCGGTCACACGGACCTATGTAAAGTCGGTGGAGGTCGGCCTTTGGCCTCAATCTCAGCGCGCATTTCAAGTCACTCGCTGTAACCAGTGTGACGACGCCCCTTGTGTCACCGCTTGTCCGACCTCGGCGATGTTTCAACGAGACGACGGCATAGTCGATTTCGACAAGAGGATTTGCATCGGCTGCAAGGCGTGCATGGCCGCATGTCCGTATGATGCGATCTTCATTAATCCCGAAGATCACTCTGCGGAAAAGTGCAACTTCTGCACCCATCGGCTCGAGGTTGGCCTGGAGCCGGCATGTGTCGTCGTCTGCCCCGTCGAGGCGATCTTCGTTGGCGACATCCTCGACCCGGCCTCAAAGGTGACCCGGGTCGTCAACCGCGAGCCGGTCACGGTGCGGCGCCCGGAAAAGGAGACGAAGCCGAAGGTCTTCTACAAAGATGCTCATCACGCAACGTTGGACCCCATCGCAGCGCGTCGTCCCGAAGGTGGCAACTACATGTGGAGCGAACAGGCTCGAGGACCTCAGAGCGTCAACTCGGGCCACCCTGGTGCCTGGAGCAACAGCAGTGCCGCGGCGCTTCTGTCCTACGATGTCCGGCATGAAGCTCCATGGGACTGGCGGGTAAGCCTCTACACCTGGACCAAGGGAATAGCAGCCGGCTCCTACCTGACGGCGCTGGTGTTGTTGTTCACCGGCCACGGTGACGGGCCCCTTTTCAGGTGGGCGACCCCGGTTCTTGCGGGGGCATTCTTGGCCATCACCGGAGCCCTGCTCGTTTGGGACCTCGAGCATCCCGAGCGCTTCTACCTGATCTTCACCCGCCCCCAGTGGCGTTCATGGCTGGTCAGGGGAGCCGTCATCATCTCTGCGTACGGCGTGGTGCTGGCGGTCCATCTGCTTGGCGGCATGTTCGGGTGGACGGCCTTACAGAAGGTGTTAGTGGTCCCGGGTTTGATGTTAGCGATGATGACCTCCGTATACACTGCCTACCTGTTTGCTCAGTCAAAGGCTCGGGATCTGTGGCAGAGCCCGTTGTTACCTCCGCACCTCCTGGTGCAATCCCTGCTCGGGGGTGCCGCCGCCCTCCTGCTAGTCGCACCACTTGTCGACCCGCGTGCAGCCGAGCCGATTGCACTCGTCGTCGCGGGCAGCGCGCTGACTCATCTGTTGATGCTCTGGGGGGAGATCAGCCTCGTGCACGTAACGGCGCACGCACATCTCGCACAGTGGTTAATGACCACCGGGGAGTTCAAGACTTTCTTCTGGGCTGGAGCGGTCTTGGTGGCGGTGGCGGTGGCAGCTCCGGTTATTGGTGTGTTCGCGGCGCCGTTTGCCCTCGCCGGCTTGTTGGCTCACGAGCATGCCTACGTTCAGGCGGCTCAGGCTGTGCCGCTCGCGTGAGCCGGCGCCACAAGCTCGACGAGCTTGCCCACAGGGTCAGTGCTGCGCACGACGAGGTAGTGGCGCGCGGGGAGACTTTCTATCCGGGGCCCAGCCGGGTGCATCTCGCGGCTTTCCCTCCCACACAGAGGTGGGACGATTGGGTCGAGCTCGACTCGCGCTCCTGGCCTGAGCGGGTCGAACGCCGCTACATGCTCGTGCCGACCACCTGCTTCAACTGCGAATCCGCCTGCGGCCTCCTCGCGTACGTGGACAAGGAAACCCTTCAGGTCCGCAAGTTCGAAGGTAATCCAGAGCATCCAGGTTCGCGCGGGAGGAATTGCGCCAAGGGGCCGGCAACTCTCAACCAGATAACCGACCCGGATCGCATTCTCCATCCGTTGAAACGCTCGGGGGAGCGCGGTGAGGGCAAATGGGTCCAGGTGAGCTGGGACGAGGCGCTCGACGATCTCGCTGGACGTATTCGCAGCGCCATCACAGAGGAGCGCCACAACGAGGTGATGTACCACGTCGGACGTCCGGGAGAAGACGGCTTTACGGAACGGGTCCTTGCAACCTGGGGAGTTGACGGGCACAACTCACACACCAACGTCTGCTCGAGCGGAGCGCGGGCGGGCTACCACTTCTGGACCGGCATCGATCGCCCAAGCCCCGACCATGCGAATGCAAAGGTGATCTTCCTCATCAGCGCCCACCTCGAAGCCGGGCACTACTTCAATCCGCATGCCCAGCGCGTCGTGGAAGCGAAGGCAGGCGGTGCCAAGCTGATCGTGGTCGACACCAGACTGTCGAACAGCGCGTCCCATGCGGATCACTGGATCTCGCCGCATCCCGGCAGCGAGGCGGCAATCAATCTCTCCATCGCCAACTACCTGATTCAAAACGACCTTTACGACCGGGCATTCGTAAGGCGGTGGTGGAACTGGCAGGAGTACCTTGCCTTCGAGCACGCCGAAGTCGAACCGAGCTTTGCTGTCTTCGAACGAATACTGAAGGAGCTCTACCGGGCCTATTCGTTCGAGTTCGCAGCAGAGGAATCTGGTGTGGCTGCTGCAACGCTGGAGGAGATCGCCCGGATCGTTGCCGGGGCCGGCACCCGGCTTTCGACTCACAGCTGGCGCGCCGCGGCCGCAGGAAACCTCGGTGGATGGCAGGTGTCTCGCACGCTGTTTCTCTTGAACGCCCTCTTGGGAGCTGTCGCAACCGAAGGCGGCACTCACCCCAACGCCTGGAATAAGTTCGTCCCGAAGCCGATCTATTCGCCGCCTCATCCTCACAACTGGAACGACTTGACGTGGCCGCTCGAGTATCCGCTGGCCCTCAACGAGATGTCGTTCCTTCTGCCCCACTTTCTGAAGGAAGGCCGAGGAAAGCTCGAGGTCTACTTCACCCGTGTCTACAATCCCGTGTGGACGAACCCGGACGGGTTCTCGTGGATCGAAGCGTTGACCGACAAGAAGCTCATCGGTCTTCACGTCGCCCTCACACCTACGTGGAGCGAAACCGCGTTCTTTGCGGACTACGTGTTGCCGATGGGCCATTCATCCGAGCGTCATGACGTCCATTCTTACGAGCAATACGACGGTCAATGGGTGGGTTTCCGGCAGCCGGTGATGAGGGCGGCGCGCGGGCGCGCGGGTGAGGACATCACCGACACGCGGGAGACCAACCCGGGGGAAGTGTGGGAAGAAAATGAGTTTTGGATCGAGCTGTCGTGGCGCATCGACCCGGATGGGCATCTCGGGATTCGCAAGTTCTACGAGTCGATGGAGCACCCCGGCGAGAAGCTTTCGGTGGACGAGTACTACGGCTACATGTTCGAGCATTCGGTCCCCGGCCTGCCCGAGGCGGCCGCAGCCCACAATCTAACCCCCCTCGAATACATGCGCCGCTTTGGGGCCTTCGAGATTTCGAAGAAGGTTGGCCGGGTCTTTGATGAAGAGGTCGCGGCGGCCGAGTTGGACGATGCTGCGACCAGCGGGTTCGGGCGGGTTTTCACGCGCTCCCCGGCGCCTGTTTCGACCAACATTGTGCCGATGGGCGCGCCGGAGCCGGACTCCGCCGGCCGCCGTCCTGCCGGTGTGAGGGTCGATGGAAAGGTGCTTCGAGGGTTTCCCACTCCGAGTGGCCGCTTGGAGTTCTGGTCACAGACTCTGGCCGACTGGGGATGGCCCGAGCATGCTCTCCCCGGATACATCAGGAGCCATGTCCATCCGTCAAAGCTCGCCGAGGATCAGATGGTGCTTATCTCGACCTTTCGGCTGCCGGTGCACATCCACACCCGTTCGGCGAACGCCAAGTGGCTGGACGAGATCGCCCATACCAATCCGTTATGGATCCATCCAAGCGACGCCGGTCGGCTCGGCGTAGGCGCGGGTGACATCGTGCGAGTCAGCACCGAAACCGGCTTCTACGTGGTGAAGGCGTGGGTGACCGAGGGCATCCGGCCAGGCGTGGTCGCGTGCAGCCACCACATGGGCCGATGGAAGCTCGGAGAGGAAGGTCAGGGACAGATGATGGCCTCCGTCACACTCGACGGCAAAGAGGGTGGTTGGTCCATGAGGCGTGCGAAGGGTGTCGGACCGTACAGTTCGAGTGATCCGGACACGCAAAGGATCTGGTGGACCGATGTGGGGGTGCATCAGAACCTGACGTTTGCCGTGCAGCCGGATCCGATCTCGGGTCAGCACTGCTGGCACCAGGCCGTGGTGATCTCCAGGGCAGCCGAAGGTGACCGCCTTGGTGACATCTATGTCGACGCAGGCAAGAGCAACGGGGTTTACAGGCGGTGGCTCGAGCTGACCCGGCGCGCCGACCTGTACTCTCCCGGCCACACCCGCCGCCCCTTCTGGATGATGCGCCCATTGAAACCGGACAAGGAGGCGTTCTCGATTCCGGGGGAGAGCGCGTGATGCACCAGCGCCACATTCGGAGCCGGGGAAGGCCTCCTTGGCGGTGAGCCGGCGCACCGAGCTCTTCCGCGCCCTGGGAGCGCTGTGCGAGACACCGCATCCGGCGCACGCCCCAATCGCCCGTGCGCTCGGATTGCAAGGACCCGCCGACCCGTCCGAGTACACCGACGCATTCGTCTTTCAGCTGCCGCCCTACGCGTCGATCTATCTCGGGGCTGAGGGAATGCTCGGAGGTGAGGCCCGGGGGCGGATAGCCGGATTCTGGCAAGCGGCTGGGTTCACGCCGCCGCCGGAGCCCGATCACCTGGCGGCTCTGTTGTCTCTCTATGCCGCTCTGGAAGAAGCAGAAGATCGTGATAGCGAACCGGCCCGACGTCTATTGCGCCGAGAAGCCAAGGTGGCGCTCCTGTGGGAGCACCTTCTGCCATGGGCACCCCAGTACGCCTCGAAGATGATGCAACAGACGGCGCCTGGGCATTTCGCGCAGTGGGCCGGGCTGTTGTCCCAGGTCCTGTTGACCGAGGCGGCGCTTCTCGGGGGCCATCGGGAGTTGCCCGTACACCTGCGCTCGGCTCCGCCCCCGGGGAAAACGGACGCAAGCCTCGAGGAGCTGGTTGGCGCACTGCTGTCGCCGGTTCGCAGCGGCCTGCTCGTCACGCGTCACGACCTAGCGGGCGCCGCATCCGATAACAAACTGGGGTTGCGCATGGGCGAGCGCAGATTCGCGCTGACGGCCATGCTGGATCAGGATCCGGTCGCGGTGCTCGCTTGGCTTGTTCTTTTCGCCCGGGCGTGGGCGGTGCGTCATCGGGAGATGGAGGGTGATGTCGGGGTGATAGCTGCCTATTGGGCGGACAGGGCCGAAGCAACGGCCGATTCGATGGCCGAGACGCTTGCCACCTCCGGACGCGTCGCGCGGCGCGGGTAGAGGCAACTCAAGACCCACCAAGCGGTTCATCGTGGCCGCCGTGTCGAGTTGTGCCGCATCGATCTTTCCGCTAGAGTCGTAGGATGTTGTTCCTCGGTTGACACACCTTATTCGCGCCCAGGGGTCCTCCTCTAAATAGGGATCCACATCCGGAGCGCGCCTTCCTTACCCCTTCACCGCTACTGTCGCCTTAAGGAGCAACGCATGCCCCGCATTGCATCAGCCGGTCCATCAACCCGGCCGCGCCGTCCGGTGCGACCGCAAACCCTTGCTCCAGCGGTCGAGGTGGTCGACTTGCGCAAGGAGTTCATTCGCCGAGACCGGCGCACAGGCCGCCGTTCGCTCAAGCGGCCTGTGGCGGTATTAAAGGATGTCTCGTTCCGCATCGAACGAGGCGAGTGCGTGGCCATCCTGGGACAGAACGGATCGGGAAAATCGACGCTGGTGAGACTCCTGTCGACTCTCCTCTTGAACGACGGTGGAACCGCCAGCGTTTTCGGTTACGACGTCTTCACCGAACCGCGCCCTATTCGCCGGTTGGTCAACAGGGTCTCCGTCGAGGCGTCCTTCTTCAAGAAGATGTCATCTGTGGAAAATCTGAGCTATGCAGCTCGCTTCTACGGGATGACGGCGCGCCAGACCCGGGGTCGAATCCCAGAGATCCTCGAGCGAGTCGGCTTTCCGCTCGACCGGCGCACGGATTCGATGGAAGATCTGTCCCGGGGAATGCAGCAGAAAGTTGCGCTGGCGCGAGCGCTGCTGACATCGCCGGTGCTGTTGTTGCTGGATGAGCCGACCACAGGTTTGGACCCCCGTTCGAAGCTCGAAGTGCAAGGCTTCATACGGGAGCTCCGCTCCGGCCACGACGTAACCATCCTCCTCTGCACGCACGATCTCGATGAGGCAGAGTCCCTCGCCGATCGGGTTGGCATTCTCGACCGCGGTGAGCTCCTGGTTCTGGAATCGGCCGGCGAGCTCAAGCGCCGTTTCCGAGCGGACACTCTCGAGGAGGCGTTCTTTGCGGCTACGGGCCGGACCTTCGAGCTCGGGAGCGACGTCGAAGAGGGACGTCCATGAGAGGGATCTCCACGGGTATGCGCACCGAGTTGATCGGGCTCGGGGGGATCATCGAAAGGAACGCCTACCTTGTGCGGCGGTACGCGCTTTGGGAGCTTGCTTTTTTCCTTTGGACGATCGCCAATACACTGACCATCGTCTTCATCGCGGAGGGGGTCGAGGCTTCCGGCGGAGTCCTCGATGTCAATCGTCAGACGACCGTGCTGCTGATCGGAGCGGTCATCTGGGCGTATCTCGGAATCATCTTCGAGATCCTTACCGAGACCGTGGCGTGGGAGCGTTGGGAGGGCACCATCGAGTACACGTTCATGGCTCCCTTGTCGCGCACCGTGCACCTCCTGGGTATGGGTGTCTTCGCCGTTGTTTATGGGGTGGTGCGCGCTGCGCTTCTGTTCGGTGCGATTGCTCTCTGGTTCAATCTCGAGATGCCGGAGGCGAACTTCCTGTCTGCTCTGGTGGTGCTTGCCGTCGCCTCTGCTTCGTTCATTGGGATAGGGATGATGACGGCGGTTCTGCCACTGATCTCGCCGGAGAAGGGGACCCAACTCGGCTTCATCGCCCAGGGGATGCTGCTCGTCGTCTCGGGCATCTACTACAGCGTCGAAATCCTGCCCGAGCCGATGCAATGGCTTGCTGTGATCTCGCCGGCCACCTATGCGCTCGAGGGAATTAGGGATGCGATTCTGGAGGGGGCAGCCATTTCGACTCTGTGGGGACAGCTCTTGCCCCTGATCGGAATCGGCGCGATCTCGATTCCCCTTGGACTAGTTGTCTTCCGCCGCGGGGAACGCTATGCCAAACAGCACGGCAAGCTGAAGCGCTCGGGATGAGCCTCGCGCCGCGCCGGGACGCTCTAAGTGTGGCGTTACTTGCGCGACGACGGACATGTGAGCTCCTTCCCTCGAATCGAGATGATAGGCAGTGCAGTCTCGCTCATGCTGGTCGGTGGGAGGCGATCGGGGTGGCCGGACTCCGCCATCGAAGGTGACTTTTCGCACGGAGGGGTGAGGCGCTCGCTCAGGACCGGCTTCGGCAGAACCAGGTCTAGCATCCCCTCCGGCCGGAACCACCCGCAGTCACAAATCAGAAGGTATACGGTGAACTCCTCTGATTTCCATAGGGTCGGCTTGGCGACCTGCAGGACTAGGACGAGCTATGAATGTCGGAATTTGTGATGTAGGAGCGCGGGACGGACTTCAGAACGAAGACCTGTCCCTTCCTCCAGAACGGCGCGCCGAGCTTGCCAATCGACTGGCCGAAACCGGTTTGCCGAGGGTCGAGGCGGCGAGCTTCGTTCAGTCCTCGAGGGTGCCACAGATGGCCGGCGCCGAGGAGGTTGTAGCCGGCCTGAGGCCGCGGGCCGGTGTGGTTTTCTCCGGTCTCGCTCTAAACGAAGAAGGCTATAGGCGATTGCTGGGGACCCCGTTGAGGGAGGCGCACTTTTCGTTTGGCTGCACGGACGAGTTCAACCGTCGAAATCAGAATGCGTCGGTCGAAGAATCGATGGGTCTCGCCGAGAGGCTCATCGGGCTGAGCCGCGATGACGGCATCTATCTGACAGTAACAATGGGTGTGGCCTTCGGGTGCCCCTTCGAAGGGCCCGTCGAACCGCAAAAGGTCCTGGCTATTGCCGAGCGGCTTGCATCCGCCGGTGCACAGGAAATTTGCTTCGCCGACACCATCGGCGTGGGAGTGCCGTCTCAATCCCGTCTCCTGGTGGGCGAAGCACAGCGGTTCGGCATTCGGATCGGAGCTCACTTCCATGACACCAGAAACCTGGGTCTGGCCAACGCGCTTGCGGCGCTCGAGTCGGGAGCTGATGTGCTCGACGCTTCGGTCGGGGGACTCGGCGGCTGCCCCTTCGCCCCTCGCTCAACGGGTAACATTGCGACCGAGGACCTGGTACATCTCCTCGATCGGGAGGGCGTCGAGACAGGCGTGGACCTGGACGCTCTGATCGGGGTAGCCGCCTGGCTCGAGGGGGTGCTGGCCAAGACACTTCCCGGCAAGGTGTATCGGGCCGGCAACTGGCCTGCGTAGCCGAGTTGGTGTCCTCAGTTGTCCGGCCAGATCGTGCTTCGTTATCCGAAAGGCAGAGCCGTGGGCTACACCCTTGCTGAGAAGATCATGCTCGAGCATTCAGGTGAGGATGATGTCACCCCCGGCGACGTCATCCTGGTTCGGTGTGACGTGGTGATGGCCAACGATGTGTCCGGCCCGGTGGCCTTCCGTGCAATGGAGAAGATGGGCGCCACCAAGGTGTTCGACCCGGCCAAAGTCGTGATGGTCTCCGACCATTTCATGCCCGCCAAAGACGCGCGCTCGGCCGAGCTGCAGAAGCGCCTCAAGGAGTGGTGTGACGACCAGGGAGTCACCTATTACGGGCAGGGCCGGGGCGGAATCGAGCACACCCTCTTGGTAGAGGAGGGTTGGGTCACGCCGGGGATGGTCCTTGCGGGCGGCGACTCACACACCTGCACCTACGGCGCTCTGGGCGCCTTCGGCACGGGGCTGGGCTCAACCGACATCGCGGCCTCCCTGGTGTTCGGCGAGTTCTGGCAGACGGTGCCGGGGACGATTCAGGTTGAGTACGTCGGCCCCAAGCCGCGCTTCGTGACCGGAAAGGATCTCATCCTTTCAGTCATCGGCACAATCGGAGTGGCCGGCGGAACGAATCAGGTGCTCGAGTTCACCGGGCCCTCTCTGAGCGACATCTCGATCGATGAACGCCTCGCAGTGTCCAATATGGCGGTCGAAGCGGGTTCCGAGACCGGGCTCTTCCCCGCCGACGACGTGACCGCCGCCTACCTCGAAGGCCGCACCGCCAAGGAATGGAACGCTCAACATTCGGACCCGGATGCACAGGTCGTGGATCGCCTCCGCGTGGACGTCGGAGCCCTGCCTCCGTTGGTGGCGCAACCTCATTCACCAGGAAACGTTGCGTCGATTTCCGAAACCGCAGGGACGAAGATCGATCAGGTCTACATCGGGAACTGCGCCAACGGTACGATGACCGACCTGAGACAGACGGCCGAGATGCTGCGCGACAACAAGGTGCACAAGGACACGCGCGCTATCATCGTTCCCGCAACTCAGAGCATTTACCGCGAGGCGATGAAAGAGGGTCTACTCGACCTGTTTGTGGCAGCCGGGGCAATCGTGTCGACGCCGACTTGTGGGGCTTGCTTCGGAGGCCACAATGGGGTCATGGGCCGAGGTGAGAACGCAGTCACAACGACAAACCGGAACTTCAAGGGCCGCATGGGATCTGGAGAGGCCGGGGTCTATCTCGCAAATGCGTACGTTGCGGCTGCAGCGGCTGTGGCAGGCGAGCTCATCGATCCTGCCGACATGCCTGTGGGTGCAAAGGTATGAGGATCGAAGGCCCGGCCCTGAGGGTCGAAGGCGCCAACATAGACACCGACGTGCTGTATCCAGGGTCGTTCCTGAACATCGACGACCCTGCTCACATGAAAGGGCATTTGTTCGAGGGCCTCGATCCGAATCTCAGGGCTGAGCTGCAGCCCGGAACCATCCTGGTGGTGGGGCAGAACTTCGGCTGCGGCTCGTCGCGTGAGCATGTCCCGCTCTCAATGAAAGCTTGGGGCATCGGCGCGGTGGTGGGGCAGAGCTTTGCCCGCATCTTCTATAGAAACTGCATCAACCTCGGCCTCCCCATTGTGGTGTGCTCCCAAGGTGCATTGGCAGCCCACTCCGGGTCGCCGGTCACTATCGATACGGACGGTGCGGTGACGATCGATGGCATCACCTATGAAGTGCCGCCGACTCCAGATTTCATGCAGGACATGATCTCTTCGGGCGGGCTGGTCCCCTGGGCGCGCCGACGGCTTGCCGCCCTCGACGCGTAAGTGCGCTGCTTCGGCGACGGTAACGAGCTCTACAGCGACTATCACGATCATGAGTGGGGCCGGCCGGTTCTGGATGAGCGCGGGCTCTTCGACAGGATCTGCCTCGAAAGTTTCCAAAGCGGCCTTTCCTGGCTCATCGTCCTTCGCAAACGAGCGCACCTCAGGAAGGTGTTCCGCGCTTTCGAGCCCCAAGAGGTGGCTCGATTCAAGGCCGCAGATATCAGCCGGCTCCTCGGCGATGCTGGGACTATCCGGAATCGCGCCAAGATCGAAGCAGCAGTGGTCAACGCGCGCGCAACCCTCCGACTACGCCAAGGCCCGACGCCGCTCGCCGAGCTCGTCTGGTCCCATCGACCGGCGCCTAAGCCGGCACCCCCGAGCTTCGCCGAGCTGCCGACCTTCACCCCTGAGTCAACCGCACTGGCCAGGGCGCTCAAGAGCAACGGGTTTCGCTTCGTCGGTCCGACCACTGCCTACGCCCTGATGCAGGCTTGCGGTCTGGTCAACGATCATCTCGAGAGATGCGTCGTGCGAGACGAGGTCGCGGGCGACCAGGCGGCCGTGTCCCTGGGCGCTCTTGCCGGAGAGGGCAGTACAATGGGCGACCTCCGCTAGAAGGAAGGGCAAAATGCAAGGTCACTCGATGCTCATTCTGTGCGACTCATGTGGAAACGCGATTCCCGATCAGGCCGCAAAAGAGGTCCTGTATCAGGTGGATAAGCTGCGATACCGGCTGGAGCTGTGCACTGGATGCCTTGCCGGCGAGATCAAGCGCCACAACGGTCACCGGAGCGTACCGGGATTCCGCAAGCGCGCTGCAATTGTCTTCACCATCGACTCGGCCGATCGCCTGCCGCGGCCCATGGAGTCCGTCAACATCTGAGGCGGCCGCAACCGCCCTGCGGCCGGCGCGGCATTGGCGTCGCTCTCCGTCGACTAACCAGGCGTCAGACGGCCGCGCTGTCCTGAGATCGCAATGAAGAAGGAACCGCTGAGCTGGCAAGTCCGTCTTGTATTGCTCGCTGGCGTGTGGGGAAGCAGTTTCTTATTCATCAAGGTGGGCTTGAGGGCTTTCGTTCCGCTGCATGTTGCACTGGGGCGCATGCTCTTGGGTACGGCTGTTCTGATGGTTTTCCTGGCGCTGCGCCGCGAGCCGCTTCCTCGCGGCAGGCGTGTATGGGTGCATCTCCTGTTCGCGGGCCTGTTCGGGAATGCGCTTCCGTTCTTCTTGTTCGCCTGGGGCGAGACGAGGGTGTCGTCCGTGCTCGCCGGGATCTGGAACGGCACCACCCCACTTCTTACGATGATCGTCGCGTTTTCCATATTGCCGGACGAGCGCCCCGACCGGGACAAGGTCGTCGGACTGACGGCCGGCTTCGCCGGAGTGCTGTTGATCGTCGGGCCGTGGCAGGGGGTCGGCGGCGGAGCGCTCCTCGGCAACCTCGCCTGCCTCGCGGCCGCAGCCTGTTACGGCGTTGCCTTCCCCTACATGCGCAAGTACCTTGCCGGACGCGACGAATCTCCCCTGGCCCTTGCGGGCGGCCAGCTCCTCTGCGGGACGGTTCAGCTTGCCGCCGTCGTGGTGTTTTTCACCAATGCCCCCGCCGGATATCCGCTTCGGCCGGTCGTGAGTATCGTTTTACTCGGGGTAGTTGGGACCGGAATCGCCTACGTCATTAATTACGGCATCATTCGGGACGCAGGCGCAACTGCCGCGTCGACGGTCACCTATCTCGTCCCCATCTTCGCGACGATCGTGGGGATGGTCTTCTTGGGCGAGCGGTTGACCTGGAATCAGCCTGCGGGGGCGGCCGTCGTGCTGGCCGGTGTTGCGATCTCGCAAGGCCGCCTGCCTCTCTCCCGACAGCGCGAGTCGGCCACGGTTCCCTAGTCGCTCGGCGGCGCCGGGATGCTCTCGGACGGGACGATTGCGGGTTGAAAGCTCCCACCGAGGTCCACGAGGTCGCGACCGCACGCGACCATTGGGGTCATGGGGGATGGTCGCATGCGCCAGAGACTTCGCATAGGGGGCACCGTCCAGGGCGTCGGATTCCGGCCCTTTGTGTACGCACTGGCATCGCGACTCGGCCTGGCGGGCTTCGTACTGAACGACTCGCGCGGTGTGGTGATCGAGGTGGAGGGCGACGGCTGCGACGTGGACGCGTTCACACGGACTCTCCTCGATGACCCGCCCCCGCTCGCGCGTCTGGACAGCGTCGAAAAGCTGGAAGTACCGCCGCTGGGGAGCAATCGGTTCGACATCCGAGCCTCCGAGACCGACGGCGCAGTCGTGGCGACCATCACCCCCGACGTCGCCACCTGCGTCGCCTGTCTGGAGGAGACGCGCGATAGCTCGGCGCGCCGTTACGGGTACGCATTCACCAACTGTACGAATTGTGGCCCCCGTTTCACGATCACAACCGGGGTTCCCTACGACCGGGGGCGCACGACCATGTCGACCTTTCCCCTGTGCGCAGAGTGCAGAGCGGAGTACACAGATCCCGGCGACAGGCGTTTCCATGCACAGCCCATCGCCTGCCCTCGGTGTGGACCTCGGTTGACATTCGTCGACAAGGAAGGCGTGCAGCTCGAGGGGGACCCGCTCCCGGCCTCGGCGACCGCCCTGCGGGAGGGCGGCATCCTTGCGATCAAGGGGCTGGGCGGCTATCACCTCGCCTGTGACGCAACCGACGCCTCCGCCGTCGCAGAGCTAAGGATGAGAAAGGGGCGCGAGGCGAAGCCCTTTGCCGTCATGGCGCCAAACCTGGAATGGGCCTGCCGCCTGGCCTATACCGGCCCCGAGGAGACGGCCGTACTTGCGTCGCACCGGCGTCCCATTGTGATCGCCGCTCGGCGCGCCGAGACCCTCCTTGCAGATGAGGTTGCGCCTGGCAATCGTTACATCGGGATCATGCTGCCCTATACACCGCTCCACGACCTGCTGATGCGTTCCGTGCGCCGCCCCATCGTCCTCACCTCGGGCAACCTCTCCGACGAGCCGATCGCGCACGAAGACGGCGACGCCCTGGAGCGCCTCGGCGGGATCGCAGACGCCTTTTTGACTCACGACCGGCCGGTGCACGTGCGATGCGACGACTCGGTCGTGCGCGTCGTGGGAGGGCGCGAATACCCCATCAGGCGGTCTCGCGGCTACGCGCCCGAACCGCTGGAGGTCCCCGTTCCCTTCGCACGGCCGGTGCTCGCAGCCGGCCCCGAGCTCAAGCACACCTTCTGTCTGGGGACGGGCAACCGCGCGATCCTCTCCCACCACATCGGAGACCTCGCCAACTGGGCGGCGATGAGAGCGTTTCTCGAGGGGGTGGAGCACTTCACCCGTGTCTTCGACGTTCGCCCGGAGGTCGTCGCCCACGACCTTCATCCCGAGTACCTCTCGACGAAGTGGGCGCTCGGGCTCGAGGGAGTCGAGCCGGTTGGCGTCCAGCATCATCATGCGCATATCGCCTCGTGCCTGGCGGACAACCGGCGCGCCGATCCGGTAATTGGTCTGGCGCTCGACGGCACCGGTTTCGGCGACGACGGAGCGATCTGGGGCTGTGAGGTCCTCACCTGCGACTTCGCGGGCTATGGGCGGGCCGCCCACCTCGGATACGTTCCCCTGCCGGGGGGCGCGGCCGCAGTCCGGGAGCCGTGGCGCATGGCCGCGGTCTACCTCGAGCGAGCCTTCGGGGGGGATGACGCCTACGACCTCAGCCTCGACTTCGTCGGCCGGACCGCCGAGCGGTGGCGCCCGGTACTGAGCATGGCCGCGACCGGCATAAACGCTCCGCCCACCTCGAGCGCGGGGCGGCTCTTCGACGCCGTTGCGGCGCTGTGCGGCCTGCGCGACCGGGTGAGTTACGAAGGACAGGCCGCCGCCGAGCTCGAGCAAGCCGCCGATCCCACCGCCGTCGCTGCGTACCCTTTCCCCCTGGTCGGCGGGGCACTGGACGGGGCCGCCCTGGTGCGGGCCGTGGCCGAGGACCTGATCGGAGGATCCCCTGTGGCCGAGGTTGCCGCACGCTTCCACAACGGGCTGGCCGAGGGCCTTCGGCGCGCCTGCGAGCGGGTGCGGGCAGAGCAGGGATTGGCCACTGTCGCCTTGTCGGGAGGGAGCTGGCAGAACCTGCTCCTGCTCGAACGGGTCACCCGAGGGCTCGAGGACGCCGGATTCGAGGTGTTGATCCACCGGCGCGTGCCCCCGAACGACGGGGGCGTGGCGCTGGGCCAGGCCGTGGTCGCCGGGCACCGGGATCGGGGGGCGGGGCCGAGTGGGCGAGAGATGTGAACCATGCCACCTCACGATCGGGGCCGAGGCTCCGACGACGAAGGTGAACCAACGCACGTTCAGGGCCCACCAGACAGTGAGTGATTCACCCCCCGGAGTGTGCGAGGATGCGGGCGACGAGGAAGACTAGAGGGGGCCCTTATCCGATGTGCCTTGCCATCCCGGGACAGGTCGCAGAGATCGTCGATCCCGCCACGCATATCGCCAAGGTCGATGTCGGCGGTGTGAAGCGCAACGTGAACATCGGCTTGCTCGTCGAAGAGCCGGGCGGAATCGATGTTGGCGATTGGGTCCTGATACACGTGGGCTTCGCCCTGTCCAAAGTAGACGAGTCCGAGGCGACTGCAACGCTGTCTCTCCTCCAGGGGATGGGCGAGGCGTACGAGGACGAGCTCGAGCAGCTCAAGGCGAGCGACATCGGATGACCTTCGACGGCCGCGAGGGCGGAATCGCGTTGCCGCAGGTCGAGGCCGACTCCTACGGCGCAGTCTGTTCGCTCATCGACGGGTGTCTCGTGTGCGGAGACGTCGCCGTTCCGGTGACCGTCGTATGGCCCGGAGACCCCGACGCGGTCTGTGAGGATGCCCACGGTCAGCGCGGCTCGGTTGGAGTCGAGCTCGTGTCACCGGTCAAGAGCGGAGACCAGCTTCTGGTTCACGGCGGTATCGCAATCTCCCGACTGGAAGAGGAGCTATGAAATACGTCGACGAGTATCGTGACGCAGAGCTCGCCCGGACCCTCGGGTCCGAGATCACCGCCCTCGCCGAAGCGGGCCGGCACTACAAGGTCATGGAGGTGTGCGGAGGGCACACGCACACGATCTACAAGCACGGGATCGAAGACCACTTGCCCGAATCGGTTGAGCTCGTTCACGGACCGGGCTGTCCCGTATGCGTGATACCGATGGGCAGGGTCGACGACGGGATCTCGATCGCCCGCCAACCTGACGTCATCTTCACCTGCTTCGGCGACATGATGCGCGTCCCCGGCGGCAACGGCAGTTTATTGGACGTCAAGGCCGAGGGCGCCGACGTTCGCTTTGTCTACTCACCACTCGACGCATTGAAGATCGCTCGCAACAATCCGGACAAAGAGGTCGTCTTCTTCGCTATCGGCTTCGAGACGACCGCGCCTTCGACTGCCCTCACTCTCATGCGGGCGAAAGCTGAGAGGCTTCGCAACTTCTCTGTAATGTGCAACCACGTCACGATCGTGCCGCCGTTGATGGCGCTGCTCGAATCACCCGATCTCCGGCTCGACGCGTTCATCGGCCCCGGGCACGTCTCGACGGTCATCGGCTGCCGTCCCTATGAGTTCATCCCGGCCGACTACGGACAGCCGGTGGTGGTGGCGGGCTTCGAGCCGCTGGATCTGCTTCAGTCCATCTACATGATCATGCGGCAGCTCGGCGAGGGCCGGAATGAGGTCGAGAACCAGTACGGCCGCGTCGTCCCATGGGAGGGCAACCTCCGGGCCCTTGACATTCTCCAACGGGTGTTCGAGCTCCGCCCCTACTTCGAGTGGCGGGGACTGGGGTTCATCTCTCAGAGCGCCCTCAAGCTGTCGCAGGAGTACGCGGACTTCGATGCCGAGCTCAGGTGGGACATCCCCGGCGTCCGGGTGGCCGATCCCAAAGCGTGCCAGTGCGGCGAGGTACTCAAGGGAGTAATCAAGCCGTGGGAGTGCAAGGTGTTCGGTACCGCCTGCACTCCGGAAACCCCGATCGGAACATGCATGGTCTCCTCGGAGGGGGCCTGCGCCGCGTACTACAACTTCGGCCGTTTTGCACGCTCGAAGGAGCGCGCCGGCGCTTAGGGGTCGAGCTCAATAAAAAGTGGGGGACTAGAGATGGATCTCGAGGACGAGGTCCTCGCCAGGATCGAACGCCAGCGCAAGCTCCGGCCCCGTTTTCGGGACGAGCGCGTCACGATGGCCCACGGCGCCGGCGGCAAGGCCACGCACACACTCGTGGAAGGGCTGTTTGCGCGGGCGTTCGCCAACGAGGCCCTGGCGGAGCTGAACGACGCCGCCCGGATCGAGATCGCAGGCGCACGGTTAGCGCTCACGACCGATGGTTTCGTCGTCAAACCGCTTCAGTTCCCGGGGGGTTCGATCGGCGAGCTCGCGGTCAATGGAACGGTCAATGATCTCGCGGTTTCGGGTGCCGAACCCGTAGCGATCGCGGCGGCCTTCATCGTCGAGGAAGGTCTCGACGCGGACGTCCTTCGAGCCGAAACCGAAGCCATGGCCGAGACCGCCCGCGCTGCAGGCGTGAGTGTCGTGACCGGCGACACGAAGGTCGTCGAGCGAAACAAGGCGGACGGTATGTACATAACGACCACCGGTCTGGGTGTCCGCCGCTCCGAAGTGGAGCTGAGCGGGCAATCGATCCGGCCGGGCGACGTCGTATTGTGCTCCGGGTTCATCGGAGACCACGGGATGGCGATCATGCTGGCGCGGGGCGAGCTCGACCTCGACGCCGACATCGAATCCGATACCGCCCCCGTGTGGGAGCAGGCGGACGCCCTCATGGAGGCGGCAGGGGAAGAGCTACGCGTCATGCGCGATCCGACCAGAGGCGGAGTGGCCACGGTGTTGAACGAGCTTGCGCTTGATGCGGACCTGGGGGTGATCCTCGATGAGGCCAGCGTCCCGGTGCATCCTGCGGTTCAGGGGGCCTGCGAGATCCTCGGCATCGATCCGATGTATGTGGCCAACGAGGGGAAGCTTCTTGCCGTGGTGGGGCCCGAACGAGCCCCCGACGCGCTTGCGGCATTGCAGGCGGCCCCCGGGGGCGAGCACGCGTGCGTCGTCGGCGCAGTTGCAGAGGAACCGCAGGGGATGGTTCTCGTGCGTACGGGCTTCGGCGGGACCCGGATCATGGACATGCTCATCGGAGATCCGCTGCCCCGGATTTGTTAGCTCTCCGGGCCCGGGCGGAAAGTCCAACGCTGCAATCACACCGTTGTAGAGCTCGAACTAGAAGCAAGGGCGATTCCGAGGCGCGTTTACACGGCTGGAACCACCGGTCACTTGGGGCTGCGAGGGAGGAATTGGGTTGCAGAGTGGGACGCTGAGCGGGACGAAGTTGGTGCAAGGCGCCTACCTCGAACGAGCCGAGGTGGTCCGTGCGTTCTTCCAAGCCAATTCAGACCGTCTTGCGCACTTGTGCCACGCGATGGCGCGCCGCTTTGCGCATGACGGTGTCCTGATTGCCTTCGGCCCAGGCGCAGCAGCCAGCGACGCGCAGCACGTGTCGGTTGAATTCGTCCATCCCGTCATCGTAGGCAAGCGGGCTCTGCCCGCTCTGGCCCTCCCGAATGACGTCGTGTCGACCCTCGCTCTGGCCTTCAGGGACCGGCGTGACGCCTTCAGCCATCAGCTTCTGACGCTCGGCGCGCCGGCAGACATCGCCCTGGGGATGGTCCACAGTTCAGGCGACTCGGGTTCGGAGGGCGTCACGGCGGCGTTGGGGCAGGCCGAGGCGGCCGGGATGCTGGCGATCCTCCTCGGAGGCAAATCGCCGGGACCGTTACCGCCCGAGCACCTGTTCGAGGTGTCCTCCGACGATCCCTTCATTGTCCAGGAAGTACACGAGACGCTGTATCACGTGTTGTGGGAGCTCGTCCATGTGTTCTTCGAGCACAAAGGGCTGTTGGACGATCCGGGTGGCGCCTCGGCGCCCGGACGCGCCCACGACACCGGGCGCTCCAGCTTCCTCTATCCGTTCTTGAAAGGGGCGGAGTCTGACCTCGCCGGCGTCGTAGCGGAGGTCAGCCGCTCGATCCTCCAGAAGGCGGACGACGTGGTGGCGCTTCGCGCCGGATCAATGGATCCCGAGGGGCTTTTGGCCACTGCGTCGCTGATCACCGGCCGCGTCGAAAGGGGTGCGAAGGTGCTCGTTTTCGGCAACGGCGGATCAGCAACCGATGCCCAGGACCTTGTCGGAGACCTTGTGGCCCCTCCCCGCGGTGGATCGCCGATACGGGCGATCTCGCTCACGAATGATTCGGCCGTCATGACGGCTATCGGGAACGACATCGGCTTCGACAACGTATTCGCTCGCCAGATCATTGCCCACGGCCGTCCCGGAGATGTTGCCGTGGCCATCTCCACCAGTGGGGGGTCCCGCAATGTTCTTGCGGCCCTCGTCGAGGCGCGCCGCCGAGGGTTGGTGACGGTTGGGTTTGCAGGTTACGGAGGAGGACGTATGGCCGAGATTTGCGATCGCTGCCATACCGTGAATGCCGATTACATCCCGCGCATCCAGGAGGCTCAGGCGACGCAATATCATGTTCTGCGAGCACTCCTGAGTGAGCTTCTCGGCACGGGCCCGGCGCCGAGTGAATGATGGAGTGTGCATGTTCACACTCCCGGCCACTCGAGTTGCGGCCGCAGCTTCGCTCTTTATCCCTGCCGTGACTTGCCGCGCACCTGGCCAGGCTATAGAGTCCCCAAAGATCAAGACTCACAGCGGACCTGTTGTTCGTGTGTCGTTTCGTGACGGGTGGATGGGCGGGACCAGGAGTTCGATGCTCCGTTGCCCCAGCGGGACGGCTCGACCCAGAGGAGGCCCTTCATGAGTGCTGAGGCGGACACGATGGCACGTGACGACGTCGACGAGCACGGGCAGCCCGAAGTCGATGTGCACGTTCTGTGGATCAACGCAGGCCTAAGTTGTGACGGGGACTCCGTGGCCCTCACCGCGGCTACCCAGCCGACGATCGAAGAGATAGCCCTTGGCGCTCTACCTGGTCTGCCGAGGGTCCAGTTCCACTGGCCACTGATCGACTACCAGGTCGGCGACGAGTTCATGGACTGGTTCTGGAAGGCCGATCGCGGCGAGCTCGATCCGTTCGTCCTCGTGATCGAGGGCTCGATCCCCAACGAGGCCATCAAAGAGGAGGGCTACTGGGCCGCATTCGGCAACGACCCGGAGACGGGACAGCCGATAACGACGTCCGAGTGGCTGGACCGGTTGGCCCCCAAGGCGCTTGCCGTGCTGGCGGCCGGAACCTGCGCCACCTACGGCGGCATCCATGCGATGGCCGGCAACCCCACAGGAGCTATGGGGGTCCCTGACTTCCTCGGCTGGAACTGGCGTTCGAAGGCCGGCATCCCGGTGGTGTGCGTGCCGGGCTGCCCCATCCAACCGGACAACTTGTCCGAAACGATCCTCTACCTGCTCTACCAGGCCGCAGGGTCGGCGCCGATGATCCCGCTCGACGAGTCCCTTCGTCCGCTGTGGCTGTTCGGCCAGACGGTCCACGAGGGCTGCGATCGCGCCGGCTACTACGAGCAGGGGGACTTCGCAACGGAATATGGGTCGCCCAAGTGCATAGTCAAGCTCGGGTGCTGGGGCCCGGTGGTCAAATGCAACGTCCCCAAACGGGGCTGGATGAACGGTATCGGTGGTTGTCCGAACGTCGGGGGTATCTGCATCGCCTGCACCATGCCCGGCTTCCCGGACAAGTTCATGCCTTTCATGGACGAGCCGCCCGGGAGCACGGTATCGGGTGCGGCAAGCGGCGCCTACGGCAAAGTTATCAGGAACATGCGCACATTCACCTTCAACACCGTTGACAAGGAACCCAAGTGGCGAAAGCGGGGCTCAGAGCTGCTGACCGGTCACAAGCCAAGCTGGTAACCGGTTTCGTGCTGGAGGTTGTGAAGGCGGAGAGAAAATCGTCTAAGAGGTCAGGAGGGGACAAACGGTGACAAGGGTGGCTGAGGCAAAGGTCTCAGGCCGGGCGAAAAAGGACAGCAGCGACAATCTTGTCGAGATGGCGTGGGATCCGATCACCAGGATCGTCG
>JALZIC010000129.1 GCA_030860455.1 Actinomycetota bacterium
CAATGAGACATGGGAAGGCCGCATGGTGTCGCTGACTGCGGTGAGCAGATGCGCCGTCAGCATGCCGAGCTCGACCTCCTCACGAAGGCGCGCCGAGAACGACTCCAACGTTTGCCCTGCGTCGTACTTGTGCCGGTAGAAGCGCCGGTCTATGAAGCTTTGGATGCGGGAGCGTGCGGGGCGGAACAGGGCCGCCACCCCAAGGGTCGAGGCCGCGACGGCGAGGTTGTTGCCGGACTGGCCGGTGACCGACCGCAGCGCCCCACCCAGGACGACGACCCCGGCTACATAGACGAGCGCAAGGATCGCCGTCAGGCCACCGTAGACGAGCGTACGGTTGATGAGCACATCGATGTCGTAGAGGCGGTACTTGAGGATGGCGACGCCGGTTGCTATCGGCAAGAAGGCAAGAACCGAGGCGAGAAGCAGATCACCCGCAACCCCGGGGAGAGAAATTCCAAAGGTGAGAGGGAGAAGCATGGTCAGCGTCCCCGCGTAGGTGAACCACTTCAACTGTTGACGTTCCTCACCCGTGGAACGCCTGAATCTGACCACCAGGGATACAAATGCCCCCGCGATCGAGCACAAGAAGGCTGCAAAGAGAACACTTCCAGCCGTGCTCTGTTCCACCATTCCAAGCGCCCGAACGCCGATAGGGTTGTGGACAACCTTGTCCTCGTCCTGTATCTCCAGTTTCGGAGCAAGCATGGCCATAACCGTGATTGCAATCAACGCTGCCCATGCAAACGTTGCAAACATCCTCCAACGATCCGAAAGAAGTCTGCCGTTGGGGAAATAAAGAAGCGTGAACACAAACATCAGGCCCAGAACCGGATACCAGTACCAGGAGGTGTACCACACTGCGAAAATCCTTCCGGGGAGCGGTCCCGGACTCGTCATGTATGAATACTCCGCATACTCCTGCGCCAGCAATCCTGTGGACGCCGCCAAACCACCCGCCGAGAAGATCCATCCCATCCTGTTGCCGGGACGGCGAGCAACGATCAGCGCGCCCACACACGTGAAGGCGGTAAAGGTGACCATGAATGGCACCGTGGCGAGTCCTACATTCTTATTCTGAAATGCAAGCGAGAGGGCACCAATCATGCAGATCGCATAGAGGATCACTGTGCCGCCGGCGATACCGGCCCGGCCAGGTCTGGTCATCACGACCATTCCCGGTATCTCATCGTGGGAGCCTCGATTCGCGCCCGTACACGCCGCCGTAGGCGAGAACGGGTGGAAGCGCGCCCCTTCCCGGCTGACCCCCGCCAACCATCCCGTGTGCGCCCATCGTGTCGTCCCGTCTCACGACTGCCCGGCATCCTCCTTGGCCGTGAACCTACGCCCTCAGAATGCATGCAGGTCGTTCCGAGATCGTTACGGAAGCTCCTCCACCACCAGAGACGTTACGCTGAACCAGGCCCAACGAGGAGGTGACGTGGCTCGCCTTACGATGTCCCTGCTCGGATCGCCGGTAATTCAACGAGACGGCGTCCCCATCGAGGTGGACACGCGAAAAGCCACCGCCATCTTGGCCTACCTCGCGATAACGGCTCAGGGCCATGGTCGCGACTCGCTCGCCGGCCTGCTCTGGCCCGAGCACGACGCGCTCCATGCACGCGCCGCCCTGCGGCGCACCCTGTCGGCGCTCAACAAGGCCCTTTGCGGGGACTGGCTCCGGGCGGACAGGACCAGGGTGAGCCTGGATCGCAACGAGCTATGGCTCGACGTCGAGACGTTCCGAGTCGCCGCGGCCGGCTGCGGAAGGCATCGCAAACCAACCTCTCCCCCCGGGGGAACGCCCGTCGACCCCGGCTACCCATCCGGCGTCAACCCTTGTCCGGAGTGTTCCGGCCTATGGACGCGCGCCGCCGACCTCTTCCGGGGAGACTTCATGGCGGGTTTCTCCCTGCGAGACAGCCCCGAGTTCGACGAGTGGCAGAGCTTCCAGGCCGAGGGCCTCAGTCGGGAGCTGGGCTCCGTGCTGGAGAAGCTCGTGTTGGACGCCGCGGCCCGGAGGGAGCCAGAGGCGGCCATCGAGCACGCCCGTCGCTGGCTGACCCTCGATCCCCTCCACGAATCCGCCCATCAGCAGCTCATGAGGCTATATGCCATGAGCGGACAACGCTCCGCCGCCCTACGCCAGTACCGGGACTGCGTCGCCATCCTCGAACGGGAGCTCGGCGTGAGCCCTCTGGAAGAGACAACCGAGACCTACCAGGCCGTGAAGGACGGTCACATCGCCCTGCCCCGCCCACCGCCACGAGAGGCAGCCGCGCCGCCGGCGGGCGCCCAGGCGCGAGCGCGCGCGGCCTCCTACCCGCTGGTTGGACGGGCCGGGGAGTGGGCCTCGCTGCTGCGGGCGCACGAAGCCGCCGCCACCACCGGGCAGTTCGTTGGACTCGAAGGTGAAGCGGGGATCGGCAAGACCCGCCTCGGCAGGGACTTTGTCGCCTGGGTCGCTGCCTCCGGGGGGCGGACGATCTCGGCCCGCTGTCACGAGGGCGAAGCTGGGCTCGCATTCGGTCTCATCATCGAAGCCCTCAGAGAGGCGGGGCGTCTGAGCCGGGAGGAAGATGGGGGGCAGGACACGCTGCCCGACGAGGTGATCGTCGAGGTCGGCCGTCTCCTTCCCGAGCTGAGCGAGCTGCGTCCGGGGATGGATACGCCCCCGCCCCTGGATCGACCCGGCGCCCAAAGCCGGTTTTTGGATGCCGTCGCCAGGTATCTGATATCTGCTGTAGGCGCTCCTGCTCCTGGTGCTCTGTGGCTCGACGACCTCCACTGGGCCGACGATGCTTCCCTGGAGGTCCTCACCTACATGGTCAGGCGGCTGGCGGGGCGCCGAGTGGTAGTGGTTGGGTCGTGGCGGGACGACCACATGCCGGTCGGACACCCGCTGGCTCGGTTGATGAGCCGGCCGGGCGCTGAGGGGACCTCCACCCTTGTGCACTTCTCGAGGTTGGGCCGGGAAGAGGTCGCCGAATTGGTGGAGTCCGTCCCTCTGTCCGCGGAGGGGCCGGGCGACGTCGCAGGACGTCTCTTCGACGAAAGCGAAGGACTGCCCTTCTTCGTCGTCGAGTTCCTGGCGGCCATGACGGGACAGGACGGGGAGTGGTCTCTCCCGAGCGGGGTGCGCGATCTCCTTCGGGCGCGGCTCGCACCTCTATCCGAGACGGGCCGCCAACTTCTCGGAGCCGCCGCCGTGATTGGGCGGTCATTCGACTTCGACACCGTGAGCGAGGCAAGCGGGCGGAGCGACGACGAATCCGTCCGAGCCCTGGAGGAGCTCACGGGGTACGGGCTGATACAGGAAACCGCGGGGGCCGATGAGAGCAACCCCTCGTATGACTTCAGCCACGACAAGCTCAGGGCAATGGTCTATGAGGAAACGAGCCTCGCGCGACGACGCTTGCTGCACCGGCGGGCTGCAGATGCGCTCGTGCACAAGGCGAAGGCCCTCGGTGCAGCAGGGATCGAGGCCGGACGGATAGCCCACCACCTCAGGCTCGGGGGCCGGGACGCAGCGGCGGCCGAGTACTTGAAACTGGCGGGTGACCACGCACGCCATCTGTTCGCCAACGGCGAAGCACTGGACCACTACACCGCCGCCCTTGCGCTGGATCACCCTTCACCATCGTCCTTGCACGAGGCCATCGGCGATCTGCACACGCTGGCAGGAAACTACGGGGCCGCCATCCGGGACTACGAAGCCGCCGCTGCCCAAAGTGACGTTGCCCAGGTGCCCGAGCTCGAGCACAAGCTGGGCAACGTCCACCTCCGCCGGGGGGACTGGCGCGCCGCTTCGAGCCACTTCGACGCTGCGATCGAAGGCCTCGGCGAGTCAGGCGAGGAGGGCCCTCGCGCCCGGGTCTACGCGGACCAGAGCCTCGCCCTCCACCATCAGGGCGACAACGAGCGGGCAAGGGAGCTTGCGCAGCGGGCGCTGGGGCTGGCCGAAGCCGCCGGGGACGCGCGCGCCCGGGCTCAGACCCACAACCTTCTCGGGGTCCTGGCCAACGGCCAGGCCGATCCTCAGGAAGCACAACGTCAACTGTCCAAAAGCCTCGAGCTCACCGAGGGGTTCGACGACCCGGGCGCCCAGATAGCGGCGCTCAACAATCTCGCGCTCGCCCACCGGGCGACGGGTGACCTCGGTGGGGCCGGCAATCTGGCAGAAAAGGCGCTGCGACTATGTGCAGCGCAGGGGGACCGCCATCGGGAGGCGGCGCTGCACAACAACCTCGCTGACATTCAGCACGCATCGGGTCTCGCCGAAGAAGCTATGTCCCATCTCAAGCAGGCGGTGAGAATCTTCGCCGAGGTCGGCGAACCCGACACCATGGAACCGGAGATCTGGAAGTTGGTCGACTGGTAAGGGATCACTCGACTGATAATTCCTGAAACCACGCCCTTCACGAAGTGGGGCTTGTCCGGGCCGGCAGGGAAGCACCATGGCGTACCGTCCCGCGCCGACCATCTAGGTGTAAGAGATTGTAAGACTTGGTGTATGTTGGTGGTGTATGCGCACGAATATCGAGATAGATGACGAGGTCCTGGAAGAGGTCCGGCAACTGACCGGTATCAAGACAAAGCGCGAGGCCGTCGACCTGGCCCTGCGGGAGTTGGTGGCACGTCATCGCCGGCTGGAGATCCTCACCCTTCGGGGCAAGGTGCACTGGGAGGGCGATCTCGACGAGAGCCGGCAGAACCGCACTTGATTGTCGTCGATACGAGCGTCTGGATAGACGTCATCAACGAGGTCGAAACGCCGGTCGCCGCACGCTGTGTCGATCTGCTCGGGGCCGGGGCTCCAGTCGCTCTTACCGACGTCATCCTCACCGAGGTTCTCCAGGGTTTCCGGACGGAGCGAGAGGCGAATGCGGTCGAGCGTCATCTACGCAGCTTTCCCCTTCTCAGACTGGCGACCGTGGACGACTTTGCTCTTGCCGCTCGGCTTTACAGGCAAGCGCGCCGAGCGGGGGTCACTATCCGTAAGACCCTGGACTGCTTGATAGCGGCGCCCTGTGTGCGCGATGGCGTTCCACTCCTTCATCGCGACGAGGACTTCGACCGGCTGGCCTCTTGCACTGAGCTCGAGATCTTCGCCTGAAAACACCTCGATAGGCTTCAGGGGATCGAGAAGGAGACCGTCCCCTTTGCCTGGCCCTTGCGGGTCGGCACCAGCTCGATCCACGTCTTGCCGCGGCGCAGCACCATCTCTTTGCCCTGGAGGGTCATGAACTTCGCGGGCTTCTTGACGGACTTGCGCGTCCACTTCCCGCGGATCAGCCGGTGATCCCGCAGCAGGAAGGCGGCCCCGGAACCGGTGGTGTCGGCTATCTCGGTCGAAGGAGTGCCCGTGATGTCGACGACGCCCTTCGAGTAGTTGATCCGGTGACGTTCGATGAGCACGTTATCCACGGCGATCTGGCGGCCCCTCTCGGTAACAAAGGGCGCGCCGTCCTCGAACCTCCGCCACTTCCCGTCGACCCACCGGTAGACGACCTGGGTGATATCACCGAACGACATGCTCACCGATCCGAGCCTTCTGCCTTTGGGCGCCAAAGGTCCGTAGCTGAAGATTCCCTGGGGTGGCGGTTTGTCGAACCTGGCCCTGCCGATCTTGCGCAGCCCCTCCGTGCCTGCGTAGAGCGTGTGCTCGGAGGCCAGCCCCGGCCTGGACACCCGCGTCATAGCGCTCCCCGCCTGCTCCTCGTTGATGCTGATGACGCGCGCCTTGTCCAGGGCTCTCTGGACGATAGCGTTGGCGCCGGCTGCACCGAGGATGCGGGTATAGGGCTTCATGATGGCAGGGTCGACCACCCGGGCGCTCCGCACCGGGCCGACCTTGGGAGCGTCGGAACAGTGGTAGATCGCCATAAAACGAGTCACGCCTCCCTCAACCAGCTCTTCGTAGACGATCTCGGCCTTCTCCAAGCCCGATACCGGCCATGCAACAGGGGCGTTCTCGACCTTGACCGCGACTGCGGGACGTTTGAGGCGCACCTTGTCGGGGCGACGTCCACCGAGGCACACGAGCGGTTCAGGTTCGGGCTCGGGTTCGGGCTCGGCGAGGACGGGCGGGTCGGCGGGAGGCGGCTCGGGCCCCCGCGGTGGGCCTCCCTCACCTTGGGGCTGCGCGGCCGGTTCGATGCCCTCTGCGGCAGCCTCCAGGAATGTCCCGGCGGCGAAGATCAAGACGCCGATGGTTGCTGTGATCGCGATCACGACAACGAAAAGCTCGAACTTGCGGACGCGCCCCCCGTTCCTGCCGGCGCCAATGCCGCCCGGGCGCGCCGAAACCGGGCCCGCGGTCATGAAGCTCGTGACATAGGTGTGGTCATGATCCTCGTCCTCGGCTCATCCCCGGCTCGTCCCCGGCAGCGCGGCACGTTAGCACGCACCTCGCCTCACCTTGTGGCTTTGGCAACAGTGCTGTGCGCCGAGACGCCCTCGTTGCAGGCGCTGCCCTGACGCGCCGAGCCGCTAGATATCCGAGAGCTCCGCCACCCGCCGCTCGGGGGGCAGCTGCGACGGCGCCTCGCTCACGAACCACAGAGGTGCAAACCGGCCGCGTGCCGGCTCCGCCTTCGAGATCGCCGAAGCCAGTCCGGGTGGATATCCGGTTAGGGAAACCGTGGCGAGATCGTCCTCGAGCCCCGGCGGCCCGAGCGAACCCCCGGCCGGTGAGCCGAGCCTGGAACGAGCGGAGAGGCCGAGCGGTGAGCGACCGTGGAGCGCCAGAGCCACGCTCACCTCCCTCCTCCTCATGCGCCGACGATCCCGCAGACGCACCAGGCAGTGGGCGACCACCGCCTCGAGCTCGGTGCGCGTGTAGCGCTCGAGCATTGGCGTGGCCATCGCCAGGGCGGAGCCGGACGCCCTCACCACGAGAGCGTTTGGCCCCCCCGAAGAGATCAGATACAAACGAGGCGCTTCGGTGTCGAGGTCCCGGGCCAGCCCGGTCGCGAGGTTGGCCAGCCTCGGCTCGCGTCCGCCCTCCAGCACCTGCGCCCCAACCGAACGGAGCACCCAGGTCCCCCACATCCTCGAAGGGGCTCCTGCGGCGCCGGTCATCCCGATCCCCGCAATCTTCCGGCCCGAATCACCGGCCCGCGGTCTATGGCCAGACCGTAGGCGGCCTCGACGTCACCCACCAGGGCGTCCCAACCGAATCGCCCCGCCCCCCGGTGGCTCAGAGCGCGCATCTCTTCGGCCCGTCCGGAATCCGTCAACACGGCCCGCAGGGCCTGCGCCAGGGCTTCGGGGTCTCCTGGCGGGGTGAGCTCGGCGGCCCCCGCGGTAACTGCGCGGAAGGCCTCGAGGTCGGAGCAGACCACCGGGACACCCGCCGCCATCGCCTCGATGAGCACTATTCCGAAGGATTCGCCGCCGAGCGCGGGGGCGCAGTAGACATCGGCGGACCGGTAGATGCGGGGCTTTTCGGCCTCCGACACCCGGCCGAGCCATTCCGCCTCGACGCCGAGGCGCCGTGCGAGCGCCCGAGACGAACGCTTGTCGGGCCCGCTTCCGGCGACCACCAGCGAGGCGTCGAGATCGTCGATCCCCGCCATCGCCTCGACGAGCACCTCGAGCCCCTTGCGGGATTCGAGGCGGCCCAGGAACAGGACCGACTTCGCTCTCCCTCCGAAGGGAGGATCCAACGGCTCGGCGGACGCAAATCGCCCGACGTCGATGCCGTTCGGGGTGATGAGGTATTCGCCCGGGAAATAGCGCGCCGCCAACGCTCTGGCCGCCTCCGAGACCGCAGTTCGGACGGTCAGCCGGTTGGCGGCCTTGGCCAGAACGGCCTTGGCTCCGCGATATCCGAGGCTCGACTCCGCGGCGGCGTGAAAGGTCCCCACCGTGGGCGCCTGCGCGTTCGTCGACAAAGCGAGCAGCGAAAGGCTCGGAATGAGGGGTTCGTGCAGGTGGATCACCTCCGCGTCGAACTCCTCGAGGGCCTCCCTGATGCCGCTGGCCACCAGGGGGCCGAAGGCAAGTGGCGCCACCGATCCATTGGCAGGAACGCGCACGGCTCGTCCCACAAAGGTGATGCCCGGTTCGCTGAGCGTGGAACGGTCCAGAAGGTAGGGGGCCATGACGCCAGTCTCATGTCCTTTTTCGTTCAGGGCATGGGCAAGGGCGCGGACGTGGCTTTGGACTCCCCCGTACCGGTCCCACGCATAGGGGCAGACGAGGGCGATCCTCATTCGAGCGATGCTCTCGAGTGCGCCGGGGCGCGGTCCTCGATCCAGAACGGCTGGAAGACGTGCCATTCCTCGGGCTGCCGTGCGATGTACCCCTCCAGCCGGCGAGCCACCTCCTCGGTCAGGCGCGGGACCGCGTCGGCCGCACCTGCGGCCGGAAGCTCGATGGGTCGCCCGATCTCCGCCTGCCAGCCGCGCCGGCCATCGGAGAGCACCGCTCCGTAGACGCCGGCCACGAGGAGCGGCACCCCTGCCTTGACTGCGATGGAGGCGGGGCCCCCCGGGAAGGTGGCCGGCGCTCCGAAGAAGTTCACCTGGGGGCCGCGTCCCCGGAGATCGCGGTCACCCAGCAGGGCCACCACCGCACCCCCCTTCACCGCCTCGACCAGCTTCGCCGCCGAGTCCCGCCTGGCGGGATGCACTGTGATGCCGAGCCGCCGGCGGTGCCGGACGAAGAACCTGAACAACCTTTCGGGCTCGAGGACCTCGGCGACCGTCACGACCGAACGCCCGCTGGCCCCGACCCAACCCGCTGCTG
>JALZIC010000133.1 GCA_030860455.1 Actinomycetota bacterium
CCCGCCCCCTGATCCTGCTTGGTTCTCTGTGCGCCCTGACCTTCTGCATCGAGGCGGGGCTCGAGGGATGGAGCGCGATCCACCTCGAAGACACCCTGGGCGCGAGCCCGGCCATCGGTGGTCTCGGGCCCGGTTTGTTCATGGCCGCAATGGTTCTCGGCCGGGTGGCCGGGCAATCCTTCGGCGACCGCTTCAGAGAGGGCCATCTGCTCGTGGCCTCCGGTCTTGTCGCGGCCATCGGGATAGAGCTTGCGGCGGCGGCGCCCGGGCCCTGGGTGGCGCTCGGGGGTTTCGGGCTCGCAGGGCTCGCGGTCTCGGCGGCGGCGCCGACCATTCTCAGCCTCACCGGGCGGAGCTCCACTCCGGAGAACAGAGGGACTTCGATGGCCGCGGTCACCTCGATCGCATACCTCGGTTTCTTCCTCAGCCCGGCGGTCGTGGGAGGGATCGCCGACATCGCCGGGCTCCGAGTTGGTCTGGCCGCACTTGGCGGGGTTGGAATCCTGCTGGCGGTTCTCGCGCCCCGGATCGGCCGGCTGGAGGTCGGGGCCGTGGGAGAAACCGTTGCCGCAGGGGCGAGCAGCTCCCCACTCATTGAGGGCTAGGGTTGCCGGTCGGACGACTTGAGGAGGATTTCTGTGGCCGAGGTATTCGATCTCGTGGTGGTCGGGATGGGCGTCGGGGGCGAAGAGGTCGTGACACGAACCGCCGGCGCAGGGATGAAGGTGCTCGCGATCGAGCGCAAGCTCGTGGGCGGAGAGTGCCCATACTGGGGATGCATCCCGTCCAAGATGATGGTGCGGGCAAGCATCGCCCTCGCCGAAGGCGCCAGGGTGAACGGGCTGGCCGGTAGCTCGACGATGTCCCCGGACTGGGCGCCGCTCGCAGACCGGGTTAGAGAGGCAACCGCCGGCTGGGACGACGCAGCCGCAGTGAAGCGCCACGAGGACGCGGGTGCCCGCGTGCTCCACGGTTCCGCGCGCCTGCTCGGCCCGAGCGAGGTCGAGATCGACGGCGAGCGCTTCTCGCCGCGCCGGGGAGTCGTTCTGGCGACCGGAACCGAACCGGCGATCCCTCCGATCGAGGGGCTCGAGGACGCGGGACCATGGACCAATCGCGAGGCGATCGAAGCGAGCGAGCGACCGGAGTCGATGGTGGTGCTGGGGGCGGGCCCGATCGGCCTCGAGCTCGGAATGGCCTACGCACGCTTCGGGGCCCGTGTGTCGATCATCGAAGCCGGCGACCAGCCGCTTCCGGCCGAGGAGCCGGAGAACGGGACGGCGATGAGGGCCGTCCTGGAGGCGGAGGGAATCTCCCTTTACACGGGTACCGCCGCCGAGTCGGTGAAGAGGTCGGACGGAGGTGTTGCGGTCGAGATATCCGACGGAACCCTCATCGCGGCCGAGAAGCTTCTGGTCGCCACCGGACGGACGACCGATCTGGGAGCCCTGGGGGTCGATTCGGTTGGCCTCGATCCAGAGGCCAAGTCGATCGATGCGGATGGGCACCTGCGCGCCGCCGAGCGAACGTGGGCCGTCGGCGACGTCACCGGCAAGGGAAACTTCACGCATGTGGCCGTTTACCAGGGGCGGATCGCCGCCGCCGACATCCTCGAGCAGGAGCACATGATCGCCGATTACTCGGCCGTGCCCAGGGTCACGTTCACCGATCCCGAGGTCGCGAGCGTCGGTTTGACCGAGGCCGAGGCGCGCGCCCGGGGCCTGCAGGTCAAGTCGGGCATAGCGGAGACGGCGGCCTCGGCTCGGGGCCACATCCACGGGCCGGGGGCCGAGCACGGAGTGACAAAGCTAGTAGTGGACGCGGAACGAAATGTCCTGGTGGGTGCCTCGGTCATGGGGCCTATGGCGGGGGAGACGATCTCCACGCTCACCCTGGCGGTTCGGGGCGCAGTTCCGCTGTCGATCCTGTCGAACCTGATCTACGCCTATCCCACGTTCACGCGGGGGATAGACGATGCGTTGTCCGACCTGAGCTGACCGGGACGCCGTAGGGACTGATCTTCGGCTAGAAGAGGTCGCCCACTGCTTCCTCGAGTGGTTTACGGATGCCTGTGACGAACGGGACCTCGAGGGCGGTGTAACGGCGCGCCTCGGTTGCGCGCAGCCGGCGGATCAGCTCGACGATGCGATCGAGCGAATCGGCCTCGAAGGTGAGAATCCACTCGTAATCGCCCAACCCGAAGGCGCTCGTCGTGTTGGCGAGGACGTCGGGATATTCGCGTCCGCCACCGCCGTGCTCGCGCAGCAGCCCGGCGCGCTCGGACGGCTCGAGGAGATACCACTCCGGAGTTCGCACGAAGGGGTAGACGCACGCATATTTCTTCGGGCTCTTGCCCTGCACGAAAGCGGGTTGGTGGTCCTTGGAGAACTCCGCGGGGCGGACGAGCCCGAGGAAGGCGTGGGTCTGCTGAAGGGCGCGTCCCAGCATGGTCCTACGGAGCTCGATCAGAAGGCGCTGGTGATCGTCGGCGGAGCGCGAGATCCACCAAAACATGAGATCGGCATCGGCCTTGAAGGCGGCGGTGGAGTAAACCCCGCGGACCTCGACGCGGTCGCCCCAGGCGCCGAGTAGCTCGGCGACTTCCTTGGTGGCGACGTCCTGCTCGATGCCCTCGACGCGATGCGGCCCAAGCTTGAAAACCGGGTAGGAGGCAAAGACCAGGCCGTCGTTCATCGTGATTCCTTTCGATGTGATCCGAGAGGGCCAGCCTAAGGGGCGCTCGCCGGGGCCGGGTCACGGCGCCAGGGCGTCGAGCATCTTCCGCGCCGCGGTCTCGGCGCCGGCCACACAGTCGGGTATGCCCGAGCCCCGGTAGGCTGCACCGGCCAGGTGAAGCCGTGGGTGAGCGGCAAGCGCCAGTTCGATTCTGCCGACCCGTTGGTCGTGCCCAACCCTGTACTGGGGAAGCGAGTCCGGCCACCGTGCAACCCGCGTGAGACTCGGTGGAGCGGCCGGGTGCATGGCATCGGCGAGCTCGCCTTGGAGAAGGGCCACCAGGTCCCCGTCATCGAGGCGAAGCGCCGGATCGGTTCCGGCGCGCCCGACGAAGGCCCGCAGGACGATCCCGCCTCCGGGGGGAGCCGAAGCGGGCCATTTGGCCGAGTACCAGGTGCACGCGGCCAGCGTCCTGCCCTCCGCGCTGGGAACCAGGAAGCCGCTCCCATGGGGGGGAAGCACGCAGCCGGCCGGCGGGTAAACGAAGGTGACCACCGCGGTGGAGGCAAACGGAATGCCCTCGAGCTCACGGGCGGCATCGCCCGACAGTCCTCGGAGCACCCCGGCCGCCTGGGGGGCGGGAAGGCACACCACGACTCCATCGGCGTCGAGGGGGCCCTCACTCAGAGCCAACCTGAAGCCGGCCCCCGAGGCCGTCACCCTGGTCACCGGCGCTCCCATCCGGATGCTCCCCGGGCCCAGCCGGGAGCGCACGGAGTTGGCGAGGGCGTCGATCAGCCGCTCCATCCCGCCTCTGGGAGCGAGAAAGGGCGGTGGGCCGCCGGCCAGCTTCCCCGAGCGCCGCTCCCGGCGGATCCCGAGGAGGATGCTTCTGTGTGACCTCGCCAGCCCGTCCACCTTGGAGTCCGCCGCCCGCAGGCTCATGTCGTCGGTGTACCCGGCGCGCCGGCCCGCCATGAGCGGATCCACCAGCCGCTCGAGCACCTCGCGCCCGAACCGTTGCCGGACCAGCCACCCCACCGACACGTCGCCGCCCTTCAACGGGCCGGGTATCAGGACCTCAGCCGAGGCCCTCAGGGCCCCCCCGGGTGACAGGAGCCCAGCGCGGAGCGCCTGGGTGGGCCATGCAGGAAGCCCAAGCACCACCCCCTGCGGAAGACGGCGGAGCCTTCCGCCGCTCCATATGTAGGCTCCGAAGACGTGGGGAGAGATGAGGTCCTCCCCAAGCCCCACGGAAGCGCACAGCGAAGTGGCGGCATCTCCGGCGAGGAAGGCGTCGGGCCCCGCCTCGACCGGAACGCCGTCCAGGTGGTCGGTCCTGATGACCCCTCCGAGCCTGTCGCCCGCCTCCAGCACGACCACCTCGACGCCGGACTTTGCCAGCGTCCAGGCAGCCGTCAGTCCGGTGACGCCGCCCCCCACCACCGCGACCTTGGGCATCAGGGCCCGGGTTCCCAACCGGCGACCGGCACCCCCTTCACATCACCTCGCCGGATCTCTCCCGACCCGCCGATCGTCTCCCCTTCGCCGGCCAGCGCCCGTCGTACGACGCTTGCCAGGACGTCGAGGAAGGCAGGATCGTCGTTGGGCGCGCGGGTGCGAGTGAGAGAGATGCCGAGCTCGCGGGCCCGCGCGCTGCATTCGATGTCGATGTCGTAGAGGACCTCGAGGTGGTCGGCGACGAATCCGCAGGGGCAGATCACGATCCCGGACGCACCGCCCGCGACGGCGTCCTCCATGACGTCGAGCACGTCGGGACCGATCCAGGGGCCCGCGGTGCGCCCGGCGCTCTGCCACCCCGTCGTCCACGTCACCCGGCCGCCTCCGCCCCCCCGGTCCCGGCGGCCCCCGCTCCCCTCGTCCAGATCCAGTTCCCGTGCGACCGCCTCGGCGGTTTGGGCCAGCTGCTCGGGATAGGGGTCACCCTGTTCCAGGATCCTGGCCGGCAGGCTGTGTGCGGTGAAGATGACGGTGGCGCCGAGGCGCGCCGGCCCGGGCAGAGAGGCGAGCGCCTCCCGAACCCTCCCGGCCAGCCAGCCGATGTAGCCTGGTTCGAGGTGCCAGCTTGGGATCACCTGCACGACCGGGCCGTCGCCGGCCGCTTCGCCCGCCGCCCGGGCACGCGCCGCGTAGTCGCCGATGCTCATCGAGGAGTAATGGGGGGCCAGCACCAACCCGACGGCCATCTCGATCCCAGCCGCCGCCATGGAGGCCATCGCGTCCGGGATGAACGGAGCCGCGTGCTTCTGCCCGAGCCATGTCGGAATGCCTCCAAGTCGGCTCTCGAGCCCCCTGCGCTGCGCTTCGGTGATCTCGTAGAGGGGCGAGTGCCCGCCGATGGCGCGATAGCGGGACACGAGCTCTTCGAGCAGCTCCGGAGGGGGAGGGCGACCCCGGCGGATGTCGGTGTAGTAGGGCTCGACCTCATCGAGGGTGCGCGGGGTCCCGTAGGCCATGACCAGAACCGCCGTCGCTTCAGCCACGCCCGTGGCCCGCACCTTCCCTGTGAACCAGCTCGACCAGGCGTTCGAGCACCCCGGGATCGGTGTTGGGCAGCACGCCGTGGCCGAGATTGAAAATGTGCCCGGCGCCCGGGCCTCGCGCCAGGACCTCCATCGCCTTTGGCTCGATCACCTCCCAGGGGGCAAGGCACAGCGCAGGATCGAGATTCCCCTGCAGCGCTACATGTGACCCCGTCCGCAGGAGCGCCTCGTCGAGCGGGACCCGCCAGTCCACTCCCACGACGTCGGGCCCCGCCTTCGCCATGTCGCCAAGCAGCTCTCCGGTGCCGACACCAAAATAGATGGTGGGAACGTCCAGGTCTGCGAGCCCCTCGAAGATGCGCCCGGCCCAAGGAAGGACGTGGGCCCGAAAGTCCTCCGGTGCCAGCTCACCCACCCAGCTGTCGAACAACTGCACGGCCGCCGCACCCGCGGTGACCTGCGCCCGCAGGTAGGCGAGGACGGACTCCGCCAGGCGTTCCATGAGCAGCCGCCAGGCGCGGGGTTCGGCGTACATGAACGCCTTGGTGCGTGAGTGATTCTTGGACGGGCCCCCCTCGATGAGGTAGCTCGCAAGCGTGAAAGGGGCGCCGCCGAAGCCGATCAGGGGGACGTCGATGCTGGCCGCCAGGCCTCTTACAGCATCGAGGACGTAGGGAACGCCCTCTTCGGGGACCAGTGCCCTCAGCGCGTCCACGTCGCGCGCCTCTCGAACGGGTCTCTCGATCACAGGGCCAACACCCGGCACGATCTCGAGATCGACACCCATCGGCTCGAGCGGAACGACAATGTCGCTGAAGAGGATGGCGGCGTCTACCCCGAGCCGCCTCACCGGCTGCATGGTCACCTCGGCGGCGAGCTCCGGCGTCCTGCAGATGTCGAGGATCCCATGCCGCTCGCGGAGCGCCCTGTACTCGGGCAGGCTCCTCCCCGCCTGCCGCATGAACCACACGGGGGTGGTGTCCACCGGCTGTCGCCTGCAGGCGGCCAGGAATCGCGGCGCCGTCTGGGCAGTCGTGCTGATCGATGCTCCTCTCCTACCTGAAACGACCCCCCGGCGCGCCGATCCTAAGGCCCGGAGGGCCCGACACCGTTCTGGGCAAATAGAGCTCGCCGGTATGCGTAGAGTGCCCAATGTGACCTGCGCTGCGCCCAACCCCCGTCCTCACTCCAGCACCTCACTCCCTCCCTACGACGCCATTGTTCTCGCCGGCGCCCGCAGCGAGCGCTTGTCGGGCCTGGACAAGGCCGAGATCACCGTCGGCGGCGCGAGGCTGATCGACCGGGCGCTAGAGGCGGTGGCCGGCGCCGGCACGATCGTGGTCGTCGGTCCACCGCGCCGGGTGGTCCGTGAGGTGGTGTGGACCACCGAAAGACCGCCGGGCGGAGGCCCCGCCGCGGCGCTGGGTGCCGGGATCGGGTGCGTCTCGGCCGAGATCGTGGTCCTGCTGGCGGTCGATCTCCCGTTCGTCGGCGCGCCGCTCGTGTCCCGGCTGGTCGGCGACCTCGCTCGCAACGCCGGTCGCGATGGTGTCATCCTGTGCGATGTATCCGGCCGCGATCAGCCGCTGGCGGGCGCCTATGGACGCCGGCGGCTGGAGGCGCTGCTGGGCGCCGGCGGGGCGCCGGCGGGGATGTCGTTGAAGGCCGTGCTCGGGCCACTTCAGGTGAAGCGCTTAACCCAGGGCGAGGCGACGCATGATTGCGACACATGGGCCGACGTTGAAGCGGCTGAGGCGATGCTCGAGGCAGGAAGGTGAGTGTCTTGGACGACTGGATAGACGAGGTCTGCGCTGCGCTCGGGATCGAACAGGACGTGGACGCCGATGAGCTCCTCGATGTATCGCGCGTGGTGGCTCACCAGGTCGAGCGGCGGGCGGCGCCCGTAACGACTTACCTGATCGGTCTCGCCGCAGCAAAGGTAGGTGGTGATCCGGAAGCCGCCGCCAGCGCGGCCCGCATCGTCACCGCTCTCGCCAACAAGCGGAGCTGAGATATGTTCGTCTCCCCGTCTCTCTCTCTCGTCCGTCGAGGGGGTGTAGAGCGCGTATCCCTTACCCGCGCGGCCCCTCCCCGGCCTTTAGCCCCAACGCCTCCAGCTCGAGCTCTGCGAGAGCGTGGTAGTCGCCGGCGGCGAAGGCGCCGGCCGGGTCCGGTGTCACTCTGCGCAACTCCTGCAAGGGGCGGTTGGCCAGCGCCCTGAGCGCAAACAAATACAGATCGCTGCGCTCGATCTGTATCCGGGTGGCTGCGCTTGCCTCACGTATCCAGGCCAGACGCCAGGGTAGATAGCGGCCGAGGGCGTATGCGACCGCGAGCGCCGCGAGCATTACCCCCAACAAGATCGCGAGACGATCCACGCTCTGTCCCTGGCGGGCTCCGGCGGATGCAAGCGACCGGCCGGCGTCGGCCGCGGAACCAAACGACTTGCTCAATTCATCGCCTACGACCGGCAGGCGAAGGACTGCTTCTGAGACGTCGGACAGGGCACCGGCAAAATCGGAGGCTGGTTCCCTCACCGCGCGCAGGGGAACGCTCAGCTTCTCTACGAGCGAACTTACGAGCACTCCCAGACGAATCCACAGTACGACCCAACCAATGAAGACTGCATCGATCACGATTTGCCGGGTTCTCAGGCGCGGTGTGTCTGCGTAGATTTTCATTGGGTCTCTGTAACCCGATTGGCATGGAGTTTGCAAGGGCTCAATGAGGTTGCTGCCTGGGATGGTCAAAGGGCGCGCGAGACATTTGGGGCGGCTCCCGCGCGTCGTCGACTTAGGAGATCAACTTTTCAATGAGCCCCGAGTACTGCATCAGGCTGCGCGGGCCAAGGAACTCTTTACGAACGTGTTTCTGTGCCTCGGCGCCGAGACGCTCCGAAAGCTCAGCGTCCTCGAGCAATCTCCGAACAGCGTTTCCGTATTCCTCGAGGTCATGAGGATCGTCCACGAGCAATCCGGTTACGCCGTCGACGATCTGATCCTGAATGCCTCCGATGCGGCTCGCAACCATCGGGCGGGCCTTCCACATCGCCTCTGCCACGGTCAGGCCGAAACCCTCTGCAAGGCTCTTCTGGACCACGACGTTGGCGCGCCGTTGAAGCGCATTGACGATGGCGGCGTTCTCGTCGCCGTCGTCCATGGGGAGACAGGCAAGGTGAACGCGGTCCCGATAGTCCTCCGGGATTGCCTTCCACGCGGCCAGGGATTCATTGAGGACCTCGGCGCCCTCGGGGTCGTCGGACACGGCAGCCACTGCGGGGCCGGCGACGACGAGATGGGCGTCCGAAACCGGGGCCACATGTTTCACGAAGCCCTCGATCACCCCCACGGGATCCTTGAGACGATCCCAGCGCGATACCTGAACCACGAGCGGAGCCGACGACGGAGGTGGAGGGCCACCGTCGAACATCACGGTACGGCGGTCGACCCGGCCGGGGCTCCCATCTTCTTTGATGAACATGGGGGTGGTGCTGTCGCCGTCGGAGATCAACCCTGTGGTCTGCAGGATCGCAATGACGTTGTCGGATTCCATCTCCTGGTTCTTCGGGGAGAAGGCATCGATTGACGGGGCGATGATGTAGATCTTGGAGTCGTCTAGCTCTTCCCAGGCAAAGGCTTTCCGCGAGAAGACGTATGCATCGGCTTGGCTGACGTACGGTCGAAGAAAGGACCATGCCTGTCGCGCACAGTCGTTGGGGGTGTCGAGACCCACATGGCAGCGCCAGATGATGCGGGCGCCGGTCTCCTTGAGAGTTTCGATCAGGCCCGCAGTCTGGGGATCGTGGAGGATGACGACGTCGTCCGCCCGGATGAGCGGAGCCAGCTCTTCCCCATTCGCCCTGAGGGCGCCCTCGTATTTCTCCTTTTCGCCGGCGCCGAGCGGGCCGCCGTCCCCCTGCGCTCCATGGAGGTTGTTGTGGATCCTCTTCGTGATGTGAAAGAAGTCCGTGTTGCCCTCGATTACCGACCACCGTGCGTCGACATCCGCGCCGCGAGCGTAGGTGAGAAGCGAGCGCAGCATCTCCGCGACCCCCCCACCAACGGCAGTGGAGTTGATGTTCCAGATCACCCGCCCTTCGAGCAGCGACTTTGTGGGCGCGAATATGTTGGCGAAATCGGCGTAGGCGTCGGCTCCGAGGACGGACTCGAACTTCTGCGGTGGCATGACCCCGACCGGCACGTGCGTGATGTGATTCATCTTCCACCCTTCATCCCTGGGCGCCCGTAGAAGGGCGCAGTCGTTCCAGTGGCGGCTCCACAGCAGAGCCTGCTACCATCTTGTTCCAGCGGCATGTCTAGCACTCTGTCGGTACCCGGCCCCTTCAGCTTGAGTCCTCGTTTGGCTTAGCCGATCCATAACTCAAACCTGCCAGACCCCCTGTTGTCTGTCCTAAACGATGATTGGAGAAAATAGTTCCGTGACCAGACTTTTTGGAACCGATGGAGTTCGAGGAGTCGCCAATCGCGACCTCACCCCCGATCTGGCGCTTGCGTTGGGACGCGCGGCGGGGTTCGTGCTCGCCCCCGATGGTGGCCGGGTTGTCTTCGGGCGCGACACGCGCTTATCGGGCCCCATGCTCGAGGCGGCGTTGAGCGCGGGCTTCTGCTCGGCGGGTTGCGAGGTTCTGCTGGGGGGGGTGCTCCCCACCCCCGCAGTCGCCTTTCTGACGATCGCCGAGGCGGCGGCCGCAGGCGCGGTTATCTCCGCATCGCACAATCCGGTCCCCGACAACGGGATCAAGTTCTTCTCGCCCACGGGGGTGAAGCTGGAGGCCGATCTGGAGGGCGCCATTGAGGACGCGATGACCTCGCCTCCCTCCAGCCTTCCGGTGGGCGTGTCGGTTGGACATGCCGGATTCCTGACCGGAGGGGCAGACCGTTACATGTCACATCTGCTTGGCTCGATCGACGAGTCGCTGAAGGGCCTCGAGATCGTTCTCGATTGCGCGCACGGGGCTGCCTGCTCGGTGGCCCCGAACGTCTTCCGGGCTGCAGGTGCGGAGGTGAACGCGTTGCACGACGAGCCGGATGGCTCTCGCATCAACGTCCGGTGCGGCTCGACGTCTCTGACTCTTCTATCGCAGGCTGTCATCGATGGAGGAGCTGATTTCGGTTTGGCGTTCGACGGCGACGCCGACCGTGTGCTTGCGGTCGACGAAGGCGGCAACCCGGTTGACGGAGACCGCATCATCGCGCTCTCGGCGTTGAGACTGTTCGAGCAGGGAAAACTGGACAACAATGTCGTCGTATCTACGGTGATGGCCAATCTCGGTTTTCGGCGGGCTCTGGAGGAGCGCGGGATCGAGGTCCTCAGTGCCCCCGTTGGCGACAAGTACGTCGCTCACGAAATGGCGCGTAGCGGCGCCGTGCTCGGAGGCGAACAATCGGGACACATCATCTGGGCCCATCATTCCTCGACGGGGGATGGCATCCTCACCGGCCTCCAGATTGCCGCCGCCATGGCAAGCAGGGCCGAGCCACTGTCAAAGCTGGCGGCGCTCTATACCTCCTTCCCCCAGGTGTTGATCAACGTCGAAGTCGGGAGCCGTGACGCTCTTGTCGGAGCGGAGGGTTTGTGGAAAGAGGTACAGGCGGCGGAGAGCTCACTTGGAGACGACGGCCGCATTCTGCTGCGAGCCTCGGGAACCGAGCCGGTGGTGCGGGTCATGGTCGAGGCAACCGAGGCCACGGTTGCACAGCGAATCGCCGAAGCTGTGGCCGACGCGGTGCGGCGCCACCTTGCCTAGGAGAGGCGTCGGAAATTCCGAGAGCGATCCGTGATGGAGCGGTTCGGTGAACGCAATTTTTTGTTCCGTCGCGCGGGTATCCTTGGTGAGGAAACGGGGAGGAGAAGCAACACTGTTCGGATCTAGCGCCAGGGCTCGCCTCAGGAGGTGGCGAGTCGACGAGGTAGGGGATCTCGGAAAGCCGGTCGAAGGGCCGGTTTACTCGGCGGGTGACCCTCGGCTCGGCCTCTGTCGTTACGGTGCCGACAAACCCCGGGAGTGATCCCGGGACACAAACCGGCACCGGCGTGGCCCTTCTCCCAACTGAAGCCGACAACGCGCGCCTGAAAGGGCGTGACGGGTTATGGAGGAGGCAATATGTGCGGCATCGTTGGATACGTGGGCAGCGGCCAAGCGCTGCCCGTGCTACTGGATGGTATGGCCCGGCTGGAGTATCGCGGGTACGACTCGGCGGGGGTCGCGGTGATATCGGGTGAGTCGCTCGGAGTCGTGCGCAAGGCGGGCCATCTCGAAGAGTTGACGAAAGCGCTTGCGGGAATGGATCTCGTGGGGTCAACCGGTATCGGCCACACTCGCTGGGCTACACACGGTGCGCCGACGGACGGCAACGCGCACCCTCATCGCGATTGCTCCGGAAACGTCGCCGTCGTGCACAACGGGATAATCGAGAACCACGACATGCTTCGGGCAAAGCTCATTCGAGAGGGCCACAGCTTGGCCTCAGACACCGACACCGAGGTCATCGCGCACCTCATCGAATCGATCATCGAGACAGAGTCCTGCTCCCTGCTCACGGCAGTCACCAAAGCCGTTCATGTTCTCGAGGGGGCTTTCGCGTTGGTGTGCATACGGACGGAAGAGCCTGGGTGCATTGTCGTCGCGCGTCAAGTGTCTCCGCTGATCGTAGGGTCGGCCGAAGGCATGGGCCTTGTCGCTTCTGGCATCCCCGCACTCCTTTCTTACACGCGCGACATCATTCCCCTCGAGGACCAACAGATCGGGGAGATACGTGCCGGCGGCGTTCGCATATTCGATTTCGAAGGCAATGAGGTGACCGTCCAAACCGTTAGGGTTGAATGGAATCTCGAGGCCGCAGAGAAGGGCGGCTACGAGGATTTCATGCTCAAAGAGATCTATGAGCAACCACAGGCTTTGCGCGACACGATGCGGGGCCACTTCGACGGACAAGGCCGAGTCAAGCTCGACGACGTCCATTGGAAGCCCGGAGTTCTCGAGCGCATCAACAAGATCGTCGTCGTGGCATGCGGGACGTCGTATCACTCGGGTATGACCGCCAAGCACTCGATCGAACACTGGACCCGCATCCCCGTCGAGCTCGATCTCGCATCTGAGTTCAGGTATCGCGACCCTGTGCTCGACGACCGCTCTCTCGTTATCGGCATAGCTCAATCAGGCGAGACGGCCGACACATTAGCGGCCATCCGGTTTGCTAAAGAGATGGGTGCAACCGTGATTGCGGTGACCAACGTCGTTGGCTCGTCGATAACGCGCGATGCAGATGCAGCAATCTTCACCCATGCAGGCCCCGAGATCGGTGTAGCTGCAACTAAGACATTCCTCGCGCAGCTGGTCGCTCTCAATACTCTGGCGCTCTATCTGGCACAGGAGCGCGGTTCCATGAACCGGGACAAGATGGCCGAGACGATAGATGCGATGAACGCACTCCCCGAGCAGGTCGAGGAGGTCCTGGCCATTCAGAGTGATGTGCGGCGGGCTGCCAAGCGGTATGCAGACGCGACCGATGTCCTGTTCATCGGACGCGGCGTCGGCATGACGGTCGCCATGGAAGGGGCGCTCAAGCTGAAGGAGATCTCGTACATCCACGCTGAAGGTTACGCGGCCGGGGAGCTCAAACACGGGGCCATAGCTCTGATCGAGCCGGGAGTGCCCGTGGTGGCCATCGTCACGGGGCAGAAGCTGTATGACAAGATGCTCGCCAACGTGGAAGAAGTGAGAGCCCGGGGAGCGGAAACGATCATGGTGGCGCCGCGCGGCGACGAGCGAGCCCGTGCGCTGGCGAATGAGATTTTCGAGGTCCCATCCACCAAGCCGCTACTGACTCCGGTCTTGGACACCGTCGCCCTCCAGCTCTTCGCCTACTTTGTTGCAAAGGAAAAGGGATTGTCGCCGGACAAACCGCGCAACCTCGCCAAGAGTGTGACGGTGGAATAACTGAGGCCTTTACTCACCCCCGAGGAGATGCGCGCCGCCGATGAGGCGACGATCTCCTCGGGGGTGCCTTCTGAAACCCTCATGGAGCGCGCCGGACGCGCGGTGGCGCGGGCTGCGGTCCGCCAGACAGGCGGCCGGTACGGGCGGCGTGCCGAGGTTGTGTGCGGCCGGGGCAATAACGGCGGCGATGGGTTCGTGGCGGCCCGGGAGCTTGCGCGCGCGGGGTTGGCCGTGCGATGCCTCGTCGTGGGCGGCTTGGACGGCATCACCGGCGCCGCGGGCGAACATCTCGAGCGGACGGCAAGGGTGGTCGAGGTCCTGCCCTGGGAGGTCGCCGGAAATGGGCCCTGCGACGTTGTCGTCGACGCCTTGTTCGGAACAGGCTTTCGAGGGCGCGCCGAGGGTGACGCCGCCAGTGCCATCGAGGCGATGAACGAGGCCGGCGCGCCGGTCGTCGCCGTCGATATCCCCTCGGGGGTTCATGGCGACACGGGTGCCGTCGATGGCCCCGCGGTGGCCGCCAGGACCACCGTGGTGATGGCGGCGGAGAAGCTGGGAACGGCGGTTGGTCAAGGCTCCTCCTTGGCGGGGGCGGTCGAGGTCGCCGACATCGGCATCGCCGTGCCGGAGCCGCATGCCGGAATGATCGAGCGAGGCGACGTCGCGGACCGTCTTCCGCGCCGGTCGGCTGACTCGCACAAGAGAAGCCGGGGAGCGGTGGCGCTGCTTGGCGGCTCGGCCGGCATGAGCGGGGCGGTCAAGTTGGCCGCCAGGTCCGCGCTGCGTATGGGGGCCGGGTACTGCACGGTCGGCGCCACGCATTCGGTGGATGCGGCGCTGTCGGCGGCACTGCCGGAGATCCTCACCACAGTGGTGACCGAGGGCGATGTGCTCGACGCCGAGGCGGTAGACCGCTTCTCCGGCGTGATCGAGCGCGCGACCGCGCTGGCGATAGGTCCGGGGCTGGGGACGGGGCCGGCCCAGCGCGCCATGATGGCCGCAGTCCTGAACAATGTCGAGCTCCCTATGGTCATCGACGCAGACGGATTGAACGTCCTCGCGGGCCATTCCAATGGATTGGCGAGCCGTACCGGGCCCACGGTGCTGACCCCTCACCCGGCCGAGATGGCACGCCTCATCGACCTATCGGTGCCGGAGGTCCAGGGGGATCGAGTCGGCGCCGCACGAGCCGCAGCCGGGCGCTTCGGGTGTGCAGTGGTGCTAAAGGGACACCGAAGCGTGATCGCCGAGCCGTCGGGGCGCGTTGCAGTCAATCCAACGGGAGGGCCCGAGCTTGCCAGCGCCGGGACCGGGGACGTCCTCACCGGGGCGGTGGCAGCGCTGCTCGCCGCCGGACTCGGGCCGTTCGAGGCCGCCTGGTGCGCGGTGTGGGTGCATGGTGTTGCGGGCACCGAGGCGGCGCGCCGCATCGGGGGGCCCGGGGTGCTGGCCTGGGACGTTGCCGAAGGCCTGCCCGCAGCGGTCACGAAGACGCTCGAAGGCTCGGAGCCTCAGGGATGAACGGGGCACGGTCCTCAGCCGGCCCGCCGGCGATGGATCTCAGCAAGGAGGAGATCCTCGAACGGGGGCATCCGGTGTGGGCGGAGGTGGACCTCGGGGCGATCCGCCACAACATCGGGGTGCTCGCAGAGGCGGCCCCGGGGGCCGAGGTCATGGGTGTGGTCAAGGGCTTCGGCTACGGTCACGGGAACATCCCCAGCGCCGAAGCGATGCTCGAGGGTGGCGCTACCCGGCTCGGAGTGGCCCGGGTGGCCGAGGCGCTGCACCTGCGGGAAGCAGGAATCGACGCGCCGATCCATGTCTTCACCGAGCCGCCTCCGGAGGCGGCCGGACTCATGCTCGATCTCGACCTGGTCCCGGCCGTCTACACACCCGCCTTCGCGCGCTCGTTGTCGGGCGCCGCTGCGGCAGCAGGGAGCACGGCGCGGGTCCACGTGAAGCTGGACACCGGTATGCACCGGGTCGGTGTCACCTCCGAGAACGTGCCCGAGCTGTTGCGCGAGCTGCGATCGCTCCCCGGCATCGCCATCGAAGGGGTTTGGAGCCACTTTGCAGTGGCGGACGTCCCCGGACATCCCTTCACCCGCAAGCAGCTCGACCTCTTCTCCGATCTGGTTGGCAGGATCGAGCGGTGGGGCATCGATCTCCGATACAAGCACATGGCGAATTCCGCCGCCACACTGTCCCTCCCGGAGAGCCATTTCGACATCGTCCGCTGCGGAATCGCGGCGTACGGGCTGCGGCCGGGGCCCGGCCTGGGATCGGTCGCGGGCCTGCGACCTGCTATGGCCCTGAGGGCGCGGGTGAGCATGGTCAAGGCCCTGCCGGAGGGTGCCGCCCTGTCCTACGGGCTGGAGTACGAGCTCGATCACCCGGGGAGGGTGGTCACCGTTCCCGCCGGCTACGCCGACGGTTACGACCGCCGTCTCTCCGGGCGCGGCGACGTGCTCATCGGGGGTAAGCGCTACGGGGTATCGGGCGCCGTATGCATGGACCAGTTCATGGTCGACGTCGGCCGCGACGAGGTCGAAGCCGGCGCAACTGCTACCCTGCTGGGACGAGACGGGGCCGAACAGGTTACGGCAGAGGAGCTGGCCGGTCACATCGGCACGATCAACTACGAGGTCACCACCAGGATGCCCTCGCGGGTGCCTCGCCTGTACCTGAACCGGCGTTAGCCTTCACTCAGCATCACCCAGAGGCAACTTCCAAAAGGAAGGGAAACCAGTGTCAGACAAGAGGGTCCAGGCGCTCGCCGACATCCTGGTCGATTACTCGACCTCGGTGAAATCAGGTGATCTGGTCGTGATCCGAGCGCCGTACGTCGCCGAGCCACTGATTCTGGCCCTGTACCAGAGGTGTCTCGAACGCGGCGCCCACCCCACGATCAGGGCTTCGGTCCCGCGCGCCGAGCCACTCTTCTATCGCTTTGCGCAGGAACACCAGCTCGAGTATGTGTGGGAGAGCGACCGATGGATGGTCGAGAACCTAGATGTCTCATTCGCCATCATCGCGGAGACGAACACCCGCCAGCTTTCGAAGACCGATCCGGCGCGCCAGCAGGTTTCCTCCCGAGCGCGCAAGCCGCTGCTCGACAGGTACCTCCAGCGCGCCGCAGACGGGGAGTTCCGCTGGAACGTGACGCTCTTTCCCACAGAGGCGCACGCGATGGAGGCCGAGATGAGCTTGGCCGAATACGAGGACTTCTTCTACGGGGCGTGCCTGGTTGACCTTGCCGACCCGGTCGGCGAATGGAAGCGCATTGCCGAGCGACACGCCAAGCTCATCGATTGGATGAGGGATCGCAACGAGGTTCACATCGAGGGTGAGGGCACCGACCTCATTCTCGAGGTGGGAGGACGGAAGTTCGTGCCTGCCGACGGTGAGTGCAATTTCCCCGATGGTGAGATTTTCACCGGCCCGGTCGAGGACAAGACGCGCGGGGTGGTGTCGTTCAGCTATCCGGCGATCTACGGGGGCCAGGCCGTCGAGGACATACGCCTCGAGTTTGAAGCGGGCCGGGTCGTCAACGCAACCGCGCGACGCAACGAGGACTTCCTCATCAAGACACTCGACACAGACCCCGGCGCGCGCGTCCTCGGAGAACTTGGCATCGGCACCAACTTCGGAATTCCTGGCTTCACAGGTGAGATCCTTCTCGACGAGAAGATCGGTGGGACCGTCCATCTCGCAAGCGGGGCGTCATACCCAGAAACCGGCGGCGTCAACGAGTCGGCGGTGCACTGGGACATGGTGTGTGACCTTCGCAAGGGTGGACGCATTACCGTGGACGGCGACATCCTGATGGAAGACGGCAAGTTCACCGTTTAGATGGCGCTTCGTCCGGTTGCGCGTTCCGGAGGAACGCTCCGGTATGCGCCAGCGAAAACGACACAGACCCGGCCTTGAGAGATTGACCCCCCGGCGCACCTTGCTTAGTCTCGGCTTATGTCCCTGACCTACGGCCCCGAGAACGCGGTCCGTCCCGACATCGACGCGGTGCGGGCCCAGGCTCTTGGCTGCACCAAGTGTCGTCTCGCCGAGGGGCGAACGCAGGTCGTGTGGGCGGACGGCAACCTCGACGCCGAGCTGCTCTTTATCGGTGAGGGCCCCGGGTTTCACGAGGACAAGCATGGACGTCCCTTTGTCGGCGCCGCCGGACAGCTTCTGGATCGTCTGCTCGGCGAGATAGGCCTCGACCGGTCCCGGGCGGCGATCGTCAACGTCGTCAAGTGCCGGCCCCCCGGAAACCGCGATCCGCTGCCCGACGAGATCGAGTCATGCCGCCCCTACCTCGAGGCGCAGCTCGCCTACATGCGGCCACAGGTCATCGTCACCCTCGGTAACTTCGCCACCCAGTTCATCCTTGACGAGCGCATCGGAATAACCCGCGCCCGAGGGCGCCGGTACGACCGCCGAGGGGCGACCGTTATTCCCACCTTCCACCCCGCAGCCGCACTGCGAGGTGGCCGCTTCGGCGGGATGAACCCGATCGACGCCATCCGGGCCGACCTGCAAGAGGTAAGCAAGGCGCTGGACGAGGCGGCTCGCAGCCGGCAGGGGGCCGGCGCCGTGGAGGCTGAACACCACGGCGAGCAGCTCGGGCTCTTCTAACTTCGGCCGGCGATATCTTCGTCGTTCCCTCCGCCGATCGCTCCCATATCCTGGGAGAAACGAGCCAGTGGCCGAGAGAGCGGCATCTCGGATGCGCAGATCCCGGAGAGGACGTCGAATGAGCGACAACGTCAAGACGAAGATCATCAAGGTCATGCCGCCGAGTGTGGGCAGGAACCTAGCCTTCTAGGCCTTATTCGTAGAGGGAATCCGCAAATGTCACACCGCCTCCTTC
>JALZIC010000028.1 GCA_030860455.1 Actinomycetota bacterium
CTTCGGATGCGCAGCCATGAGGGCATGTGCACGCCTGCTGCTGGCGCGTGCGCCCCGCTGGCATCCCCGCCGATATCCTGACAGACTGAGTGGCGAGGGTGTCCTGACGGGCGCCGGGTCTGGTTAAGGCGAGGAGGAAGAGAGATGGACAAGATCGTTCATTTCGAGATCCCGGCAGACGACATCGCCAGGGCTAAGGAGTTCTACGGGTCGACCTTCGGCTGGGAACTGGAGGACATGGAGGGGATGGACTACACGATCGTGCGGACCGTGTCTGTCGACGATCAACAGATGCCGACCGAGCGGGGTGCGATCAACGGAGGCATGATGAAGAGAGCCTCCGACACGCCGTCACCCGTGATCACGGTGCAAGTCGAAGCCATAGATCAAGCCCTGAAGCAGGTTGAGGCGGGCGGCGGCACCGTCATCGCACCCCGGCAGGAGATTCCAGGTATGGGTGCGTTCGCCTACTTCAAGGACACTGAGGGAAACACCCTCGGCCTGTGGGAGAACGCTGTCTGAGAGTTTTCTTCAGCAGCCTCCAGCGGGGGGTCAGGGATGGCACCTGCGTCAGGCGACGGCGGTCGCTTTAGTCCCACCATGAGTTCGGGAAGAGCGATTCGCCGCATCTCTCCTGGACTGCTGGGCCCACTCGAGAAACTTCTCCTCGACCCACCGCCGGATCACCAGATAGGGCCGGGGCGCGACATCGAGTTCCTCTTCGGACAACTGCAGAAGCTGCGGCCGTCCTGGGGGGGCCGCGCACCCCGGGGATGGTGAACCCGTACAGGTTGGGGGTGTCAAAGGCGGAGAGGGTGACCGTGTGCCATGATGCCCGGCCCCGGTGAGAGGCGTCATAGAAGGCGCCCCCGCCCGCGGTGGGGTTGCCAATGGCGAGCACGTGAACCTCACCGCCGGCCCGGATGCCCTCGATGGCGTCGTAGATGTCTGGGATTTCACTCCCCATTCCGGCTTCGATCCATCCTGCCCCCGATCCAACTGAGAAGAAAGGTCTGTGGTCGCGACTGCGCGGGCGCTGAGCCACCAGGACTTGTCCTCTTCGGTGTCACTGCCCTCGGCCGCGATGAGGGCCCTGGACGTTTTCACAGGGGCCAAGCCTCGGAGGTGATCGAAGGTCCCGTAGGGGACTCCCAACGGTCCCGTTGCTGAACTCGGTGCTGGAGACCAGGTCGAGCCGGTAGGACTTGGGGACGTCGTCTTTGAACAGCCGCGCCGGCACCGCTAGCCCGAGCTAACATCTTCGACTGCCCTCTCTGCTCGACGGGGTTGCCGCATGGAACGCTGCACGGTCGTGCGGACCACTCCGCGCAGCGTGACCTTGAAGTGCGTCACCTTTCGAGTGCAGAACACGGTGACGTGGCGCCAGATCGCACGCGCCGGTCGGCGGCTTCTGGAAGATGAACGAAGCTATCCCGTCGATCACCTCATGTCCGAGGCCTCGGTAACGAGCGTGATCAGCGGTGGCACGAATACCTCGAGGAGACCGGCGAAGCGCGTCGGGCCGCGCTGTCGCGCGAGGTTCACGCCATGCGCGGGTCCTGAGCAGAAGCATGCCTCAGCCGTAGGGGGCGCGACTGGCGCTGCAGGGGCATGAGCACATTCACAGCAACGCACTACGGGAGGGAAGACTGTTGCGAGAGGCACCGCGCACGTAACGCCTGCCCGAACCAGGTCAGGACTCGCAATCCTTCGCCCCTCCTTCTATCCCGGGATCACGACAGACATCAAAGCCGCGGCCGCCGTCGTTGCTGTTGTCTCCCCGGCCACCATGGAGGTTATCGTGGCCATTGAAGCCGGATAGGTCGTCGTTACCCCGACGCCCACGCAGTATGTCGGAGCCCAGATTCCCGTTCAGTTGATCGGCACGCTTTCCGCCCCTGAGGATGTCATCGGCTTCCGAGCCGATGACCAACTCAAAGTAGCCGAGTGAGTCCGTCCCGTCCTCTGCAACTGCGATGCCCCGGGCGAGGTTCACGACCACTGAGCCAGAATCGTAGGAATAGTCGCAACAGTTCTCGGTGAACGTGAGTTCATCTTTCCCACGCCCACCAAACAAGACGTCGTCGCCAGCCTCACCATGGATTATGTCATCACCTCGTCCGCCTCTGGCGGTGTCGTCGCCACCCTCACCGTTGACTCGAGCGTCGCTCCCGGTTCCCCCACGCAAGCGGTCTCGTGAAGGCCCTCCATAGATGTAATCCCGAGACCCTCTTCCAAGGAGGACGTCACGACCCTTGGGATGGGAAATGCCATCTCCATGAGCATCCCCATACAGGAGATCGCCGTGGCGTCCGCTCTTTAGCTTGTCGTCGCCTGCGCCTCCGATCAGCAACTGCTCCTCCGCACCAGCACCCGGACCGGAGCAGATGAGGTCGTCTCCTCCATGACCATGGATTTCGTCGACACCCCCTCGTCCGACGATGATGTCGTCTCCGGGGGTGCCTTCTAAGTCGTCGCCGAACTCAGTACCGACGATGGTGGCGTCCTTACCAAAACAGGTAACGGTCTGTGCTGATGCAGGGGAGGCTTCTCCGGCGACGAGCATCAAGGCGCACAGGCTGGCGCTCAAGACGGCCCAGGACTTGAGTGAAATCCTCAACCGTGCCTGTCCCACTAGGCCACCCCCTCGCAGAACCGGAAGCCTCCGTGCGTCAGTCTTCGTGAAGGAGTCTAGGGTCCCACGCGCGACGGCTGGCGACCAGGGCTCTTGCCATGCTTGAGCCATTATCTCCCCCCATGCGAGCCCGAACAAGTTCGCTTCTCTCTAGCCCCGATGGCGGCCGATCCGAGCAGGTGGGCGCTCGCTGTGCACTGTCCAACGGCCGCTCAGCCACCACAGCGAGTGCCCCAGTCAGGGTGCGCGTCCCGCCCGGAGTTGTCGGTGACTCTCGTTCGCTCAGTGCCAGCGTTCCAAGTATCGGGCTGTACCCCCAGTCCGGCGCCGGGGGACTCGCAGTTGTAGGCGATTCTCACTCCCGTCGGGTCAACAGGCCCGGGCCTGCGACATGGCCGGCCCGCAGCACAGGGCCACTCATCCGCCCACGCCGCTTTCCACCTCGACAGGTACCACCGTTCCGGCGCATCATGGGTGTTTGGGCTCAAGTCTTCCCTACCGGAACCGTCACTTTCGCCTTCACCGACATCGAGGGATCCACCCAGCTCTTGCACGACTTGGGAGCACAGGGGTACGCAGCCGCGCTCGCCTAACATCGCCGGACTGTGAGGGATGCCTTCGTCCGCCACGGCGGGTCGAGGTCGACACCCAGGGTGATGCCTTCTTCTATGCGTTCCCGACTGGCCCGGGCGCGGTCGCGGCCGCGCTCGAGGCTCAAGAGGCCTTCTCTTCGACCCCGATCCGGGTGCGCATGGGCGTCCACACGGGAACGCCTCACCTTATCCAAGAGGGTTACGTCGGAGAAGTCGTGCACAGGGGAGCTCGCATAGCAGCCGACGGACACGGGGGCCAGGCAACGCCGCCTTCGACGAGGCATGGGAGAGGGGCCGAAAGCTGACGGCCGATGCGGCCGGCGCGCTCGCACTAGACTCTCTACTGAGCAACCCCGGCGAATCTTCCTCGACGAACCAGGTCCGGAGGCACTCTCCGGCGGAGGGCCGGAACGGATTAGCGGGATCTGGATCGATAGCAGCTTCCAACGTCCGGTCAGGAGGGGGATCGGTCATCCGCTAGTCTTACAGCTCTTGCCTCTCTCACGACTTAAAGGAGCATCCGATGGCCACTCGTCTCAATCCCTACATCAGCTTCTCCAACAACGCACGGCAAGCTATGGAATTCTACAAGACCGTCTTCGGAGGCACCTTGGCACTGAACACCTTTGGGGAGTACGGGCCACAGGACTCTCCCAACGCCGACGGGATCATGCATAGCATGCTCGAGACCGACAAAGGATTCACGCTCATGGGCGCCGACACCCCACCTGGGATGGAACACAGCCCCGGGAACAACATCGCTGTGAGCCTGAGCGGGGACGACGCCGGCGAGTTGCGCAGCTACTGGGAGAAACTGTCCGAAGGCGGCACCGTGTCCCTCCCCCTGGAGAAGCAGATGTGGGGTGACGAATTCGGCATGTGCGTGGATCGGTTCGGCATCCCCTGGATGGTCAACATCGCTCAGTCACAGGCGAGCTGAGATCTCTTAGCCCGCTGTAGACCCCCAATCCGCACAACTACGTTTACCTGAAGTCTTCGGTGACAGCTCCGCGCTCCGACATCAGCGCCTTTGTCAAGCGAGAGACAGGATCAACTATCCCGTTTCGCTCGGCCAAGGCATAAACGGCTTCACTCGGTTGTTCCCTTGGGCGCGTCAGGTCCAACGCCGGAAGGGGCAGGTCCGTGGGTATGGTCACCACCTCCAGGGCTCTCTTGATGTAATCGAACGAGCCGTAGACCTTCCCCAACGCAACATGCCCGCCGGCGTCGGCTGCCGCTGCCATCACGGCATCGAGGCTTCCGTAACGGGCAATCAAAGAACTGGCGAGCTTCTCACCGATGCCGCGCACTCCGGGCAAGCCATCGGACGGATCACCTCGCAGCACGGCATAGTCCCGATACGCCCGCCCGGGAATCCCAAAGCGCGTCTCGATATAACTTTCGTCCACCCGGTCCACGAGGCTCACCCCGCGCTTCGGATACAACACGAAAATGGCGGGATCATGCACAAGCTGAAATAAATCACGGTCGCCCGAGACGATCGCAACACGACCCGGCGCGCGGGCCGCCAGCGTTCCGATGACGTCTTCGGCCTCATAACCGCGATGGCCTGCGACCGGCACGCCGCACAGCGCCAGTATCTGATACAAGACAGGCGTCTGAGCATCGAGATGACGCTCTGTTTGTTCTTGCGCGCTGCCTGGCTGTGCACGCGATGACTTGTAGGTGTCAATGAGCCGCACACGCCATTCGGGTCTCCAGTCTTCATCGGTGGCGCAACAGACGAAGTCGGGATCCCAATCGAATACGAGGCGGCTCAGCATGCGCAGGAATCCATAGGTTGCGTTCATGAGAGTACCGTCGTGGGCTCGGATGGTTTCCGGATTTGAGAAGAAGGCCCTATATATGAGGCTGGAGGAATCAACTAAGAGCGTCAGGCTGTTATCCAAGCTTCAATCCTACGTGCAGCCGATGACTGTCCTGCCGTTCGGCTCGACGGAGGACGCCAGAGCATTCGCCTGCTTCTTGCACAGCGCCCCCGGTGAGCGGGGACCGGGACCTCTCCCCCAGCTGTGATAGGGCTTTCGGACCAGCGAGGCCGCTGATCCCTAAGGGTGCGTCGCTCCAAGTCACCTCCTCCGCCGGACGCTTCCATTTGCGAGCTGATGGATGAGGTGTCGAAAAGACAGACATGGTTAAGGTATCGGTCGATGGATGATCGAGTATGCACTAAGGCGTGTGGCGGCTTTCGTCGAAACCATTTAGCGTGAAAGAAGATGTGCCGCGCGGAGCCTTTACCCGGTACCGTGTTACCTGGGCGGCTTATGGATTGGTCGGCTACTTCGCCTACTTCGAGACGGTTCTCGGGCCACTGATGCCCTTTCTGCGCGCGGAACAACACCTCAGCTACACCGTCGCAAGCCTTCACTTCAGCGCATTTGCAAGTGGCGGAGTGCTTGTAGGCGTCAGCGGAGAGCGGTTCGAGGCGCGTTGGGGCCGGGCTCCCACACTGTGGGGCGGCGCCGCGGGCATGGCCGTTGGGGCCCTGTTGCTAACGGCTGCCCCTGCGCCGGGGGGGACGATCACGGGTTCGTTTGTGATGGGATTCTTCGGCGCGCTGCTCCTGATCACCACACAGGCGGTTCTGAGCGACCGCCACGGAACCGAGAGTGTCGTGGCGATCACCGAGTCCAATGTCGCCGCCAGCGCCTGCGCAATCATGGCGTCCCTCGCGGTCGGCTTTTGCGCCGCCTCCGGGCTTGGCTGGCGCGCGGCATTCGCGCCGCCCTTCATCGCTGTGGTACTCCTTGCGGCGAACTACCGCCTCGAGTCCATGGAGGCGGCCGGCCGGAAAGAACCGGCGCAACCGGCGACCTGCCCGGGTTTGCCGAGGCGCTTCTGGATTTATTGGGCGGTGCTGGCGCTTGGCGTCTCGGTGGAATGGTGCATCGCCTACTGGGGCGCGGATTTCCTCGAGAACGGAGTTGGGATGGGGCGTTCGGAGGCAGCGGCTGCGCTGACCGCTTACTTCGGCGCCATGCTGGCCGGGCGGATTGTGGCCAGTCGATTGGCGCGCGCTTTGCCGGGGCCGATCCTGCTGACGGCAAGCCTGTCCCTTGCCCTCGCGGGGTTCCCGCTGCTGTGGCTGGCCCCGACACCGCCCGTAGGGGTGATGGGGTTGGCCCTCACGGGACTGGGCGTGGGGAGCGTCTACCCGCTCGGTGTCTCCGTCGCGGTGGCGTCCGCCCCCGAGCGGCTCGAGACAGCCACCGCCAGGTTGGCGCTTGCCGCCGCTGGAGCAATCCTCGTCGCCCCCTTTGTGCTCGGAGCGCTTGCCGATGTCGCCGGAATAGCCGGCGCCTTCGGGGTCGTCCTGCCGTTGCTGCTGATCGCCGTGGCGCTGACGCTCGCCGGAAGTCGGGCGCCGATGCCTCAGGCAAGGACCGGCTGACCTGCAACCGTCCGGTCGATGAGGCCGGCGGCAGCGGTCATGTCCGCTCCAAGATAGGAACCCGGCACCCCGCGCCGGCTCCGGACGGGAGCAAAGCCGTTCCCGGCAAAGAAAACGCAGACAGTCCCGAGCGAGGCGACGGCCTTGAGCGAGTCGATTGCCGGCCGTCGGGTGGCGGCCATGTGGGAGGCGACGACCACGGCCCGTGGCTCGAGGGCCCGGGTCGCTTCCACCAAAGAAGCGACCGGAGTTTGAGCCCCTAGGACGATGGGATTCCAGTTCCGGTGCACCAAGAGCAGGGAAAAGGCCTCCAGGGCCAGCGAATGAAAATCGGCCGGACCGGTGCACATGAGAATCGCACCCTTGGACGTCTGCGGACGGTGGCGCTCGAGGAGCGTTCCAAGCCATTGCTTGATGTGTCGTGTGGCGATGTGCTCCCCGGCAACGTTGCATCGGCCTTGCTCCCACTGACGGCCAATCTCCCGCAGCGCGGGCAGCACCACCCCCTCGACCGCTTCTTCGACACTCATGGCCGTCTCGGCCACCGCCAATGCATGCGTGATGCCGTCCTGGTCCATTGCGATGGCCGCACGGACAATCTCCCCCACGTAGTCATCGCTGCGCCGGTGGGCGATCTGCTGGAGGAGAACCACCGCGCGTTGAGCCGACCTCCCCTTAGAGATCTCGTCTCGCAGCGCCCGAAGCTGCTCGACCTCGGCGGGGTCGTAGCGACGGTGATTTCCCTGGGTTCGGGCAGGGCGTGGCCACCCGTAACGCTTCTCCCACGACCTGATCGTCGGCACGGGTACACCGATCAAGGCAGCGACCTCGGCGACCTTTAGCTTGCCGTCAGTCACCGCCACCTCGTCCCCGGAGTCGTTCGCGCAAAAATCACCCGTCCGCCATTTTGCATGGCTTTGGGGCCCCCCTTGCGTCCCCTCTAAGAGTACCTTTGACAAACATTCGACAATCCTTGAACGTTGGGCTCGTTTGCCAGCGTCGGGGCAATGAGAAAGGAGCAGTATGGCCACCCCAGTGTTCTGTCTGACGTGCAATCGGTCCGGCTACCTTATGGAGGAGGAGCCCCATTTCTGTCCGGTCTGCTCGTCAACGGTGATCCCCAGATCAACGCACCACCAGGACGGGACAACGGGCCAGATGGAGCACTTTGTGGGTCACGCTTCCAAGGAAGAACCCACCCACGTCTGAAAGGCCGCGCGATCCCATCGCAATCACATCCGGCTTCATCGCTTCGGCCACAGTTGTGATTTCCTGGGCAATGCGCCCGTGTGGAACCAGCGGCTCCTCGGCTCGAGCCGTGATCCCCTCGCTCCTCAAGGACTCAGCCAGATCCATTGCCACTCCGACCTCTTCGACGGCAGTTTCGCTGACGCCGCGCCGGGTCACCAACCGCTCTCTGACGTGCAGAACCAGGAGATCGCTGTCAAATTGCTGAGCAAGGTCCCGCACTGCATCGACGGCTTTGTCGGAATGCTCCGAACCATCCACTGCCAGCAGAATGCTCTTGAACATTTACCCTCCTTGAGTTCAGTCGTGACTGGACGCCAGCAACTTGTCCTGCATGTCTTCCGAGTGCTCGCTACCTTCTTCATCCCGCACGCTCACGCTTGCGTGACGGGTCATATGCAAAGGATTGTGGACGGCGCAGGTTCTTACAACCCTGACGACCGCCTCTCTCCGCCCCGTGGGGATCCCCTCGGGCACCTTCACTACGAAGTGCAGGCTTTCGATGTGATCCGAGTACTTCTCGCTCATGGAGAACTCGCAAATCACCGTCACGGCACCCGTTATCCCACTTCGCCGCAGAAAATGGGTTGCCTTCAATTCCATGCACGCGCCGAGGCTCGCCACGAGCAGCTCCATGGGAGATACGTCTCCGTCGCCTGATTCCGTCGGAGGAGCAATGGCGAACCGATGATCTCGAATCGAAATCTCGAGCCGCTCGCCTTCCTGCTGACGAACCATAATATCTGGCATACTTCCCCCTCCGCGATTAGCCGTCTGAGTGGCAGAGTGGTAAGTATGGCAGCGGATGAAGCGGGCGACCCTCCCTGCGGGAGCGGCACCCGTCCAAATCGGGCAGGGATACTCAAGGTGACCGGTGATGGCCGAACAACGGGGCGGAAAACTTGGGCGCCACGAAACTCCAGACCCGAACCTTGGGATGGAGGTCGCCGGCTTCCGGATAGAGGGCAGGATCGGCCGGGGGGGAATGGGTGTCGTCTACCGGGCGAGGGACACCCATCTCGACCGGGCCGTGGCGCTCAAGATCCTGCCACCCGAGCTTGCACAGGACGACGCCTTCCGGAAACGCTTCATCCGGGAATCGCGTCTTGCTTCATCCATTGACCATCCCAACATCGTTCCTATCTACAGGGCCGGCGAGCACGAGGGCATCCTCTTCATCGTCATGCGCTATGTAGAGGGATCTGACCTGAAGACCGTGCTCCGGCAAGAGGGCGCGCTCGGACTGGAGCGCTCGGTTGCGGTCGTCGACCAATTGGCAAGGGCCCTCGATGCGGCTCACGCCCGCGGGCTGGTGCATCGAGATGTCAAACCCGGCAACATTCTCGTGGTGCCATCGGAGGAACAGCAGGAGGCCGGTCACATCTATTTGACCGATTTCGGGCTCACCAAGCCGGCTTCGTCCGAGGCATCCATGACCGACTCCGGCGCCTTCTTGGGGACCGTCGAGTACGCCGCACCCGAGCAGATCGAAGGCGCCCAGGTCGACGCCAGGACCGACGTCTACGGTCTGGGGTGTGTCTTCTACGAATGCCTGACCGGCAAGGTGCCGTTTTCAGGACCAAGCGCAGCCGCCGTCATGTACGCCCACCTCTTCAAGGATCCGCCTCCGGCGACCGACGTCGTTCCTACGCTGCCGGCCCGTCTCGATGCAGTGCTCAACACGGCTATGGCGCGCAACAAAGAAGACCGCTATGCAACCTGCAGAGAGTTGATCGCTGCCACGAGGGCGGCTGCGCGGGAACCGGAAACCTCCTCGGGCGGGGAGCCGGGCCCCCCGAAACATCAGGAACGCCCTCAGTCAGGGCAGGATGTGAACGAGTCGAGTCACCCGGTAGGAATGATCTTCAAAGCGGTGAAGGAAGTTGTACGCGATGTACCCTCCCCTTCCAGTCCCACGCCGGCGGATTCGACCAGACGGGCGGTCTTCGACAAGGTCAAGAACCTTGCCTTCGAGCGGCTTGCTGGTCCATCACCTCCCCAGCAAGCAGGCAAACCTGAGCCCGTTTTCACACCACCTCGATATCTGATCGGATTTCAATCCCTTGCCGCTAGATCCAAGCAACTCCAAAGGTGGCTGCTGGGAAGCGCCGTACTCGATGCTGTGGTCGCAGTCATCAGCGGTCTCGACTTCATGTCCATCGCAGGAAGCCCCCATCCCAGGGCGGCGGCGCGCTCAGCCATAGTCCCAAGGTGGGTCACCGGAGCTCAATTGCTAGTGTTTATAGCGGTTGCGTTGATGTTCGTCGTGTGGTTCTACCGTGCCTACACAAATCTTCCTCACCTGGGAATCGAGCGTCTGCGATTCTCCAGAGTGTGGGCGCTGGCGTCCTGGGTGATCCCAATAGTCAACCTGTGGCGGCCCAAGCAGATCATGAACGACATTTGGAGGGCGAGTGATCCGGAACGACCGGCCTATGGGTCCGGTCTGTGGAGGGGAAAGGCGGTTCCCGGCATCTTCCTGGTGTGGTGGTGTGCGCTTGTGGGAAGCAGGCTCATGGGTCTGGGACCCCTTGTGTCTTTGTACGACCTCTCAGTTATGCGTTCGCTCAGCCTGGTTTCCGGCCCCGCCCAGCAGGCCGAGGCGAACCTGTTGATCGCTGCTCTCGCCAGCGGACTGAGCGCGCTGGCCGGCATCCTGGCGATCAGGGTTGTCGGTATGACGAGCGCGCGGCAGGAAGCGCGCGTAGACAAGCTACTTACACCGCCCGCACCATAACTAAGGGTGCGTGGGGAACCCGGCGGCGGCGGCGTCGTCGTCGTAAAATCGAGCCATGGTTGAAGGGATCGATGATCTTTTCGGGTTGCCTCTCGCCGAGTTCACCTCGTCCCGCAACGTGCTCGCCGCGCGCGTGGCCGCAGGCGGAGACAAGGCCGAAGCGCGCGCCATCAAGTCGCTCCGCAAGCCCAGCATTGTCGCGTGGACGCTCAATCAGTTGTCTCGTCGCAACAAAGACACTGTCGAGCGGCTTGTCGCCACCTACATCGGTGGTGGGGCAACGGGCAACGCAGAGGACCTGCGTTCGGCGACCGAGATGAGAAGGCGCCTTGTCGCCGAGCTCGTGGACGCCGCAAAAGACATCCTTTCGGTAGGCGGCGTGACATCGTCTCAGGCGACTCTGCAAAAAGTGTCTCAGGCGCTCTACACCGGTGGTGACGAACAGGACAGAGAGCTCCTGCTGCAGGGACGTCTCGTAAACGAGCTGAGCGTTCAGAGCCTCGGCTCCGCCTTTGGCTTGTCCTCGGCCATCGACGAGGAGCCGGCCGGGGACGCAGACGCCGAGAAACTGGACGCGCTGAGAGAGGCAGCAGGCGCCGCCGAGCAGGCGGCGTCGGAGCTGGGGAACGCCGCCCGTCGATCCGAGGCCGAGGCAGAGCGCGCTCGAGCGGAGCTGGCACGCGCCGAAGAGGTGGCCCGACGCGCGGCCGACGAGGCAGCCACGGCGCGCGGCCTTGCGAATGAAACCAGAGCCAAGCTGGAAGAGGCCGCGAATGCAGCCCATGGGCGGGGCCTTCCCCCTTAGAATCACGGCCGTCCGTCCGGGGAAGAGTGGGGAGGGCCATGACCATCGTCGGAAGGCTGGTAGCAAGGCTCATCGTCGCCAGGGCCCTGATCTCGTCCCTGAGGTCCCAGGCCCCGGCACCCTCCGCCGCGCCCAATGCCGGGCATCCCGAGCCTGAGAGCGCGGCCCTCCCACGCCCTGTGCCGGCCGAAGAGCCAACCGTGGATGATCTGCCGGAGGGCCCGATCCCATCCCAGAAGCAGGGCCCCCCAGGGCCTGACTCTCCGTTGGAGCTCCCCGCGCCCGATTGGCGTCAGACGCTCGTGCGCACCGTCAAAGAGATCAAGGGCGATCGCGTCACCCTTGTTGCCGCGGGCATGGCCTACTACTTTTTCCTTGCGATCTTCCCCGGTTTGATCGCGGCGGTTGGGGTCCTCGGACTGATCGACGTGAGCGACGCCTTCCTCGACGAAGTCACGTCGTCGATCTCATCGACCCTTCCAGGGGATGCGGGAGTCATTCTGACGACGGCGCTCAACGAGGCACAGAGCGCTCCGGAGGGAGCGTCACTGATCGCGGCGTTCTTCGGAATAGCCGTGGCGTTGTGGAGCGCATCCTCCGGCATGGTTGCGCTGCAGGCCGGGATGAACATCGCCTATGACATCCCCGAGGACCGGAAGTTCGTGATGAAGCGGCTGGTTGCGTTTGCGCTGATCGTCGTCACCGGCCTCCTGGGGACCGTGCCGTCGCCGTTCTTCTCCTTCGGGGACTCGACCTGGTTCACCATCCTCGGCTGGGCGGTGACCGTGGTCGCGTTGATCCTGATGTTTTCGATCTTCTACGCCATCGGCCCCAAACGCGACACACCACATTGGAAGTGGGTGAGCCCCGGCGGCCTGGTGGGCGCCTTCATCTGGTTGCTGGCCGCCGTCGGCCTGACAATCTATGTCGGGGGCCTGGGCAACTACGCAAAGACCTACGGGGAGCTCGGTGGAGTCGTCGTGTTGATCCTGTGGCTCTATCTGAGCGCGCTTGCGATCCTCATCGGAGGCGAGCTCAATGCCGAGTTGGAACGGCAGAGCGCCCTACGAACCGCTACCGACGTGCAGGGCATTTAGCCGAACGCGTTCGGGCTCCGACGCTCTAGGAGGACTACGTCCCTCCATCGTCCGTGCAAACGCCCGAGCTTCTCCCGGATGCCGACCACCCGGAATCCGGAGCTTTCGAGCAAGGCGATGCTGGTGGCGTTCTCCGGGAAGACGCCCGCCTCAACAGTCCAAATGCCTTCGAGCTCCGCGACCGGGATCAGGGCGCCCACCAGCGCCCTGCCGAAACCGAGCCCGCGCGCTTGGGCTGCAACGTAGACGCTGAGCTCGGCCACGCCACCGTAGACGCAGCGGGTCGAAACCGGGCTCAGCGCCGCCCATCCATTCACGCTGCCGTTCATGCATGCAACCAACCGTGCCCGATCCAGATGCGAACGGTCCCAGCCGGCCCAGTCCGGCGCCTCTGTCTCGAAGGTGGCGTCGCCGGATGCGATGCCCTCTTCGTATATGGCCCGCACGCGGTCCCAGTCCTTGGATTGCATGTCCCGTATCTCGACATCACTCAATGTCTGATCCGACCTCGCCTTTCCGGCAGCATGACCGCAGCTTTTCGGCATCCGCCCACCGGCACGCCGGATGCGACTAATGCTTCGTCGCCAAAGTAGCGGACGCAGTCGAGATTTGCGCGACGAGGCACTAGCCTTGCCGTTCACGAGCCGAAGGTCAATGCGATCACGAGGAGGTCATCTTGCAGATCGGGATGGTGGGGCTGGGACGGATGGGCGCCAACATGACGACGCGCCTGCTCGGCGGCGACCACGAGGTGGTGGTCTACGACGTGAACCCCGAAGCGGTCGAGAAGAGCGTTGCAGAGGGTGCGGCCGGGGCAGAATCGCTCACCGACCTCACCGGCAAGCTGCGTGCGCCGAGGGCGGTGTGGGTGATGGTTCCTGCGGGAGCCATCACGACCGACACGATAGACGAACTGGCCTCGCTCCTGGAGCCGGGGGACGCTCTGATCGACGGGGGCAATTCTCGTTACAGCCAGAGCATGGAGCACGCCGCCAACCTCGCAGCCAAGGACGTTGGCTTCGCCGATGCCGGGACGTCGGGCGGGATCTGGGGCCTGGAGAACGGCTACTGCATCATGGTTGGCGCCGAGGACGACACTTTCAAGCGCCTAGAGCCCATCTTCGCAACGCTTGCGCCCGAACAGGGGTACGCGCACGTCGGGCCCCCGGGCGCAGGCCACTTCGTCAAGATGATGCACAACGGCATCGAATACGGGCTAATGCAGGCCTACGGCGAAGGCTTCGAGCTGTTGCGCTCGAGCGCTCATTTCGACCTCGACCTGGGTCAGATCGCAGAGTTGTGGCGTCACGGCAGCGTCGTGCAGTCGTGGCTCCTGGACCTCGCCGCATCCGCGCTCACCAAGGACCCCGACCTAGCCAGCTTGGACGACTACGTCGAGGACTCGGGCGAAGGGCGCTGGACGATAGAGACCGCGCTCGAGAACGCGGTGCCGGCCCCGGCCATCGCCCTGTCGCTGTTCAGTCGGTTCGCCTCCCGCCAGGACGAGTCGTTCTCGAACAAGCTCCTGGCTGCGCTCCGCAACGAGTTCGGTGGACATCCGGTGCACGCAGCCATGGACCGCTAGGGAGGCCGGCCCCCGAGATCGAGGGCCACCGCCACGGCCACGGGCCCGTCGTGGGAGATGGAGACGGCAACCCGGCGCGCCGCCCCTTCGCCTCCCTGAATGGTCACGCTCGGCGCGCCGTGCTCGTCCCGGTTCACCTCGATTCGGCGCGCCCAGGCCACCAACGGCCCCAGACCAAGAGCCTTGATCACCGCCTCCTTCGCCGCAAGCGTCCCGGCGAAGTGCTCGGCCGGTTCGGGGAAAGAGCGGCAATAGGACCTCTCCTGTTCGCTGAACAGGCGCTCCTCGAGCACGGGAAAGCGCTCGAGGCTCGAGCTCAGGCGCGCGACATCGACGACGTCAACGCCCAGCACGCTACGCCGGCCTGAAGGCCAGGCACGAGTTCTGTCCGCCGAAGCCGAAGCTGTTGCTCAGGGCAAGGCCGGGCTTGACCTCCCGCGGCCCCTCGGGGACGTAATCCAGGTCGCACTCGGGATCGGGCTTGTCCAGGTTGATCGTCCCCGGCACGATCCCCTTTTGCAGGGCAACCACCACAGCAGCGGCCTCGATCGCCCCAGCAGCCCCCAGGAGATGGCCGGTCTGCGACTTCGTAGAGGAGATCGGTATGCGCTTGGCCTCGGTCCCGAACGCGTTCTTGATCGCAACCGTCTCGATCCGGTCGTTGAAGGGTGTTCCCGTCCCGTGGGCGTTTATGTAAGCGACCTCTTCGGGCGTTGCCCCTGCGTCGGTCAGCGCAGCCCGCATGGCCCGCTCGGCGCCGAGGCCCTTGGGATCGGGTTGAGTGACGTGATAGGCGTCGGCCGAGGCACCGTAACCGACCAGCTCGGCCATGACCTCGGCCCCTCTGCGCTCGGCCGAGTCCCGGCTTTCGAGCACCAGGACGCCGGCGCCCTCACCGAAGACGAAGCCCTCCCGATCCGCGTCGAAGGGGCGGCTGGCCTTATTGGGCTCGTCGTTGCGCTTCGACAGCGCCCCCATCCGGGTGAACGCCGCAAGGGCGAAAGGAGTGAGCGCCGCCTCGCTTCCGCCGGCGAGCATGACATCGGCCGACCCGTACTTGATGGCGCGATAGGCCTCACCGATCGCATGACCGGCCGTGGCACAGGCGGACACGGGTGAGTAGTTCGGGCCGAAGACCCCGAATTTCATGGCGACCGCCCCGGATGCTGCGTTGGCCATCATCTTGGGCACGGTCAATGGGCTCACCCGCCGGGGGCCGCCCTTCATGAAGGCGCCGTGCTCCTTTTCGATAGTGGCCAGCCCGCCGATGCCGGATCCGATGATCACCCCGCAGCGCTCGGGGTCATGCGCCCCTTCACTGTGGGAGTCGGCCCAGGCGAAATCAGACGCCGCAATCGCCATCTGCGTATAGCGATCGGATCGCCCGACCTCGCGCACGGGCATGTGCTCGGCTGGATCGAAGTCGACGACCTCCGCACCAATGCGCACGACGAGCCCCTCGGTATCGAAGCTCTGGATGACCCTCACGCCCGAGCGACGGGCCATGAGCCCCTCCCAGAACTTCTCGGTCCCGGTTCCGATCGGGGTCACGACCCCGAGACCGGTTACGAGGACATCCGTCATGCACCAACCGCCATCTTCTTCTCGACCAGCCCGACCGCATCGGACACGGTCGCCACCTCCTCGAGCTCGGTATCCGGTATCTCGACACCGAACCGCTCTTCCAGTCCCATGGTCACCTCGACCGTGTCGAGGGAGTCGAGGCCGAGATCGCGCACCAGATCCGCCTCGTAGGTGATCTTGTCCTCCTCGATTCCGCGCTCGAGCAATCCCTCTTTCAGCGCACCGAAAATGTCGTCTCTGTTGGCCATGCTCCTGCTCCTCTCCCTTTTGTCTTCCTCTGTAGTTACGCCGTAAGTCCCCCATCGGCGACAAACGTGCTTCCCGTTACATAATTGGCCCCGTCCGAGCAGAGGTAAGCCACCAAACCTGCGACATCCTTCGGTGCTCCGGCTCTTTTCATCGGCGTCTCCGCCACCAGCGCGTCGAACCGTTCGGCCGGCAGGTCCGAGATCAGATCCGTCTCGATCAGCCCCGGGGCAACAGCGTTCACGGTGATCCCCTTCCCGGCGACCTCGCGCGCCAGAGTCCTGGTCAAACCGATCACGCCCGCCTTCGCCGCCGAATAGTTTGCCTGGCCGGGGTTGCCCCGCAGCCCGGTGATCGAGGTGATGTTGACGATCCGGCCCCAGCGGCCCCTGACCATCGGCCTCAGCGCCCGCCTGCAACACGCAAAGGTGCCGAACAGGTTGGTGCGAATCACCTTGTCCCAAGCCTCGTCGGCCATGCTCAATGCCAGTCCGTCCATTCTGACGCCGGCGTTGTTGACGAGCACCGCCACCCGGCCAAGCGAATCCTCGACCTCCTTGAAGAAGCGGTCGACATCCCCAGAGTCTCCCACGTCACCCTGGACACAGACCCCCTCGCCGCCTGCGGCCTGAACGAGCCTCAGAGTCTCCTTGGCCTCGTCTGCGTTCGAGCGGTAGTTGATGGCCACACTGCGCCCGCCCTCGGCGAGGGCGATTGCAATGGCCCGGCCGATGCCACGGGAGCCTCCCGTGACGAGGGCGACGGGATCAGACACCCGAGCTCCGGCCGGCGCCCTCAGCGCCCAATCCCCATCTGACCACCCCGGCGCCCCATGCAAATCCTGCGCCGAAAGCGGTCACGATCACAACATCGTCGTCGGCGAGCAGGTCGCCGGCCGATGCAAGCGCCAGCTCGATAGGAATCGAGGCGGCCGAAGTGTTGCCGACTCGCTCGATATTGGACAACACCCGCTCCTCCTTCAATCCCAGGCGGTTTGCTACAGCCTCGAGGATGCGGGCATTCGCCTGGTGCGCAACCAGGGCATCGACATCCTCGATGGTGTAGCCGGAGGCTTCGAGGATGTCGCAGACGGCCTGCGCCATGCCCTCGACGGCGTGGCGGTAGACCTCCCGGCCGCGCATCCTCATCACACCCTCCTCGGGAGGTATGTAGAGAAGCGGTGCCAGAGAGCCGTCGGAGAACAGGTTGAAGGGCCCGAGCCGGGTTGGCTCGTCGACCTTCTCGATCACGACCGCGCCCGCTCCGTCGCCGAAGATAATGCTGGTCTTCGGGTCGGCGGCGTCGGTCACCCGTGTCAAGGTGTCGGCGCCTACGACCAGAACTCGTTCGGCCGTCCCCGCCTCGACCAGGGCGCTCCCCTGCGCCAGGGCGTAGAGAAAGCCCGAGCACGCTGCGTTGAGGTCGAAGGCGCCCGCCCTCCCGGCGTTCAGTCGCGTCTGGACGAGCGATGCCGCCGACGGCATCTGATAGTCCGGGGTCGAGGTGGCGACGATGACCATGTCCAGGTCCCCGGCGGGGACGCCCGCAGCCTTCAGCGCCCCTAGAGCGGCCTCGGTTCCGAGAGAGGCGGTGGTTTCGTCCTCGCCGGCTATGCGCCTGGTGCGGATTCCGGTGCGGGTGAAGATGCCGGTCTCGTCAACCCCGAGGCGCACCGCAAGGTCAGCGTTGGAGAGCTCCGCCTGCGGAAGCGCCATCCCCGTTCCGGTGATGGCGACGCCCGTCACCGGCCGGAAACCCAGAAAAGGGCTTCTCCTTGGTGAACGGGCTGGCCCGGAAGAGCCAGCATCCCCATGACCCAGCCACGGAAAGGCGATCGCACAGGCTGGGGCTTGCCGGCCTTGACGATCTCGGCGAGCACCTGGCCCGGCTCGACCCACTCGCCCTCGGTCGAAAAATCCTCGGGAGACATCGGCGCAAAACGCCCCGCGCACGGGGCCACGACGACCCGTTCGAGCATCGTCGTGGTTTCGGGCGCCGCGAACACGGTCTCGTGTGGGGCGATGGCTGAATCAAGCATTTACTGCGACCTCCGAGCTCTCTAGCGATTTGAACGTACGAGCGGCCATGCCGGCCGCAACCTGCCCCGGACCGAAGTCTTCGGATTCACGGGCCCCTTCCGCCCACATCCATTCGAGCGACTCGCGAAAGCGCACCCGGGAGGTGAGCTGGCGACCGAGGAGATCTCGGATCTCCTCCACCCCGTTGTAGGGGTGCGCAGTCACGTTCGAGATCACCGGAGTCGCAGGCTCCCGGATCTCGGCGTCCCTCAGAGCACGTCTCAAGGGCGCCTCGGCCGAAGCCATGACGTCGGTGTGGAAAGCGCCCGCGGTTTCGAGCAATATCGAGCGCCCGCGGGCGGCGCGCACCAGGGTGGCCGCTTCGGTCAGGGCGGACTGGGCTCCGGCGACGACCACCTGGCCGGGGGCGTTGTCGTTCGCCACCGCCACCCCCGCCCGGCCGGCGATAGCGGCCACCTGCTCGAGGCTCAACCCAAGCACGGCGGCCATCCCGGTGTCGGCGGATCTGCTCGCCGCCTCCATGGCGTCCGCCCTAACCCGGACGACGCGCAGCGCGTCCTCAAAAGACATTGCACTCCCTGCCACAAGCGCTGCGTACTCGCCCACACTGTGTCCGGCCAGCCAGGTGCAACCGGTATCTCCACGGTCGCGCCAGGAGATGATCCCGGCAACGAAGATCGCGGGTTGCGCCAGCGCGGTCGGGAGCAGTGCGCCCTTGCGCCGGCCGGCGATCTCAACACGGCGCCGGAGGTCATAGCCGAGAATCTCCCTGGCCCCCCGGAGCAGGCCGTGACCCGCGGGAAGGCCCTCCAGGACGGTGCGCGCCGGGATTCCCTGCCCCGGCCACAACCCGGCCTTCATGCCACGCTCCCGCGCCGGTGCCGCTTCCTAAAGCCGTACCAGGCCCCCGCCGCGCCCACACCGGCGGCCGCAGCCGCCACCGAACCGGCCACGATGAGGCCACTGTGGGCTCGTTCGTCGTCGTGCACCTCCGGACCGATGGGCATCTCCCACATCTCCCGCAGCGCCACCAGCAGCTCATCGAAGAAAGCCGCCCTGGGAACGGGCCGGGCCAGAGACTCTTCCACCCTTGTCTCGTATACCTCCATCTATCCCACGTCTCCTTCCATGCTGTGCCGAAGCTTGAGGCGGGCCCTGTGCAAGAGGATTCGCACGGCCCCCCGGCTTCTTCCGGTGATGCCGGAGATCTCCTCGATGTCGAGATCCTGCAGATACCTCAGGGCAACGACCTCTCTCTGAGCCGGCGGCAGCTCGGCCACCTTGCGCCACACCATTCCCCGATCTTCCTGCGTGATCGCCTGCGCAACCGGCGAAGGGGTGGGATCGACGCTCTCGGGCAGTTCCTCGAGAGCGACCACCGAGCGGGCTTTCCCGTTGCGCCACGAGTGGATCTCGTTATGGGCGATTCGAAAGATCCAGGACCTGTAGGTTCCGTCGCCGCGAAAGGTGCCTGCGGATGAGATCGCCTTGAAGAAGACGTGAGCGGTCAGGTCCTCCGCCGTGCTGTCCTCGGGTGTCTGCGAGCGCACGAAGCGGTAGACGGGACACAGGTAACGTCCGTACAACTCCGCGAACGCGTCGAAGTCCTCGGTGACGAGGGCGGCCAGCTCCTCGTCGGTCGCGTCGGCAAGTAGGTCAACCGTAATGACGCTCACCTCCATTGCTGACGCAGACCTCCCCTTTTGGCGTAAATCAGACGCCCAGGCCAGCCGCCTGGAACGAGCCCCTCATTCGGGCCGTTCCCTGTACAGACTCAGATGGCGGTGCCCGCGTTACGCCAAGGGGACAAGATTCTGGACTTTGTGTGAAGCGAATAGACTTACTTACCGTTAAGTAAGTCCGTGACCGAGGCCCCCGGCCCCGCCTTGGCATGGCAGCATGGCTCGATGGCGTCGACGACAGAGGCCCCCGAACGCACCCAAGAGACCAATATCGCCGACCGGCTGGATAAACCCTGGCTCGTGATCGTGTGGAACGATCCCGTCAATCTGATGTCCTACGTCACCTGGGTGTTCAAGAAGCTGTTCGGTTACTCGCACGCAAAGGCGACCGAGTTGATGCTCGATGTCCATCATCGAGGCCGCGCCGTGGTGTCGAGCGGCGCCCGTGAGAGGGCCGAGATGGACTGTTACCGGCTCCATGCCTATGGCTTGTGGGCCACGATCTCAAAGAGCGATTAGTGCCTGGTCGTGTAAGGGGCGCGTCGGCACGTCGGGCGGCGAGGCGCTAGTGCCGCGCTTCAAGCGGGCCCGGGACAGTGGAGTGCGGGTGCGGCTCGGCGCCGACGAGGTCGAATTGCTGCGCCGGCTGGCGGCCGAGATGCGCACGATGCTCCTCGCGCACGAGTCCGAGGACCCGGTCATGCAACGCTTGTTTCCCGATGCCCACACGGGCGCCGCGGAGGCCGCGGAGTTCAGGGCGCTCACCGAGGACGATCTGGGTGCGGCGAAGCTGGCGGCTCTGGACAAGATGACCGGTAGCCTCGAGACGGAGGGCGGCCTCGACGTCACCCTGGAGGCCGCCGACGTCGATTCCTGGCTTTCGGTCCTGACCGACCTCCGGCTGGCGATCGGGGCCCGGCTGGATGTCACCGAGAAGCTGATGTCTTCGGATGTCGACCCCGGCGACAGACGAGCTCCGGCGCTGGCGACCCTGCACTGGCTCGGGTGGCTGCAGGAGATGCTGCTCCGGGCAGCAGGCTGAGCCCCCGGTCATTGGGTTGCTTGGGTCAGATGCTCCCTCAGGAATTCGACGTCGGATGCTATCGAAGGCCAGGGGGTTTCGCAGATGACCGCAGGCGCGCCGGAGGCGGCGACCATCGCCGCAATGCCATCCGGGTCCATGGTCCCGTCGGCGAAGTTCGCGTGACGGTCGGCGCCCGTACCTGGCGCATCTCTCGAGCTGTTCGCATGCATGAGGTCGATCCGTCCGGTGGCGCGGCGCGCCCGCTCCACTGCATCGCTCAAGTCCTCCCCGGCGGCGTGGGCATGACAGGTGTCGAAGCAGAAACCGACATCGAAGTCTTCGAGATGGCTCCACAGCTCCTCGAGCACATCGATGTTGCGCCCCATCGCATTCGTCCCACCCGCGGTGTTCTCGATGTAGATCGGCACGGCGCTCTCGAGCTCCTCGAACACCTTCCTCCATCGGCGGAAGCCACGGCTGATCCCGTCTTCGGCGTGTCCGGCGTGGACGATAACGGCAGCCGCACCGATCGCCTCGGCGCTCTCGAGCGCGCCGGCGAGGATCTTGCGCGACGGGATGCGGACGCGGTTGTTGGGCGATGCGACGTTGATGAGATAGGGAGCATGCACATAGATGGTCACCTCCGACGCGCGGAGCACCTCGGCGTCGGTGCGCGGGGGCGGCTTCTTCCACGACTGGGGGTCGCCAACGAACATCTGAATGCACCCGGTGCCAAGGATGGAAGCCGCCTCGAGAGGATCCTCCGACGGCACATGGGCTCCGAGGATCATGGGCTCGGTGGGAGACATGGCCAGAGTGTAGAGGGAGGGGGCTAACCTTCGGCCATGCCTCCACGAATGGGAATAGCAGCAGGAAGCCCGCCGGCAGCGGAGGCCGCGGCCGATGTCACCTCGGCGGGCGGCAATGCCGTCGACGCGTGCCTTGCCGCCGCGGTCATGGCGTGGGTGTCCGAGCCCTTCTTTGCATCAATGGGCGGCACCGGTTTCATCGCGCTGCGTACACCGGAAGGCGACACCGAGATCATCGACGGGAACGCTGCGATGCCCCTCGAGCCCCCGACGAGTAGAGGCCAGGGGATCAGACGGATATACCTTCCGGACTATGCGGACGGCATCCACATGGGTGTCGGCGCCGGGTCGGTTGGCGTGCCGGGGGTTCTCGCGGCGGTGCACGAAGCCTGGAAGCGCCACGGGCGCATCGAGTGGGCGGCGCTGTTCGATCGGGCCATTGGAGCAGCGCGTTCAGGCCTTCCCTTCCCGAAAACCTCCGCCTACTACCTCTCGGTGACGTGGAGCCGGATCTGGTCCGAGCATCCCGGGGGACGCAAACTGTTCGGCCCAGGGACGGGGGCCCGCGGAGGGTGTGAGCATCTGCGGGAGGGAGAGCCGTTCGTGCAGGCAGAGCTCGCCGAAGCTCTCGAGCAGGTAGCGAGTGAAGGTCCGGATGTCTTCTACCGGGGCGGCCTCGCCGGCGAGGTCACCACCGAGGTTGCCGCCGGAGGAGGGTTTCTCGGCTCGGCCGACCTGGCGAGCTACAGTGCCGAGGTCCGAGCCCCCATCACCGCCGACGCCTGGGGCTGGCGTGTCGCCACCAATCCCCCACCCGCGGTCGGCGGGGTCGTGCTCGCCCACATGCTGGCCCTCATGGGCGGCGCACCGTCCATTGACCCCGTGGAACGGCTCCGCTCCCTGGTGACGAGCGAACGCACCGCGCTCGACTACCGCAGCGAACGCTACCGAGACCCGGCCGACGTCGCCAACGCCTGGGCGGAAGCGGCGAGCGGCATGGGCTCTCCGTCGACAACCCATATGTCGGCGGCCGACTCCGACGGATACGTGTGCTCGATCACCGAATCCATCGGCTACGGATCGGGTCTCGTGGTGCACGGGATTCCTCTCAACAACTCGCTGGGAGAAGAAGAGCTCAATCCCCTCGGGGTCCACCGAAGCCCCCCGGGTGCGCGGATCCACTCCAACATGACCCCGACGATCGCATCGGGCCCGGACCGCACGGTGGGGCTCGGCTCCCCGGGGGCAAGCCGGATCGTCGGCGCCATAACCCAGACGCTCATCCGGCTCGCCATCGACGACGAGCCCCTGGCGGCGGCGGTTGCCGGGCCGCGCGCCCACCTCGATCCGACCCGGCCCGAAGGCCCCACTCTGTCCTACGAGCCTGGCCTGCCCGGAGACACCCTCGACTATCTTTTGCGGCCCTACGACGACCGCCACATGTACTTCGGGGCGGTCCAGGCCGCCTCGGTGGCAGCCGACGGCTCGGTGGATGCGGCCCACGACCCTCGCCGCTCGGGCGCCAGTGCCTTGATCTAGCCGAAACTCCCCCTTCAGCTGGGCGCCTGGAGCTCGGGCGGCGGAAGCGCCAGCAGGCCGGCGACCCAGGGCAGCGCCACCCGGAGCTGGACAAGCTGGATCTCCCTCACGCGTGATCCGGGGCTCGGCGGTTCGAGGCCCGCTTTGGAGGCGAAGTACCCGCAGACCATGGCGGCAAGCTCCGGCTCATCCTGGAGGACATGAGCCGGCGGCGGGCCCCCTTCGGCGTCCAGGCTCGGGGCCCACGCGGCGGCGTCGAAGCTCCCGTTGCCCCGTGCGGCCCAGTTCCAGTCCACCAGGACCGTCCGGGCCCCCACGAAGCAGAGGTTGTCGCTGCGCACGTCGGCGTGGACGAGCTCATCGCCATCCAGAACCCCATTCTCCTGCGCCTCCAGCAGGAAAGGGAGCGCCCCCTCGAGCCACGCCGCCGAGCACAGCCCGAGGCTCAGGAAGGGAGCCGGATCGTCGGCGACCCGCGACCAGCCCGACAGCTCCTCACGAAGGGCCTCGAGAGGCGGGGCCCCGGGCGGAGGGGAGGTGGCGTGGACGAGCTCGAGAAGCTCGAGCACGCGTTCCACCAGGCCCTCGGACCAGGGTGGGGGCCAGTTGGCGCGGCTGAGGTCCTCGAGCAGAAGCAACGGTCGTTCCCCGTCGTCCTCCCACCCCACTACCGCCGGCAGCCAATCCGCCGCGACGTTGTCGTAGACCGCCATCTCGGCGCGCAGCCAGCCGGCGGTGTCCGGATCGGTCGCCGCCTTCACGAAGCAGGACGAGTCGTCTTCGTTGCACACAACCCACCGCTCCGCCCCGGTGTAGCCGCGGGTCACGGGCGTCCACGAGCGGGGCGAAGTCCCCGTCAGAGAGGTCACCCTGGCGAGGAGCTCCTCGGCCGGGGCAGCCGAAGGCAATCCGTTCACACCGCGAAACGGATGTTCAGCACGTCGCCCTCCTGAACGGTGTAGCCCTTGCCCTCGACGCGCAAGCGCCCGCGCGCCTTTGCCTGATCCCACGACCCCGCCTCGACGAGATCGTCGTAGGCCATGACCTCGGCCCGGATGAACCCGCGCTCGAGGTCGCTGTGGATGACACCGGCGGCCTCCGGCGCCTTGGCGCCGCGCCGAACCTCCCATGCACGCGTCTCGTCGGTGCCGGTGGTAAGGAAGGTGATGAGATCGAGGGCCTGGTAGCACGCTGCGATGACCCTCTTCAGGCCAGGCTCCGCCACACCGAAGCCCTCGAGCAGCTCGGCCGCATCGAGGTCGTCCAGGCCGGCCACCTCGGCCTCGAGGGACGCGTTGATGGAGATGCCGTCCTCCGGCAGACTCTCCGGGGGCCCGGAGCCCATGGCGTCCTCGGCGACGTTGGCCACCAGGATCCACGGCTTGAGCGTCAGGGGGCCGTAACCCCGGAGCACCTTGAGGTCGTCATCATCGAGGTCCGCCTCCCGAAGAGGACGCTCACCGTCGAGCCACCCGTGCGCCCGGGCCAGCACGCCGGCCTCCGCTTTGCCCTCAGCGCTTCCCCTCGCCCGCTTCTTCGCCCTGGCAAGACCGTTCTCGAGACTCCCGAGGTCGGCCAGCACCAGCTCGGCTTCGATCGAAGCCAGCTCGCCGCTGGGGTCCGCGCCGGCGCCGAAGCAGCGAACCACGATGCACAACGCGTCCATGTTGCGGAACTCGGCGATCCCCTGAGCTGTGAGCCCTCCGGGCACATCGATGAACCTCACCTTGGCCGCCACCCGCTTCTTGGACTTCTCGATGTCCGCCAGCCTGTCGATACGCGCGTCGGGCACATCGACCACAGCCAGATTCGAACGCCCGCCTGCGCTCCCGGCCTTCGTGAGCGCGGTGAACAACGTCGTCTTCCCCGAGTAGGGCATCCCGATGATGCCGACGCTTTTCATGTCGCGTCAGAGTATCGAAGGTAACGTCACCGCCATGGATACGGGACTGGTGGGAAAAGGTGTGCTGGTGACCGGAGGAGCCGGCGGGATAGGCAGCGCCATCAGCCGCGCCTTCGCCTCTGAGGGTGCGCTAGTCGCAGTTCACTACAGAACCAGCGAGGAGCGCGCCCAGGCCCTCGCCGGCGAACTCGGGGGAGCAGCCCTGCACGCAGATCTGACCCAGGAGGCTCAGGTCGACGCGCTCGTACCGGCCGCACACAAGGCACTCGGCTCGCTGGATGTGCTCGTGGCGAACGCCGGGGTGTGGCCGTCGGCCGACGTGCCGGTTTGGGACATGTCGCTCGAGCGCTGGCGACGCACGATCGCCGTCAACCTCGAAGGCGTCTTTCTCTGCTGCCGTGCTTTTCTCCGCCACGTCGCCGCCACCGGAACCGGAAACATCGTGATGGTGAGCTCGACCGCGGGACTGTTCGGTGAGGCCGGGCACTCCGACTATGCGGCGGCGAAGTCCGCCCTTGCGGGAGGCTGGCTGAAGAGCTTGAAGAACGAGATCGTGCTCATTGCGCCGTCGGGTCGCGTCAACACCGTCTGCCCCGGCTGGACGCGCACCGAGATGGCGCGCGAGGCGCTCGACGACCTCGGGCTGGCAGAGCGAATCACCCGCACGATGCCGCTCGACAAGCTCGGGCGCGCCGAGGATGTCGCTCGGGCGGTGGTGATGCTCGCATCGGATGAGGCTTCGGGCCACATCACCGGCGAGGTGGTGACCGTCGCAGGCGGAATGGAGGGACGGGTTCTGCGCACCCCCGGGCCCTAGAGGATCGTTGCTCCAAGGGCGCTTCCCGCCATCTCGACGGCGAGCTCTCCGGTCAGATTGGCGGTGTCCAGAACCGGGTTGACCTCGACCAGCTCCATCGAGGTGAGCACACCGGCCTCGGCCAGAAGCTCCATTGCCAGATGGGTTTCGCGGTATCCGAGCCCGCCCCTTACGGGCGTCCCGACCCCCGGGGCGATCTCGGGGTCGCACACATCGACATCGAAGGACATGTGCACGTAACCCGGTCCACAGGCAACGTCGAGGGCTTGCTCGATGACCGATGTCATGCCCCGCCGGTCGACATCGGCCATCGTCAGGACGCACAGCTCGAGCTCCTTGATGAGCTCCTTTTCGCCCGGATCCAGCATTCGCACCCCCACCATCGCAACTCTTCGAGGATCCACCCAGGGAGGATCGCTCAGCCCCTCGAGCGAAAACCCACATCTGCCGAGAGCGGCCGCCAGAGGCATGCCGTGGACGTTTCCCGACGGGGACGTCTCGGGGCGGTTGAGATCGCCATGGGCGTCGATCCACAGGAGTCCTCCGGTCCCATAGGCCTCATGCAGGCCGGCAAGGGTTCCCATGGCAATGGAGTGATCGCCCCCCAACACGATCGGCATGCTCCCCTCGGATGCGATGGCCTCGACGCGGCGGCCTAGCTGCGAGCAGGAGCCGAGAATCGCAGGGAGGTAGCGCGCCCGGTTGTCGATCACCGACGCAACCTCGGGAAGCTCGGCCCCCACGTTGCCGAGGTCGGTCACATCCAGTCCCAGGCGGGTCAGGTGCTCCTCGAGCTCCGCATAACGCAGGGCGCTGGGGCCCATGTCGACCCCTCGCCGTGCCGCTCCGAGGTCCAGGGGCGCGCCGAGCAGCGAGATCGGACGTCGGCGCATAGAAGCAGACTAAGCGAGCCTGCCCCCCGCCGCTTCGTGCCAAGATGTCCGCTATGGGCACTCACCCGAAGAGGACCGCGGTGGTCACCGGGGCGTCGAGCGGAATCGGCGCGGCCACGGCCGAACGCCTGGCCCGGGAGGGCTTCGATGTCGTGATGGGGGCGCGCCGCACCCGTCGTCTGGAGGAGGTCGCCGAGCGCTCAGGGGGCCGAGCCCTGCCCTTGGACGTCACCGACGCAGCATCGGTCGAGCGGTTCGTATCGGAGCTCGAAGGCGCCGACATCCTGGTCAACAACGCTGGAGGCGCCCTCGGCATGGAGCCGATAGCCGAGATCTCCGACGACGACATAGCCACCATGTGGGCCACAAACGTCGGCGGGCTCGTGCGCATGACGCGCTCCCTGCTCCCGCTGCTCGAAGCCTCCGGGGATGGTCACGTCGTCAACATCGGCTCGATAGCGGGATTCGAGACCTATCCCGGAGGCGGCGGCTACACCGCCGTAAAGCACGCCGTGCGCGCCATCACGAAGACGCTGCGCATCGAGCTCTTGGGTAAACCAATCCGCATCACCGAGGTGGCGCCAGGTCTGGTTGCAACCGAGTTCTCGGACGTGCGGTTCCGCGGTGATGCGGCCAAGGCGGCCGAGGTTTACAAGGGAATGACGCCGTTGACTCCCGAAGATGTCGCCGACTGTGTGGCGTGGGCGGTGACCCGCCCGAGCCACGTCGATATCGACGAGATCGCGATCCGTCCGGTGGCCCAGGCCACGGCGAGAGACGTCGCCCGGGCGGATTGAGCAGGCAACCGCAGCTCGGCCCCTACTTCTTGTCGCCCGCCGGTTCCTGTTCTTCTGACTCCCGGTCATCCTGGGCCGTGGATTCGCCCTTGGAGTCTTCCTTCTTCGGAGGAGGGATCTTGAGCGACAACACCGCGGTGATCGCGAGCGCGCCCACGATGACCAGCAACGACAACCAGATGGGGATCTCGATGTGGAAGTACTCGATCAACATCTTCACGCCGACGAAGCCCAGAATGGCCCCCAGGCCGTAGCGCAGCAGGTGGAGCCGCTCCATTGCACCCGCAAGCACGAAGTAGAGCGATCGCAGCCCAAGGATCGCAAAAACGTTTGAGGTCAACACGATGAAAGGATCCTTGGTGATACCGAAGATCGCGGGTATCGAGTCGACCGCAAACAAGATGTCGGTCGTTTCGATGGATATCAAGGTGACGAGCAGCGGCGTGGCAACGCGCTTTCCATCCTCCACGGTGAAGAAGTTGCCGTTGTCGTACTTCGTGGTGGTCGGGAAGTGCTTCTTGAACCAGTTCAGGACGGGGTTCTCGTCGGGATGAATGTCCTCGGCGGCGCCGCGGGCGATCTTGAATGCGGTGTAGATCAGGAACGCCCCGAAGATGTAGATGATCCATTCGAAGTTGTTGACCAACGATGCGCCAAGTGCAATGAAGATGCCGCGCGAGATCAGCGCGCCGAGGATCCCGTAGAAGAGAACCTCGTGCCGGTACTCCTGGGGCACCTGGAAGAACGAAAAGATAACGACGAACACGAACATGTTGTCGACCGACAGCGAGTACTCGATGAGGTAGCCGGCGAAGTATTCGGCGCCGACCTGGGTACCCTGCCACAGGAGCATGATGACCCCGAAGATCACCGCAAAGGATATCCACACCCCAACCCAGATCGCCGCCTGCTTGGTCCGGGTCTCTTCGTTCTCGGCATCGAAGAATTTGAGGTCGACCAGGAGCATTGCAACGACGAACGCCAGAAAGCCCACGTAGAGGTACCAAGAAGACACCGACTCGCCTGCCTCTCTGTTGCTCGACCTAGACGCCGCCGACGCCCCTGTACGGCTAAGGATAGTGCCCGCCACCCCATACCGCATCAAGAGATTTGCAATCCATCGGCTATAACCTTGCCGGTGGCATGAAGAGAGGCCTTGTTCTCGGGGGCGGCGGGCTGGTGGGCATCAGCTACCACGCGGGGGTGCTGAAGGCTCTCGACGACTGCGGGATGGACGCCGCAGCCTCCGAGGTCATTGTGGGCACCAGCGCCGGCGCATTGGTCGCCGCCTACCTCAGCTCCGGTTGGGCCGCGGCCGATTTCTACGAGTATTCCTTCGGCCGGCACCCCTCGAGGTCCCCGGCCGAGGCCGAGGCCGCCTCGCTGCACCGCTTCGATCCCCTGTGGGGGTCGTTTGATGAACGCGCCCGAAGGGCGATCGGGTCGGCCCTCGCCGTAGCGGCATCGCGTGGCCTCCGGCCTCCGCGGCTACGGGGGGGCGCTGCCGGCAGGGGGGTCAGGGGCCTTTTCCCCCCCGGGATGTATTCGCTCGATGCAACCCGGTCGCGGCTCGAGGCCGACCTCCCTCGGGCCTGGCCACGCGAGGGGCTCCACCTCTGCGCCGTCGACCTCGATGACGGCCGGCGCGTCGTCTTCGACAAGCGCTCGAAGCCGGAAGTGCACTTTGCCGAGGCGGTTCTTGCCGCTATCGCGATCCCCGGGTTCTTTCCCCCCGTTTGGATCGAGGACCGCGCCTATGTCGACGCAGGCGTTGTGAGCACGACGTCTCTGGACCTCGCAATCGAGTTGGGATGCGACACCATCCTCTGCATCGCTCCACTGGGGTATCGTTTTGACGGCATGACGAGCCCGCGGGATCCGAAGCTGTGGCCCGCATTGGCCGTGCGCAGCCTCTTCGCCAGATCGCTGCGGCGCTCTCTGGTTCACGCCAGGACAAGGGGCGTGCCCGTTCTCGTCATCCGTCCGGGGCTCACCGAGGTTAGGGCTCATGGGAGCAACGCAATGCGTCGACATGACGAGGCCGGGATAGCACAAGCCGCCAGGGAGGGAACCGCGCGGCTCATAGAAGAGAACGCCGGCCATCCCGTAGTGGGTGCCATAAGGGTGCTATGAAGAAGCTGGGCTGCGACGCCATCGACAACGAGGTGCTGACATGACTCCCTATCGAGCCACCCGCCCCGAACCCTGCGTCGTGGTCATCTTCGGCGCTTCCGGGGACCTGGCCAAGCGCAAACTGCTTCCCGCACTCCACAATCTCCAGGCCGAGGGCCTGATCCCGGACGAGACCTCGATCGTGGGAACGTCGCGCAGCAAGTATTCGAACGAAGACTTCGTCTCGATGATGCGGGATGCGGTCGAGGAGCACTCGCGGATCGCTCCCACAGAGGAGACATGGCGAGAGATCGAACTGGACATCTACTACGTGCCCGGTGACATAGATGACGAAGCCCTTTTTCATGACCTCGGCAGACGGTTGGAAGCCATCGACAAAGAACGCAACACCAAGGGGAATCGCGTCTGGTACATGGCTACTCTGCCGCAGTTCTTCGCAACGATTGCCCAGCAGATCGCCAAGGCGGGATTGCTCGACACCGGGGGCTGGCAGCGGCTCGTGGTGGAAAAGCCCTTCGGTACCGATCTGGCTTCGGCGCGTGAGCTCAACAGCCGGCTGAGCCTCAACTATGCCGAGGACCAGATCTACCGGATCGACCATTACCTTGGCAAAGAGACGGTCCAAAATCTGCTCGTCTTCCGCTTCGCCAACGCAATCTTCGAACCGATCTGGAACCGGCGCTACGTCAACGCCGTTCAGATAACGGTCGCAGAGACTCTTGGTGTCGGAGGCCGGGGCGGTTTCTACGAACAAACCGGCGCGTTGCGGGACGTGGCACAGAACCACCTGCTCCAGCTCCTTGCTCTGGTGGCCATGGAGCCCCCGGTGGCATGGGATGCCACTGCGATCCGGGACGAAAAGGTGCAGGTGCTGCGTGGTGTGAGACGGTGGTCGCCGAATGAAGCCGGGCCCATCGCCTCGCGCGGCCAGTACGAAGGTTACAGGGACGAGCCCGACACCGACCCGCGGTCGTCCACCGAGACGTTCGTCGCAATGAAACTTCTGGTCGACGACTGGCGCTGGGCCGGGGTGCCGTTCTATCTGCGCACCGGCAAGATGCTCCCCTCGAAGGCAACCGAGATCGCCATCGAGTTCCAGGGTGTGCCCCATCTGCTCTTCGACAAGACGGCGGTCGAAGAGCTGGAGCCCAACGTGCTGGTCATTCGCGTTCAGCCCGACGAGGGCATCTCGCTGACCTTCGGCACCAAGGTGCCCGGCCCCGAAGTGAACGTCCGCTCGGTGGACATGGACTTCGACGTCGAAACCGAGCTGGGATCGGGCTCCCCCGAAGCCTACGAGCGGCTGCTCCTCGATTGCATGCTCGGCGATGCGACGCTGTTCACCAGATCGGACGAGATCGAGCAGGCCTGGGAGATCGTGGACCCCATCCAGACCTACTGGGAGCAGGGCGGGCGTCCCGGCCTCTACCGGCCTGGCACGTGGGGGCCGCCGTCGGCGGACGACCTCGTGCGCCGCGACGGAAGGCAGTGGCGGGAACCGTCCCGCTGATGGCCCGGTCGCGTAAGTAGCGCCCGCACCGAGACCCTAGAGGCCATCCACCTGGAAGCTTCGGTTCGGGCTGCGGCCCGATGCGTGATCGTGGTCTGCGGCCACCCCGGTGACGGCTCGATACCTGCCCGGTTGGGCAACCGCCACCGCCGTCGCATAACGGCTCTGTCGAGTGAGCCTTGTCGTCGCGCGGCCGGCCTCGTGCCACCGGCCGTCGGCTCTGCGCCTCTGGACCGACACCACCACCTTCCTCCGGGGGTGATCCGGAGCGACCCCGCCGCTCACGGCGACGCTCGTGGTGCCCGCGGGATAGTGCCGCACGCCGTCGGCGTCCACCCGTCCCCCGGCAAGCGCCAGAGTGACCCGTGGTGCGACGAGAACGCGCCTGGTTCTGCTCTGGGAGCCCCAGGTATGGGGCCCGCCCGTGTACACGGCGCGGACCGACAGGTTCTTCGCCGGTGTGAACCGGAATCCCAGGCCTCCCGCCTCACCCGTCCTCATCCTTGCGCCCCGAATCCAAGGCGCGTCGGAGTACCTTCTGTAGACAGCCACGGCTCTGTCGCCGATGCCTTGCCCCGAGCGGACGGCCAGGAGGCCCGAGAACGGCGCCGCCTCGCCGAAGATCACCCGGCTGGGAGCCTTCAGGGACAGGGCGGTGTTCCGCCTGCCGTTGCCGATGACGGCTGCAACCCTGCGCCGAAGCCCGGGCATGAGCTCGTAGAGATGGTTCCCCGGGCACTCGGTCTGGCCTGCATCCCGGTGCCCCGCAATGACCGGAAGTCGCTGCTTCAATCCCGTGTCGGGATTTCGATAGGTATGCATGGCCCGGGGATGGAGATCGCGTCTGTCCGCCTCCCATGCGAGCAGATGGACGAGGGTTCGGCGCGCCGCTCGGCCGAGCGTGGATGTGGAGAGGTTCCCCATGAGGCTCACGCCGACGCTTCCGGAGTTGAAGTTTTCGACGTGCGCGCCGGCAACCGCCCTGCCGCGGATGGTCTCCCCCGTGTGCAGCTCCCACGGCGCATAGCGGCGGGCCCAGCGGCCTTCGAAGAGGCGACCGTCGGGCGCTATCACGAAGTTGTAGCCGATGTCACACCATCCGCGCGTAACCGTGTGGTAGTGGTAGATCGCTCTCATGGTGGCCGCCGGGTGCGGGTCGTTGTTGCTCCCGGCGGTGTGATGCACGAACAGCTGCCGGGCGGGCCAGAATCTTCGTTCGCAATCACCCGCCGCCCTCTTGATCGACTCGTCCGCTCCCCACTCGGCGCGGGTGATGATGTTCGGAGTGCCGGGCCCGGTCTCTCCGGCCGCAATGGTCTCGGTCTGCCGGCGAGTGCCGTCGACGGTGTTCAGATAGTGGAGCGCCACTGATCCCCCGGCCACTCCCCGCCCGTTCGCCCGCCATTCGATCGAGGCCGGACGGTCGACGGAGATCATGGCGCTGTAGTGCCGGTCCGACTGCTCCATGTCGTGTGACTCCGGCACCCGCCTCCACGACGACCGGCCCCCTCTTCCTTCCCAGCTCCGGTACCGCAGCCCTGAACCTTCACTTCCGGTCCATGTGAAGGCGATGTGGGTCGCAGGCCACGCCAGCTGCGTCCGGCGCCCGGACACCGGAACAATGGTGGCGGCGCGAGTCCGTGGCACCCGGCTCGAGATCCGCCGCAGGCCCTGCCCCGGCCCCGCAGACGCGCCCGGTCCCACCGGAGATGCGAGGATGCAAACGATCAAGGCTCCAGGGATGGTCCCCCGAAGCGCCTTTCGGGCGCGCCGAGTAGTCCGATGGCCGTGCATATCGATATGTCCCCACCTCTCGCCTTGACGGTTAGATCTCCGTATTCTCAGCTCTTTATGTGTCGGTCGCGAACCCGCCGTCTTTACCGCCCGGTGTGCATCGGGGGCTTGGGCGGAGAGTGTTATAAGAGTGTTGTGAAGCGCGAAGCCGCTCCGGACAGTTATGTCACCCTCAAGATCCCCCGGCCCCTCTACGATCGACTCAAGCAGGTGATCCAGGGATCGGGGTTTCACTCCGTGACGGAGTTCGCCGTCTACGTCCTGCGTGATCTCGCCTCCCACCACCCCGGAGGCGGAGCCTCTCTGAAAAAGGTGGCCTCGGTGGCGGGGGACCCTCCGGCCGATATCGAACCCCTCTCGCCCGACGAGATCGAGGCGATCCGTCAGCGCCTGGGGTCTCTGGGCTACCTGTAGAAGTCGGCGGCATGGGGGTCCTGCGCGGGGCGGCTTTGTCGGTGACCGTGGCTGCGCTCTTGGGCGCGTGCGTGGCGGCGCCCGAACCGCCCGCCGAGGAGGAGGTGCCCTCATTCAGCGCCGAATCACCTCTCGGCGCCATCCAGGAGAATGGCGAGCTCGTCGTCGCCCTCCCGGCCGGCGCCCCGCCCCTGAGCTTCGCCGCCCGCAACGGAACCCCCCGGGGCCTCGCGGTCGAGGTGGCCCGCTGGATCGCCGAGGGTCTGGGTGTCGAGGCGAGCTTCGTGACTGCGCCCGAGGACGAGGTGGTGCAGATGGTCGAGGACGGGCAGGCCGACATCGCCTTCCCGTTGACGCCGATCACGAGCGCAGTACTGCGCGAGACGACTTTCTCCAACCCCTACTATCTCGGTCACCAGCGCCTGCTGGTCGCCCAGGGCTCGCCGGTGCGGGACGTCTACGACCTCGCCGGCGAGAAGGTCTGCTCGGTTCCCTCATCAACCGAGGTCCCTTTGGACGGCATCGTTCCCACCGTCGAGGTGATCGAAGCGGTGACGGCAGGAGACTGCGCCCGCTCCATCAAGCGCGGCGAGGTCCTAGCAGGCACGGCCTCCGACCTCGCCCTTATGGGAGTGGTAAGCCGCGCGGAGGGACTCGAGATCACGGGTGACGAGCTCAACACACAGGGCTACGGCGTCGTGCTAGCACCCGGGGCGTCCTCTGCCGCCGACTTCGTCGACCGCCTGCTGGCACAGGCGAGGGACGACGATCTCTACATAGACTGGTACGCGAAGTGGGTGGGGCCCTACATTGCGGACCCGCTCCCGGACGCTCCGAAGCTCAGCGCCGAAGAAGCCGCGACACTGTTCCCGGAAGAGACCATCGATGAACGGTAGGTAGGTGACATGGCTAAAGAAGCATCGTTTGACGTTGTATCCGAAGTAGACCTGCAAGAGGTCCGAAACGCATTGGACCAGGCGCGCCGTGAGATATCTCAGCGCTTCGACTTCAAAGGAACGGGGTCCAATCTCGACCTGAAGCAGGAAGGCGAGCGCTGGATCATCGAAGCGAGATCCAACACCGATCAGAAGGTAAAGGATTCGGTGCGGGTACTCGAGGAGAAGCTGGTAAAGCGCAAGGTGCCCCTGAAGTCCCTGCAACGGGGCGACATCTCACCCGCAGCCGGCGGAACCGCCCGCCAGGAGATCTCGATCTCCCAGGGCATATCGACCGACAAGGCTCGTGAGATCGTGAAGTACATCAAGGGTACCAAGGTCAAAGCCCAGGTGTCGGTTCAGGGCGATCAGGTCCGGGTTTCGTCGAAGTCGAGGGACATCCTTCAGGACGTGATCACGGAATTGAAAGAGCACGACTTCGGGATTCCCCTGCAGTTCACCAACTACCGGTAGGTAGGCGCCAGGAGGAGGGTGCGGCTTCGGCCGGTGATGCGCGCGCCGCAGCGCCTGTAGGCTGCGCCGGTGAGCCCGAAGCAGCGCCTGAAATGCGCAGCGGCCTGCGCTGCGGCGACTCTCCCGGCCTGCGTGCCGAAGCCCGCCGAAATCCAGGGCGAGAGTGTCGAACGCCTCTACACGATCTTCTTCATCGTCGCAGCGGTTGTCTTCGCCCTCGTGGCGGGTTTGATCGCATGGAGCCTTGTTCGCTACCGGGCCGGGCCAGACGATGACCTCCCGAAGCAATTCGACCGTAACCTGAAGCTGGAGCTCACCTGGTTTGCCATCCCACTCGCCACGGTCGTTGTCCTGTTCATCCTGTCTGCGGAGGTGCTGGGCGAGGTCAATGCAGAGAGCTCCGACCCCGGGGTGACCGTTCAGGTCGAGGGGTACCAATGGGGCTGGAGATTCACCTTCGAAGGCAGCGGCGTCGAGGTCATCGGCGACGCGAACGACAGACCCGAGATCGTCCTTCCCGTGGGCCGGGAGATCTCCTTCACCCTGGACTCCGCGGACGTGGTGCACTCCTTCTGGGTTCCGAGATTTCTCATCAAACGCGACATGGTGCCGGGACGGCAGAACTCCCTCAGCTTGACCGTGTCCGAACCCGGCCTCTACCGCGGAGTGTGCACCGAGTTCTGCGGTCTTCTTCACTCGAAGATGAACTTCGTCATCCGTGCGGTGCAGCCTGCTCAGTTCGAGGTTTGGCTCGAGGAACAAAGGAGCACCGATGGCAACGGTTGACAGCCGAGGGCGGAGTGTTGCGGTGGCGCCACAGCATGACCGGCCCAGGAGCGGGGTCGTTGATTGGCTCACGACCACCGACCACAAGAAGATCGGCATTCTCTACCTCGTCAGCGCCGTGGGATTCTTCGTGCTCTCGGGGCTCCTATCTCTGGTAATCCGGGCAGAGCTGGCGGCACCCGGATTGCAGATCGTGGGACATCAGCAATACAACGAGTTGTTCACGATGCACGGCACCGGAATGGTCTTCTTCTTCGTCGTTCCGACCGCCATCGGGCTCGGCAACTACTTCGTGCCGCTTCAGATCGGCGCGCCGGACGTCGCCTACCCGCGCCTCAACGCCTTCACCTACTGGCTCTATATCGCCGGGGCCCTGATCACCTTCTCGGGGTTCCTGACCGCAGGCGGGGCGGCGGCGGTTGGCTGGACCGGTTATGCACCGCTCTCGTTAAGCACCTTCTCCCCGGGCGCCGGCGTCGACCTGTGGATCGTGGGGCTCTTGATAAGCGGCGTTTCCGGGATTCTAGGCGCCGTCAACTTCGTGGCGACCATCTTCGGCATGCGCGTACCCGGCATGACGATGTTCCGCATACCGATCTTCTGCTGGAACATCCTCGTCACCTCCGGATTGATCCTGTTCACCTTTCCGGTGCTCTCCGCTGCCTTCGCCATGCTCTATATCGACCGTCAGATAGGGGGCTTCTTCTTCGACCCCGCCGCGGGAGGGGACCCGATCCTGTGGCAGCACCTGTTCTGGTTCTTCGGACATCCAGAGGTCTACATAATGATCCTGCCGTTCTTTGGAGTGGTGACCGAGATCATTCCCGTGTTCAGCCGCAAACCCGTGTTCGGCTATTCGGGATTCGTGTTCGCCACGCTTCTGATCGGTGGCTACAGCCTGTCGGTGTGGGCGCATCACATGTTCACCACGGGAGCCGTTAACAATCCGTTCTTTGCCGCAACCTCGATGATCATCGCCGTGCCCACTGGAGTGAAGTTCTTCAATTGGATCGCAACTATGTGGCGAGGCAAGATCTCGATGCAGACACCGATGCTCTTCTCCGTCGGGTTCCTGTTCATGTTCCTCATCGGAGGGATCACAGGCGTGTTTCTGGCGTCGCCTCCGATCGACTATCACGTGCACGACACCTACTATGTCGTGGCCCATTTCCACTACGTCTTGTTCGGTGGTTCGGTGTTCGCGATCTTTGCCGCCTTCTACTTCTGGATCCCGAAGATCAGCGGGCGACTGATGAACGAAGGGCTCGGCAAGCTGCACTTCTGGCTTCTAATCATCGGTTTCAACATGACTTTCTTTCCCATGCACGTTCTGGGCCTCAACGGTATGAACCGGCGCATCTCCGACTACTCCGCCGCTTCCGGATGGCAGCCCCTCAACATCCTTGCAACGGTCGGCGCCGGGATTCTCGCTCTTGCCGTCACCGTTTTCCTGGTCAACTTCGTTGTCTCGATGAGAAAAGGCGAACCGGCCGGCGATGACCCGTGGGGCGGCTACTCGTTGGAGTGGGCCACTACCTCACCGCCCCCTCACCACAACTTTCACCGGCTGCCCCCGGTCCACTCGGAGCGTCCCGTCTTCGACGATCGTCATAGCCGGCGCGGAGCCGGGGCGGACGGCGAGCCACCGGGACGGCGCGGTGGTTGAGGAGCTCCGCTTCTTCCTGCGCATCGCCGTCTATCTCGTGCTGATTGGGACGATCTACTGGTTCGTCTCCTACGAGGTGGCGGGCACCGTGCTGCTGCTGTTCGGAGCGGTCGCCACCGGCTTCTTCGTCGTCGCAGCGCGCATCTCCTTCCAGCCGAAAAGCGCCGAGGACCTCATACCCAGGCCACCCCGAACCGGTCTCAAGCGGATGACCGGGGTGTTGGGTCGTTACTTTGCGTTCGACGGCCAACACGCTCCCGGCGGAGAGCCGACCGAGGCGCCGCTGGCCCTCGAAGAGGAAGGCTTTCCCGAGTCGAGCATCTGGCCCCTCGGGGCCGCCCTGGCGGCTCTGCTGCTCGGGCTTGGGCTTGTCTTCGGGCCCTGGCTGTGGATCCCCGGTCTCGTGCTCGGAGCATCGTCCATGTGGGGCTGGATCACCCAACTGACGCCCGAGGCTTAGACCTCCTCGAAGCCACCCTCGGGGGTGCGCCGCAGACGGACACCCCGCGCCCGGCGGAACGGGTGGATGTCGGTTCCCCGCAGGTTCAAGCAAATCCGGTAGGTCAACATTCCGGCTGCGAGCGGAAGCACGAAAAGAGCGACTCTGAAGAAGTTGGTGATCGCCTCGACCGCGATATCGAATGTGATGGAAAGCACGTCACCGCCGCCTTCGAGTGTGAGCACCGTGAAGAAGACGATCCCGCCGACCCCGATTGCGGTGCGAAGCGGCATGTCACGCGGATGGTCCAGGAGTTGATGCTCGGCGCGGTCGCCCGTCATCCGGGCCTCGATGAAGGGCCACAGCGCGAGGAGGGTGAACAACAGACCCGGAACGAGCACTCCTGGGATAAAGGGAGCCGCAATGGTGATCCCGAACATATTGATGTCCCAGCCGGGAAAGAGCCGCAGGCCGCCATCAAGCCAGCCCACGTACCAGTCCGGCTGTGATGGGGCGCTGGTTATGTACGGCTTGAACGGGCCGTAGTTCCACACGGGATTGATCTGGAAGAGCCCCCCCATGAAGGCCATGACCGACGCGGTCAGAAACAGAAGCGCCAGCGACTTGAACGTCTGCGACGGCCACAGCGGCTTACCGACGACGTTGCGTTCTGTCCTTCCGGCCCCCCGGAACTGCGCGTGCTTCTGACGCACGAGTATCGCCAGGTGCACACTGATCAGGCCGATGATCAAAGCCGGCAGAAGCATGATGTGCATCACGAACAATCGGGAGATGATCGCTTCGGCCGGAAACTCTCCGCCGAATATCAACGAGGCGAGGTAGGGCCCGGCGAAGGGGATGGACAGCATCACGGAATAGGCGATCCGGAGCCCATTGCCAGAAAGGAGATCATCCGGCAGGGAGTAGCCTGTGAACCCCATACCGATTGCAAAGATCAACAGCCCCACTCCGATCAGCCAATTCAGCTCACGGGGTCGGCGAAATGCGCCGGTAAAGAAAACCCTCATCATGTGGACTACGACTGCTGCAACGAAAACAATGGCGGTCCAGTGATGAATCTGACGCATGACCAGCCCCGCTCTGACCTCGAAGCTCAAACGCAGGACGGATTCATAAGCCGCCGAGACCTCCTGCCCTTGCAACGGAAGGTAAGGGCCGTTGTAGATCACCGGGGTCGCGTCGGGCCGGTAGAAAAGGGTCAAGAAGATGCCCGTCGCCACCAGGATGATGAACGAGAACAGCGATATCTCCCCGAGCAGGAACGACCAGTGATCGGGAAATATCTTGTTCAGCCCTTTCCGCGCCCAGCCCCCTACGCGCAGGCGGCTTTCTACCCACTTGATCATGGTCGGCTCACGCTCTTCACGTCCCGCGGTCCACGTTCCAGAATGCGGGCCCGACCGGCGCGGAGTATTCCCCCGTGGCAATCAAGTATCCCTCGTCGTCGAGTGCCAGAGGAAGCTGCGGGAGCGGGCGCGCCGCAGGCCCGAAGATCGGAGCCGCTCCGGTAAGGACGTCGAAGGTGGACTGATGACAGGGGCACAGCAGCTGCTGCGCCGCCGACCGGTAGAGGCCTACCGAGCAGCCGACGTGGGTGCAGATCTTCGAGTAACCGAGGCATCCCTCAGGCGCCCAGCTCTCACGTCCCGCCGGGAGGCGCAGGCTGCCGGGGTCGACCTTGATCAAGACGGTCTGCGCATCCGACAGGCCGGCCTTGCCCTCGGGAAACACCGTTTCGATCCCCTCGACCGGTATGTCGGCCGGCTTCACCGGCCTCCCTTCGAGGTTCACGAGGCGGTCGCCTGGCGTCCAGCCGGAGCGAAAGAGATCGTCGCCGGGGTTGGGACCGAGCGAGAACGCCGGGATCGTAAGAGCACCGGCGAGCGTCCCGCCCGCTCCGGCAAGCAGCCGCACGAGAACCTTGCGTCGGGAGAGATCCTCCATGCCCGGAAGGGGGCTCGTGTCGTCCTCCCCTGCGTCCGGCTCCGGCTCGCCCATAAGGTGGCGTTCTTCGACCTCCTCCGGAACGTTCATGTAAGCGGTTGCCCATATGGCCAGGCCAAGGCCGAGACCTCCGAGCGCAAAGCCCAACAAGACACCTTCGAGCTGCGCGTCCCCGCCGAGCACGTAGAGGGCCAGCAAGCCGAGCGAAGCGATCATCGAAACGACGAAAGACGCGGTGATGGACGCCGGCGTCTTCACGATTCAACTCCCCCGTGCGCGTGCCCCCGCTGCTTGCCGATGAACAACGCAATCAGCACGAGCGCGCCCATCCCGATGGCGAGCCCCGCGAAGCCCTCGGGCACCGGGCCGATGCCGCCGAGGTCGGCGCCACCGGGGTTGCGCCTGGCTTGGAGGTAGCGAACGTAACGGATGATCTCGTTGCGGGTGGCGGGATCGAAGCCGAAGTTGGGCATCTGACCCGGCCCTGTGATCATGGCTTCAGCCACGATCAGCGGCTCCGACGAATGCAAGCTCGGGGCAAGAGAGCCACGCCCGGTGGCGCCGCCGTTTGCAGTGGCGCCGTGGCACGGAGAGCAATTGGCGATAAAGAGCTCCGCGCCGGTGGCTAGGTTCGTGCCGTCCAGGTCGACTGTGGGGATCCCCGGGCCGTTGCCAAGGGAGGCGACGTAGGCGATGAGCTGGTCGATCTGTGGCTCGGAGTAAGCAGGCTCCTTGCGTACCGCCTGCGCGTCGGGGTTCGACAGGGGCATGCGGCCGGTGGTGATCTGAAAGTGCGCCGCAGCGGCGCCGGCCTCCCTGATGTCGGGGCCAAGCCCCCCCTCTCCGTTTGCCCCGTGACACGAGGCGCATCCCGCCTCGTAGATTCTCCGGCCTGCGGCGACCTGAGCCTGGGTGTAGCGGCGGGGCGCTTCTTGACTGCGTGCGGAGGCGACCGAGGCGCTTCCCGCGGCGATCAACACAACCAGGAGGAGCAGCGCAACGGTCCGCCTGGTTAGATCCAACTAACCGCCTCCCGTACTGAGAAGCCGCCACAGCAGGCCGAGAGTGAAGACGGCAGCGATGGCGAGCACGCCGGCGCGCGCTTTGGCGGGCGCTTCCGAGGAGAACGCGTGGGCCGCAGGGAGCACCCCCGCTACCAGTGCCCCGTAGAGCACGTGTATGCCCTCGGCGGGGCGGTCCCCCGTAGCAAAGAGCAGGGCGCCCAAACCCAGCTGCAGCAGGACCAGCCAAGTGAGCGCTCGGCGCGCCCATTCGAACCACGGCCGGGCACCGCCGAGGACGATGAGGACAAGGGCTGCAAGTGCAAAGACGCCGGTAACTCCGAAGAGGAGCATTCCGCCAGCTGCATGTACCGCCTGCATGTCGTCGTCACCAACCAGCCTCGGGCCCCCGCCACAGACAAATCTACTTCATCCCGGCCGCATAGCTGTGGGGGCGGCAGACTCGAGA
>JALZIC010000039.1 GCA_030860455.1 Actinomycetota bacterium
GAAGCCCTCCAGCTCGAGCTGTTCCCACCGAGCCGCTACCTCACGATCGAGGAGGTCGCCGAGCTGATGAGGGTGCCCAAATCCTTCATCTACCGCCGCACCTGCAGGGGGCACGCGGACCCGATCCCGTCCTTCCGACTCGGCGGGCATCTCCGGTTCCGTCTCGACGAGATCGAAGCCTGGATCGCGGCCCATCGAGTCGAGCACGACGAGCTGCCTCGGATCGACTCTTCGGTGAGGCGGTCTGCGGCAGCCGCGAAAGTGGTCCGTCGCTCTAGCCGGCGGCTGCAACGACAGACAAACAGCGTCAAGTCGTGATCCGACAAGGGAAATCGTCACAGGCGCGTCCTAGAGTCAGGAAGTCACCAGTGGGACGGAGGCGGGTTGCACCAGACCTTCCGTCCGGAACTGAGCCGCGAAATCCACTCAGGTTGAGGTCCTCCCTGACACCCTCCTCAAGACGGGGTAGAAACCCGGGGAGGAGGATCGTTGTCAGAGCGAGAGCACCGCAAGAAGAAGCTCACGCCGGAGCAGAAGTGGCAGGTCTTCTTGGAGGCGTCGAGAAAGAACACCACCGACGCCGAGGTCTGCCGGCGCTGGGGCATCCAGCCCCATCAGCTGCGCGTGATCAGGGAGCGCGCCAAGGACGGAGCCTTCGACGCGTTCAAGAAGGGGCCGGGCCGGCCCAAGCGAGATCCGGACGTGGTCGAGCTCGAGACCGAGCTAGCGCGCGTCAACAGAGCCTTCCACGAGCTCGCCATCGAGAACACGCTGCTGCGGGGAAAAACAGACGGCGTTTGACCGGGCCCATCCGCGGGTCGCGACTGCCCACGGAGATCAAGCGCTTCATCGTTGGGGCCGTCACCGACGCCAAAGCCAACGGGATGCCGCTCGCGAAGAGCTGCGCCATCTTGATGATCGATCCCCGCCGGGTGCGGCGCTGGATCGGGGGACGCGATCCGGAGGCACTGACGGAATCCGACCTCACCGACATCGCACCGATCGCCAGGATCAGCCCTCACGCGATCACTCCGGCGGAACGCGCCGAGATCGTCGAAGCGGCAACGGACAAGAGGCTCGCCCATCTCCGCCACCGCAAGCTGACCCACACGCTGTCCCGCACCAACAGGGTCTTCTGCTCGCCCTCGACGACGCTCCGGGTGCTTAGAGCCGAGAACCTCGTGCCGATCTATCACCACCGCAGCAGACCCGCGCGGCCGCGCCCGGTGACCGACGAGAGCCAACCCAACAAGACGTGGCGTTATGACTTCCTCACCTTTCCCACCACAGCCGGCGACTACCACTTGGTCCCGGTGCTCGATGCCTGCTCTCGCAAGATCACCGGGAGATACTTCGGACCAGAAGGGACCTCCAGCTCGGTCCACAGCGCGTGGGACAAGGCGCTCGCCAACGAGGGCCTCCTTGGTGAAGATGCGCCCAAGCTCCCGATGGCGGCGTCCGATCGTGGCACCCAGATGACGTCGAAGTCGACCCAGCAGTTCTTCTTCGATCTCGGCATTGTGCAGAGCTTCTCGCGTGCCAAGACCCCGACCGACAACGCCGCCTGCGAGTCATGGATCGCGACGCTCAAGTGCGAGACTCTCTACGACGCCAACACAGGCGACCTACAACCGTGGCAGGTCGAGTCGTTGATCGACCGCTTTGTAGACTTTTACAACAACGGGAGGCTGCACCAAGGCATCGGCTACGTCACACCGGCCGAGCGTCACGACGGTCGCCACAGCGCCATTATCGAATCGCGACGACGCGGCATGCAGGAAGCGAAGGAACGACGGAGGATGGAAGCCTACGGAGGGGTCAAGGAGACTCGATGACTGAGAGAATTTCGGGTCAGTTTCCGGTCAAAGGGTCTGGCGCAGTCCACCGGCAAGGAGGCTCTCATGGCGAATCGTAGTGGAGCGCGCGGCAAACTGACGGTGTTCGGCCGCCAGCTCCTGGTGTCCCGCGTCATCGAACAGGGTTATCCGCCCGCTCGCGCCGCCGACATGCAGGGCGTGTCGCGCTCGTGCGCCTATTTCTGGCTGCGCCGCTATCGAGCCGAAGGACCGAGGGGTCTGCTCGACAGATCCAGTCGGCCCCATCGCTCGCCTCGACGCGTCGCTGCCGACACCGAAGCTGCCATTCTCGCGGCCCGAGCTCGGACCAAGTTCGGACCGCACCGTCTGTCGTTTCATCTTGGGATCGCCCGTTCGACCATCTATGCGGTGCTTGCTCGCAACGGTGTCTCCTGTCTCAACCGCCTCGACCGCCCCACCGGCGCTCCGGTGCGCTACGAGCGCGACCAACCCGGCGAGCTCGTCCACGTAGACGTCAAGAAGATCGGCCGGATCCCGCCTGGTGGCGGGTGGCGGGTGCATGGGCGCTCCACCGAGGCCTGCCGCAGGAGGGGCAGCGGTTACGACTTCGTGCATGCCCTGGTCGATGACCACACCCGGCTCGCCTATATAGAGGTGCTGGCCGACGAGCGGGGCCAGACCTCCGCCCGTTTCCTCGAGCGAGCGGCTGCGTGGTTTTCCCAGCATGGGGTTCGGATCGAGCGGGTTATGACCGACAACGCACCCAGCTATCGGAGATCGCGTGACTTCGCGGCCGCGCTCGCCGCCCTCGAGGCCGGCCACAGGCTCATACGCCCCTACCGTCCCCAGACCAACGGCAAGGTCGAGCGGCTCAACCGCACGTTGGTCGACGAGTGGGCCTACGTGAGACCCTACGATTCCAATCTCCAGCGCCAGAGGGCGCTCGAGACCTGGTTGCACATCTACAACCACCATCGTCCCCACACCTCACTAAAAGGAAGAGCGCCAATGGAACGACTTGACCAACACGTCCCTGGGAAACACATCTAGTCATTGGGGCAAACCGCCGTTGCGGTCTTGGGGGGCCGGAGAGGAGGTCAATACTCTCACCGCAGTCGCGGTCACCGCCGTCCAGAAACCTCCGAGCGCCAGTCCGCCGAGGATGTCGGTGGGCCAGTGAACTCCGAGATAGACCCGGCTGAAGGCGATCAACGCCGCGACCCCAGCCGCAACGGTCCAAATTGTGACGCTCGGTCGCCAGCTTCGGTACCGGGTGAGCAGGAAGGCGATCGCTGCACAGGTCGCCGCGGCAGCGGTCGCGTGTCCGCTGGGGAAGCTGCTTCCTGCCGCCTCGACCAAGGGGCGAAAGTTTGGACGGGGGCGGTCGACCAGCGCCTTGACCACATCATCCAGCACCAGGGCACCAACCATCGTGGTCGCAAGGAAGATGACCCACCGTCTCTGCCGCGTGCGGCGGTACACGAACAGGGTAGCGACCACGAAGACGAAGCTCACGAACGGCGCGCCGCCGAGCGCGGTGATCACCAGCATAACGGTGTTCAGAACCGGCTCCCGGTGCAACACCACCCAATCCAGGACCGGCCGGTCGATGACGACGGTGTCCTCGTTATCCAACACGTTTTCGAGCAGCCCGCCGAAGAGCGCCGCACCGGCAACCGCCAAGCCAAAACCCAAGGTCAGGTAAAGTCCGAAATGCTCGGCGGGGTCCAGACGTCGTGCCAACCAGTCGATCTGAGGCTTCCAGCGGGTGACAAACCGCTTGACCGCTGATTGCCCGAGGAAGCCCTCTCTCCATTCCCGGAGCACGTGCAGATGCCCCTGAAGCCAACGGGCAATGACCGCCAGACCCAGTCCCACAACCAGGAGCCCAGCCAGGATGAGACTTGCCCGCCCCGCGAAGCGCTCGACCACATGCCAGCTTCCGCCTGCGGCAACTCCCAACAGGATGAAAGCCGTCACCCATAGGGAAGCCCCCATCACGCTGTAGAGAACAAACGACCTGTAGGGCAATCCGGCCGAGCCGGCGATTGCAGGCATCAAAGCCCGGAGCACTCCGACGAAGCGCCCAATCAGGACGGCGCGCGCCCCTCTTGCCCTCAGGTAGGTCTGGGCTCGTTCCCAGCGTTCGAGGCCCACCCGCCGGCCAAGCCGTCCTCGCATCAGGCGGGGTCCGAAATACCTGCCGACGGCATAGCCCACCGAGTCTCCTGCGATTGCCCCCGCGCATCCAACTACGAGCATCAGGGGCAACGAAGCGCGGCCTTCATACACGAGCACTCCTGCGAGTAGCATGGTCGCCTCACCGGGGAGGACCAGGCCGATGAACGCCGCCGATTCGGCCGCGGCGATGATCGCTATGAGCACATAAGCCCACGGTTGAGCGAGATCCAGCAGAACGCCCATGTGCCGTGACGCTAGCTGTTCGGAAGGGCTATCGGAGAAGCGGTGCGATGACGGTTAGGACGCAGGGACGGTCATCCTTGCTTCCTCGCAATCGCCCCTGCGAGTTGCTTCTTGTTCATCCTCGAGGTCCCCGAGATGCCCAGCTTCTTGGCTCGTTCGATCAACTCGTCGCGCGTGTTGCCGTTGAGGTCGACGCCCCCGAAGGTCTCGCCCTCGTCGCGCACCGACTCCGGAGCACTCTTGGCCGCGTGTGGATCGGAGGGACCCTTCTCCTCCTTGGGCTCCCAGTGATCGTCCACCTTCTCGAAGCCGTGCTTGAGCGCCGAATAAGCGGTTCGATGGGCCCGCTCGCCGTCACCGTACGTTTCAACCGCGCTGTCATGTGCTTTGGCCCAGGTTCGCCGGGCCTTGGAGGGTGAACGTTTGATCGTCCCCGGCATCTCCTGCCAGGTGGCATCGTCGACGTCTCTGGGTGGCTCGTTCCTCGGCATTCTTGCGACCCCTGTCTACTTTTCGACGTCGGCCTGCTCGTCGGCCGTTTCGCTTGATTCCTCGGGTGACGAGCCTTTGGGGCTCGGGTCGCCCCCGCCGGATTGCTTTCCCCCCTCGGGATCTCCACCCCCGGGTCTGTCGTAACCCGAGCTGCCCCCTCCCGGGGACCCCGCTCCTCCCGGACCGTCCGAAGGTGACTGTTTGGGATCTTTCTCCTCGGTCATGACGATTGCTCCTTTTCTTGGGTGGCCGCGGCTCAGAGACCTGACCTATTGCCGATCCCCGTCAGTATCTCCCGCACGCGGCCCGGTCCGCTCGTCGCAGGGTCGAGAGGGGGTGTGGGCGATCCCGCCCCCGTGCGCATCCCCTCGAGCAGCTCGAGCACCGCCTCAGAGGAAGAGTACCGGGGGCTCCAGCCGAGCTCGCCGAGGGCACGTGACGTGTCCATAAGGGGCACGTTCAGGCCCATGTCGAGCCATCCAGGTGGAGTTGGCTGCAGGCGCATCCGCCACGTGGCGTTGACAACCGCACGGAGGAAACGCGGCGGCACGTTGACGGGCCTGGCATCCAGGATCCGCCCCAGCTCCCCAGGGTCCAGCACCGGCTCGGCCGCCAGGTTGAAGGCTCCCCGGACATCGGAGGTGATGGCGCCCCGGTAGGCATCTGCAACGTCCGAGGTGTGCAACGCCTGGAATCCGAGGCCCTCTACATCCGGGACAAAGGGGATCAGCTGCCGACGCAGCAACGATACGGGGACAAAGGGTCCGCCAAACAGCCGTCGCTGTCCGGTCGCAGCCGCCCTCTTGAAGAGGAGGCCGGGCCTCAGCCGGACCACCCGGATGCCGGGGTGACCCTCCTCGAAGGCATCCAGGGAACGCTCGACCTCGGCCTTGTGACGCGAGTAGAACGATGTCGGCACTCCCATCACCGGCCAACTCTCATCTACCCGGCGGTCCTTGGGACCGGGTGAATACGCCCCCACCGAGGACGCATACACAACCGCGCCCACACCGGCCCTGGCGGCGGCGTCGAAAACCCGCCTCGAACCAGCGACATTCGTCCGCCACAGGATCTCGGGCCGCCGCGACGGCTGGATCGCCCATGCCAGATGGACCACGACATCGACCCCTTGAAAGTGGTCTGTCAGGTCGCCCGTCGAGACATCGGCCGCTACCCATTTCGTCTTGGCCGGCCGCCACTCGGGGGTGCGCCGGGCCAGCCCCACGATGGAGGTCACGGCATCGTCCTCGACGAGGGCTCGTACCAGGCTCACGCCCACATTTCCCGTAGCTCCGGTGATCGCCACTCTCATACTGGGTCTCTTCCCCATTCGGGGGACCCGGACACCACCGATCTCAGCGGCTTTCCGCTAAAGCCCTCACCCCGGCTTGCCGATAGGAGATACCGGCCACGCGTTGCCAGGCGCTGGCCGAGAGTTGGCCGAGACGCTGCCGGGGAGCAAGCAAGGACATGAAGGAGGGGGAGCGAAGTGAGCGGTCGGGACCGAACGAGCGAGGGGCGGGATCTCTTTAGGTGGACGTTGGGCGCGGGTCTCGCGTCGATCGCATTGCTCGGCCTGCTGATCCTGGTCGGGCTTGTAGCGGTCGCAGCTCAACCTCCTGAATGGCTCCAGTTCGGCTTGGGCGTGTTGCTGGCGGTTGGCTCAGCGACGTTCGCGGGGCTGGTTGCACATGCTCTTCGTCCCGAAGGCCCGGCGAAGGAATCTTCTGTCTATTCAGCTCGCGACCAATCCGCCGATGATCGCGAACGAAGAAGGCGGACCGCCTGAGTGGTCCGCCTTCCGTAGCATTTTGCGGCCGGTGGCCGCATGCCTGACTTGTTCTATCTGGTGGTTTCGGTCGAGCTCGTGGTGCTGCCTTCTTCGTCTAGATCGATGCGCTCCTTGCGGACATCGGCTTCGACGGTCTCTTCGCCGGTTACCGTCTCCTTGCTGATGCGGAGCTCCTCTTTGACGACGGGACGCTTCTCGACGACAGCCTCTTCCTCGACAATCGGGACGGTTATCTCGCCCTCGGAGAACTCGGCCTCGGTGGAGGTTCCCTCGCTCACCGGAACGCGCTCGACTGATATTTCCTCACGGCTGGTGGGAACGGTGGTCTGAGCCTTCTCGGTGTCGACGTACTTGCGAACCCTCACCTGTCCCGCTTCCCGCTGACGGGTTCCTGCGTGAAGCTCCTCTTCCGAGCGGGTGATCTTCTCCGACGAATCGGTCGTGTCCGGCGTCCGGGTGGTGTCGGTGTCGGTCCGGGTCTCGGTGCTCTCGGTCTGGGTTCCCTCGGGGAGTCCGGAGTCCGACCGGTTCTCGCCGTACTCGATGTCGTAGAACGAGTAGAGCTCCGCCTCGGTCTCCTGGCTGATCTCGTCACCATCGATGCTCGGAGCGCCGCTCACGTGGTCCTTCGAGTAGGGGACGTATACGCCGTCTTCACGCATCTCGGCAGAGGCAACCGGCACCAGGACTCGCTTGTTCGAGAAAAAGCCTGTCCCTATCCCGATCCACTCCGGCTGGTCGGTGTCGATGTCGTGGAAAACCTCTTCGACCTTACCGATCTGCTCACCATCGTTTGAATAGACGGGGTTACCCTGTGCGTTCTGCAGCGCCTGCATGTCTACGGAGCTGGTCATGAGACCTCCTTGTGTCCTCTGTACCGTCAATGTGCAAGGGGTTAGTTTCCCCTCAGTCACGGGAGGCAAACATATGTGCTCGATTTGATGCCGCCGGCGAATAAGCCCGCGCATACGCTGTCGTCATGATCACCATTAGCGTGATGGGCGACGTTACGACGGGTGTAGTGGAGCGGATTGCCTGGCAACGTGAACGTATCTCTCTCGACCCGGAACTGCTCGCCCTCGTCCGGGAAAGGCGCGCCGAGATGCTCGCTGCGCTGCTCTCGGGAACCCGCGTCTACGGAGTAAACACCGGCACCGGTTATCTCGCCGGGGCCGATGTCGGCGACGCGGACCTGCTGCACCACCAGCGCAACCTGCTGCTCGGCCGTGCGGTCGGGTCCTCTCCCTGGTTGTCGATCGAAGAGGCGCGCGCCGTGCTCGTCGCTCGCCTGACCGGCTTCCTCAGCGGTCACGCGGGCGTGACGCCGGAGCTGTGTCTGTTCTTGGCCAACCGCCTGAACGACGATTTCGTGCCTGCGATCCCGAGATTCTCCGTCGGGTCGTCCGGTGAGGTCCTCCCCCTTGCACATGCATTCCAAACCTTCATCGGGACGGGCCATGTGCTCGCTCCGGACGGTTCGACGATGACGGCAGAGCAAGCCCTCGCAGATCGAAATGCGGCACCTTACGAACCTCAAGCGAAAGAAGGCATCGCGCTCCTTGCCGGCGCGCCGGCCGCGATCGCGCTGGCTCTCGCCGGCCGGCGCGCCGGACAGAGATTGTGGGAGGCGGCCGTGCTCATTGCTGCTGCGGCGATCGATGCTCTGCAGGCTCCGCTCGACCCGTACGATCCCGTTTTGGGCGAGCTCACCGATGATCCGCTCACCGCGGACGTGCTGGGCCGCCTGGCCGTCCTCCTGGATGGGTCATCGAGGGTCAGGGCTCTCAGCATCCAGGCGCCGGTCTCGTACCGCGTGATCCCCCAAGTTCTCGTACACCTCGCACGAGCCTTGTCCCGGCTCGAGTCGGATGCAGCGCGTGCACTGGCCTCGATCGGCGACTCCCCCGTCTTCGCCGACGGACGCTTCCTCAGCAACGGCTCCTTTCACGCCATCGAGCTGGCCGCCGGACTCGACTCACTCGGACTTGCACTCGTCCGCGTTGCCGAGCTCTCGGGACAGAGGACGCATCGATTGCTCGATAACCGTTTCAGTGGGTTGCCGGACCAGCTGGCCGGCGCGCAGGGCCACAGCTGTGGACTGGTGGTGGTGCAAAAGAGGGTGCTCGGTTGCCTGAACGAGCTGCGCCGGCTCGCCGCGCCGGCGAGCATCGGGATCGGCGACACCTCCCTGGGTCAGGAAGACGCAATGACGTTCTCCTTCGAGGCGGCGGCCGGCCTGCGGCGCATAACGACACTGGTCTCGGAGGTATTTGCCTGCGAGCTGCTCATCGTCCGTCAGGCGTGGGCTCTGCGCGGCTCCACTCCCCCATCCGGCTTGCAACCCCTTGCCGGGCGGCTGGCGGAGCTCGTGGAGCCCGTCGTCCAGGACCGCCCCCTCGGCCCCGACGTAGATCGTCTTATTGCTTTTCTCGCCGACCCGGGTTGAGCCGGGTGGGTGGGATCGGCTCCCCCGCCGCCGGCGGCATCGGGACATGGACGCCGCGGGTGCTCGCAACATCCGCTGCTTCCGCATAGCCCGCATCGGCATGGCGCATGACGCCCGTGCCGGGGTCGTTGGTCAATACCCGCTCGAGCTTGCGCGCCGCGAGCTCACTTCCATCCGCGACTGCGACCACACCGGCGTGGATCGATCGTCCTATGCCAACTCCACCACCGTGATGGATGCTCACCCATGAAGCTCCGCTCGAGGTGTTGAGCAAGGCATTCAGGATCGGCCAGTCGGCGATTGCGTCGCTGCCGTCGGCCATCGCCTCTGTCTCTCTATAGGGCGAAGCCACCGATCCCGAATCGAGATGATCGCGCCCGATCACAATGGGTGCCGATATTGCGCCACCGGCCACGAGCTCGTTGAAACGGAGACCCATCCGGTCTCTCTCGCCGTAGCCGAGCCAGCAGATGCGCGCCGGAAGTCCCTGCCATGCGACTTTCTCACGAGCCATGCGGATCCACCGCACGAGTTGTTCGTTGTCGGGGAATTCCCTCAGGACCGCGTCGTCGGTCGCGGCGATGTCGGCGGGATCGCCGCTGAGCGCAGCCCACCGGAAAGGACCCTTTCCGGTGCAGAACAGGGGCCGAATGTAAGCCGGGACGAAGCCCGGATAATCGAAGGCCCGCTTGACGCCGGCGATCTCGGCCTCGGCCCTCAGCGAATTGCCGTAGTCGAACACCTCCGCGCCTTTGTCCAAGAAGGCGATCATGCCTTCAACGTGGGCCGCCATGCTCGCCCGGCTCCTGGCGATGTAGCCGTCCGGATCGGAGTTGCGCAGAGCATTCGCCCCGCCCACGTCCATTCCCGAGGGCACGTAGGCCAGCGGATCGTGCGCCGAGGTCTGGTCGGTAACAACGTCGACGTGAAAATCTCCTGCCGCCATGGCCGGAACCAAGTCGGCGGCGTTTCCGAGAACTCCGATCGAGAGAGGACGTCGCTCCTCCTTTGCCGCCGTTGCAAGCGTCTTGGCGTGCTCGACGTCATCGGCCCGGACGTCAAGATAACCATGCTGCAGGCGGCGCTCTATTCGAGCGGGGTCCACTTCGATGCAGATAGCGACGCCGCCGTTCATCGCGACCGCCAGAGGTTGCGCTCCGCCCATTCCCCCCAATCCAGCCGTGAGCGTGATGGTCCCCGTCAGCGATCCGCCGAAGCGTTTGGCGGCAACGGCAGCGAAGGTCTCGAAGGTCCCCTGCAAAATGCCCTGGGTCCCTATGTAGATCCATGAGCCGGCAGTCATCTGCCCGTACATGGTCAACCCCGCCGCCTCGAGACGCCGGAACTCATCCCCCGTTGCCCAATCGGGCACCAGCATTGCGTTCGATATGAGGACCCGCGGCGCCCATTCGTGGGTTCGGAAGATGCCGACGGGCTTACCGGACTGCACCAACAGCGTCGAGTCGTTCTCGAGGGTATGTAGAGATTCGACGATGGCGTCGAAGGCGGCCCAGGATCGGGCCGCCCGGCCGGTCCCTCCGTACACCACCAGGTCATCGGGCCGCTCGGCGACCTCGGGGTCGAGGTTGTTCATCAACATCCGAAGGGCGGCCTCCTGGCCCCAGCCCTTGCAGGACCGCTCCGTCCCTCTGGGGGCACGCACGCGTCTTGCGCCCTCAACCACCTTCGGAACCCCGCGCCTTCATGTCTACGTGATACCGCATCTCAACCCAGCCCTCCCACTGCGCCCTCCGCGGCCGCGAGTATGGCCCCGGAGCCCACCAGAGCGGCCGCCATCTCCAGTTCAGGGCCCAGATGGCGGTCGGGGCCCGGCCCCCCTGTCCGGCCATTGACCAACCGCGTTACGGCCTCCGTTCCTTCTGCGGGGGCGAGCGGGGCTCGCAGGGCGAGGCCCCTGGCGGCGCACAGCACTTCGATGCCAAGGATGCCGGCTAGGTTGGCGAGGATCCGCCGCAGCTTGCGCACCGCTGCCCAACCCATCGATACATGGTCCTCCTGCATTCCCGACGTCGGCAGCGAATCGACACTCGCCGGCGCCGCCAGCCGCCGGTTTTCGGCGACAAGCGCAGCGGCCGTGTACTGCGCCAGCATCAATCCCGAGTTCACTCCCGCATCCTCGGCGAGAAACGGCGGCAGGCCCTGCGAGCGCACGGGATCGAGGATGCGGTCCAGACGTCGTTCGGCGATGGCGCCCACCTCGGCGGCTGCGATGGCGAGGAAGTCGGCGGCGAAACCGAGCGGCGCGCCGTGGAAGTTCCCCGTGGACTCGACCTCCCCGGTCGGCAGGACGACGGGGTTGTCCACGGCACTGGCGAGCTCCCGACCCGCTACCGAGAGGGCGAAATCCAGCGTGTCTCGCGCCGCGCCTGCAACCTGCGGGCTGCAACGCAGCGAATATGAATCCTGCACCGCATGGTCGGAGTGGCGGTGCGACGCCATCACTTCGGATCCTGCAAGCAGGCGCGCGAGGTTCGCCGCGCTCTTCGCTTGCCCCGGATGCGGACGGATAGCGTGAAGTGCTGGTGCGAAGGGCCTATCGGTTCCCAGCAACGCCTCGACGCTCATCGCCGCGGTCACATCCGCGGTCTTGAAGAGCGACCCGGCATCGACGCAGGCGAGCGCGAGCATCCCCAACATGCCGTCGGTCCCGTTGATGAGAGCGAGACCTTCCTTCGCTTCCAGTCGCAGCGGCTCGAGGCCGGCGCCGGCCAGCGCCGAGGACGAGTTGACGGCCGCGCCTTCGGCTCCAAGAACGGGACCTTCACCGGCCAGAGCGAGCGCAACGTGGGCCAAAGGTGCAAGGTCGCCGCTTGCGCCAAGCGATCCGTGCTCGGGCACGAGCGGCGTGATCCCGGCGTTCAACATCCCCGCCAGGGCGTCGACCACCACAGGCCGCACTCCCGAGAGGCCCATCGCAAGCGTCTTGGCGCGCAACAGCATCATGGCGCGAACAACCTCGCGCTCGACCGGAGCCCCCACCCCCGCAGCGTGCGAGCGAACCACCGCGTGCTGGAGGGCTGAGCGACTGTCGAGGGCTATCGGAACGCGCGCGAGAGCCCCGAAGCCGGTGGAGATCCCGTAAACAGCGCGGCCGGAAGACGCTTTGTCCTCGAGCTCGATGCGCCGGGATTCGAGCAGCCGACGCGCCGGCACGCCGAGCTCTACCGGCGCACCCTCCCGCGCAACTGCGGCGACCTGCTCTATGGAAACCGCGCCTCCGTCCAGGACGACGGTGTCGCTCCCCGGGTGCATCGCCCTAGTGTCCCAGCCCCGTCCCTTCTCGGGGGACGCCGGCCGAGCCCGGCTACCCCCCGAACCCCCCTTCTCGGGGGACGCCGGCCGAGCCCGGCTACCCCCCACCCCCCGTCCCTATTCGAGGAGGCGGCCGGTTGTGTCGATGGCGTCGTCATCCTTCGCCCACGCTTGCATGTGTTCGGGCACCGGGGCGATGGGCTCGGGGCACACCTCTAGCGTCCCGTCCCCGGAGCGGACCACGTGGAAGTTCACCTGCAGCGCCGGGTCGAGATCGGGATGGTCCGTCCGGATGTGCGCGCCACGCGTCTCCCGCCTGGCAAGCGCCCCGCGCAAGCTGGCCTCCGCACCCACAAGGGACGCCCGCAGGTCGAGTGCGTGGGCAAGGTCGCCGTAACCCTCTGACGACGGACGCACATCGACCTCGCCCAGCAGACTCCGCAATTCGTCCACGCGCGCCAACCCGGCGGTGATCTGTGCCTCCGAGCGGACCACTCCGCAGCACTCCCACATTGTGTCTCGGAGGGCTCGTTGAAGCGGGCGAGCGAACTCCGTGCCGTTGCGGATGTAGCTCGACAGTTCGTCCTGGGCGTCTCCGATGGCCGTCCGGGAGCGGAGTTGGGCGTCCTGACCGGAGGAGTACTCGGCCGCCGCCTCTCCGGCGCGCCGCCCGTACACGATCGTCTCCGTGAGTGAGTTGCCCCCCAGGCGGTTGGCGCCGTGAAGACCCGCCGTGACTTCACCCGCGGCGTAGAGGCCCGCCACACCGGTCGAATGGTTCTCTGGGTCGACCACCACACCGCCCATCGAATAGTGGGCGGTGGGCGCGACCTCCATCGGGCTCGCCGAGATATCGAGCATCTGGTATTCGAGGAACTGCCGGTACATGCGGGGAAGCCTTTCGAGGATGTAGTCCTTGCCCCTGTGCGAGATGTCCAGGAACACACCCCCGTGGGGGCCGGCGCGGCCCTCTTGGATCTCGGTGTAGTTGGCGAGTGCCACACGATCCCGGGTGGAGAGCTCCATGCGCTCGCGGTCGTAACGGGTCATGAAGCGTTCGCCGTCGGCATTCAGCAGACGGCCGCCCTCGCCCCGGACGGCCTCGGTAACGAGCGTGCCCGCCATCTCTTCGGGGGCGACCATCCCGGTCGGGTGAAACTGCACCAGCTCCATGTCGGCGAGCCGGCACCCGGCCTCGAGCGCCAGGTACATGCCGTCACCGTTGTTCTCATCGCGCCTCGACGAGCTCTTGCGCCACATGCGCGTGTGGCCCCCGGCCGCAAGGACAACTGCGTCGGCCAGAAAGACAGTCCGGTCCCCTGTCATGAGGTCGAACGCAAGCGCTCCGAAACACCGCCCCTCGGTGGTCAGGAGCCGGGACACGTATTGGTCTTCGAGCACGGGGATGCCGAGGCCCGCCACTCTGCCGTCCAAAGCGTTGATCATCGCCCTGCCCGTGTAGTCGCCCGCGTAGCAGGTCCGGCGATATTTGTGCGCGCCGAAATAACGTTGGTCGAGGCGGCCGTCGGGGGTCCGTGCGAAGGCACAGCCCCACTCGGCCAGCTCCTCAACCGCATCGGGAGCTTCCCGGACGACGATCTCTACAACCCGGGGATCCGACAGGAAGTAGCCCTCTCTTAGAGTGTCGGCAAAATGCTGCCCGTAGGAGTCTTGCGGGTCGCGCGTGCCGAGGGCGGCGTTGATTCCCCCGGCGGCCAGCACCGTGTGAGCGTCTTTTCGAGCCCGTTTGCCGAGAACGACGACCTCCGCGCCGGCCTGGTGTCCGGCGATGGCGGCCCGCAGACCTGCGGCGCCGGCGCCGACGACCAGCACATTGGCGACATTCGTGCGGGTGGTGGAATGGCTGCTCAGCAACGGTCTCCTATCTTTTGTGCCCATTGCACAACGTCGGTGGGCTGTGAGCACTCATGGGGATGGCCTTTTGTGCTATTAAACCATGCAAGTCACTCCATGACCTCCGATTCCGAGTGCTCGCTGCAAAGAAGACAAGCACCTGTGACAGGCTGAGAACCATCGATCTGGTCGTCAAGGGGGAATGGAATGAAAGCACGACTCCGGCTTGCATCTCTCGTCACGGCACTGCTCGTACTCGCGGCTGCGTGCGGCGGTGAGGAGGCCGTGAACACAGAGGAGGCGGCTCAGGCCACTGGACCGATCGACATCTGGTACTCGGACAACGAGCAGGAGATTGCCTGGGGCAAGCAGGTGGTCGAGGCGTGGAACAAAGACCACCCGGACGAGGAGGTCACCGGCGAGAAGATCCCCGCAGGCGAGACCTCCGAAGAGGTCATCGGGGCGGCCATTGCGGCCGGGAACACACCGTGTCTCGTCTTCAACACCGCGCCGGCCGCAGTCCCCCAGTTCGAAAAGCAGGGGGGCCTCGTCGCCCTCGACGACTTCCCCGGGGCTGCGGAGTACATAGAAGGCCGCAGCGGCGATGTGGCCGAGCAGTACAAGTCCCCCGACGGGAGCTACTACCAGATGCCGTGGAAAGCCAACCCGGTGATGATCTTCTACAACAAAAAGATCTTCGAGAAGGCCGGCCTCGATTCCGCCAATCCTCCGCTGGGCACCTACGACGAGTTTCTCCAGACCGCGCAGACCCTGATCGACAAAGGTGGCGTCGAAGCCGCGATCTGGCCGGCGGCGAGCTCGGAGTTCTTTCAATCGTGGTTCGACTACTACCCTCTGTTCATCGCAGCGACCGATGGGCAGACCGCGCTCGTAGAAGACGGCAAGGCCCAGTTCACCGGCGAAGAAGGTCTTGCGGTAGCGGAGGACTTCTGGGCGCCGATGTACGACCGGGGCCTCGCAAAACAAGAGACCTACAACGGGGACGCGTTCGCAGATCAAAAATCGGCCATGGCGATAGTCGGGCCCTGGGCCATAGCCGTCTACGGGGAGGCAATCGATTGGGGAGTCGCCCCCGTCCCGACTGCCGAGGGAATCAGTCCTGCCGAAACCTATACCTTCTCCGACGAGAAGTCGATCGGGATGTACTCGGCGTGCGAGAACCGTGGAACCGCCTGGGAGTTTCTCAAGTTCGCAACGAGCGAGGCCAACGACGGCAAATTTCTCGAGCTGACCGGACAGATGCCACTGCGCCCCGAACTGACCACCACCTACGCCGACTACTTCAAGAAGAATCCCGAGTACGAGGTGTTCGCCGAGCAGGCCGAGCGTACCGTCGAGGTACCCGTGGTGCCAAACTCAGTCGAGATGTGGCAGGAGTTCCGAGACGCCTACTCGAATTCGGTGATCTTCGGAAAAGAGAGCCCTAGTGAAGCCTTGACAACCGTCGCAAAGTCGATCGAGTCGCTCATCACTGAGGAATAGAGAGAGTGGCAAAGGCGGCACCCGCGCCGACGACCAGCCGGCGCGTAAGACTCCTCGGCAGGCACCCGATCGGGATACCATTTGTTGCGCCCTACGTGGCTTTTCTCATCGTGGTCTTCGCCTACCCGCTCGGGCTCGCGCTTTACATGTCCTTTCACGATTACTTCTTCGCTGCTCCCGGCGCCATCGTCGAACGCCCCTTCATAGGCCTGGACAACTACACACAGGTGCTCGGGGACCCGGTATTTCGAACTGCGTTGTTCAACGTCGCAAAGTTCGTGATCATCAACGTGCCCCTCACAGTGGCTCTGGCCCTCGTGCTTGCGACGGCGCTCAACCGGGCCATTCCCTGGCGCACTTTCTTCCGGGCCTCCTACTACATCCCCTACGTCACCGCCTCCGTCGCGGTAGTGGGCATCTGGCTGTGGTTGTTCGCCGGTAACGGCCTGGTGAGCACCATCCTCGGCCCGCTGGCGCCCGATCCGGCGTGGCTGGTGAACGAGGCCTGGGCGCTGCCGATCATCGCTCTGCTGGTCACGTGGAAGCAACTCGGCTTCTACGTCCTCCTGTATCTCGCCGCGATGCAAAACGTGCCAAACGAGCTGTACGAGGCGGCCAAGGTAGACGGGGCGGGCGCCGTGCGATCCTTTTTCGCGGTAACGGTGCCAGGCGTCAGGTCCGCAACCACCCTGGTAGTCATCCTTGCAACCATCGTCGGCGCCAACTTCTTCACCGAGCCCTACCTGCTGACTGGAGGAGGGGGCCCGAACAACTCCTCAATCTCGCCGGTGCTCATGATGTATCGCGAGGGAATCGAGCAGGGCAATGCAGGCTACGCGGCAGCCATAGGAGTAATCCTTGCGATCGGCGTGCTGGCGATCTCATTGCTCAATCGCTACGTGCTGGAAAGGGACTGACGATGTCTGCCTCCGTCGCCGAAGAACGTTCAGCAGCCGAAGACCGCCCAGCGGAGGCCCAGCCGCCGGCGCGAGCCCAGGCGGGTTGGGTACGCTGGGCGGCTCTCGCAGGGTTGATGGCCGGCGCGATCTTGTTCCTTTTCCCGTTCTATTACATGGTCATCGGCGCGTTGCAGAAGAACCCAAATACCGACATATCGGGGGCCTTCCCGCAACCCGGCAATCTTACGCTCGACAACTTCGTCGAGATCAACCGGGCTATCAACCTCGCCGGAACTCTCTTGAGCTCCGCCATCTTCACCGGTGGGGTCATTCTTTCCACGCTGGTTCTGGGACTGCTGGCCGGCTACGCGCTGGCGCAGCTCGAGTTCCGGGGGAAGCAATTCGTCTTCAACGCAATGCTCTTGCTGTTGATCATTCCCTTCATGCTCCTGATGATCCCGCTCTACGTGATGATCGTCCGCTCCTACGGCCTCGAGGACAACTATCTCGGGATGATTCTGCCTTTTGCGGTCAATCCCACCGCGGTGTTCATCTTCCGGCAGTTCTTCATGCAGGTTCCACAGGACCTGTTCGACTCGGCGCGCATAGACGG
>JALZIC010000076.1 GCA_030860455.1 Actinomycetota bacterium
TCGCCTCCTCACCTGAGACCCGCCACACGACCCGATGCACCATGCCGGCGCCCGACCGGCCCTTGGCCGCGCCGGGATACTCGAAAAATGTGATGTCGGACCCTGGATCGCCGCGTTCGTCCGCGTAGAAGAGGTGGTAGACGGTCGGGTCGTCCTGATTGACCGTCTTCTTGACCATCCTGAGGCCGAGGACGCCGGCATAGAACCGAACGTTTCCCGGAGCATCCCCCGTAATCGCCGTTATGTGGTGGAGACCCTCGAGGCGCATGTTTCCTCCCTTGTCGTCTAGTGGAAGGCGCTCAGGCTTTGCGACCGGATGGATTAGGCGCCGTCGAGTTGCTGCACCAAATCCCATGCGCTCCAAACCGCCGCCTTACCACCTACCTGACGCGTTGACGGTCGGGCGCCACCTTGAGGATCACGCGCTGTCACAGTCGATCCACATCGCATGGGTAGAGGGAACCTCCATCGGCCATGAGAGTCGTGATAGTCGCGTAGTTCCCCCCGCGAGCCAGATGCTTCACTTGGTCGTCGATCATGGGGCCAGCATAGCCCTTTGCGAGGTCCGTTCCCCCTCGACAATGCGCCGGTTCCCGGCCGATCTCGTCTCTGTCGCCGCCCTCCAAACCCGCTTGACATAACAAGATCGGATTGCCGGCATAGGTACCAAGTCGTTACGGGCAAGCAATTCCTATGCAGCGGCGATCGGCGTCGAGCTGCTTGGCTATGGGAGCGACGTCGGGGTCATTTTGGGGGTCACCGTCGGCCAAAAGGTTCTCTAGCTGCCAGGGATCAGATGTGAGGTCGTAGTACTCGCGAAACGTAGGTGTCAAACTGTCCTCTCCGTAGTATTCGACGTATTCGAAGGTGGATGTGAGAGTGGCGGCCCACTCGGGGATTCTCCCGAGGTCGCCGTAGTGTTCGAGCAGCAGCCGTTTCCGAAATTTCTCGCCCAACAAGGAAGTGCCATCCACGGGATAGCCGGTCTCCGGCGTAACACCCGTCGCGTCGAGAATCGTGGGCGCCATGTCGATGTTGGCCGCGAGCCTTCTTCTCTCGGCGCCCGCCTCGACATGGCCGGGCCAGCGCATGAACAGCGGGATCTTTATGGACGGTTTATACGGGCTTCGCTTCTGGCTGCCCTGGGCATAGAGTCCGTGCTCCCCCCAGAGAAAGCCATTGTCGGACATGAAGAAGGCCAGAGTGTTCTCTTTGTCGTTGAGTCTCTCGAGCGCCCCAAAAACCCGGTCGACCAGATCGTCGACCGACATAAGACTGCGCAACTGATTACGGCGCACCATCCGTACCTGATCGCGGGTGACGCTCCTCTCGCGTACAAAGGGTGGTTTGTCACTACGGTCCCTTTCAAAGACTGCAGGATTTCCCCTCCAGTACCCCACCGGCGCGTCGGCATAGTCTCTTTCGGGGTGGGCGGGAACATGCGGAGCCGCCGTGGACAAGTACATCAGCCAAGGCTGAACATCACGGTCTTCTGAGCCTCCCAGGAAGCGAACGGCTTGGTCGGCGATGTAGTCGGTGGAATAGGTTTCCACGGCTCGCACGCCCCCATTCACGTTCCAGTCGGTTCCGGAGGAGACAAGCCCGCTGCTGGGAAAAACCGCCCAGCGATCGAAGTATGGAGGATCTGTTCTGATCGGCCATGAGTTGAAGAACTTCCCAAAGATCGCAGTGCGATAGCCGACGTCCTTCAAATAACGTTGGACGGTCGATTCTTGGTCTAGTAGGCCGGCAGCTTCATTGTTCTTTACGCCGTGGTTATGCGCGTACCTCCCGGTGAAGATAGACGCTCTGGAAGGACAGCACAGAGGGGTTGTTGCAAATGCTTGGATGAACTCGGTGCCGTTCCTTTCGAATACCCGTCTTGTTTCGGGCATCACCGACATCGTCCCGGAAGCTCTTTGGTCATCGGTGAGAATGATGAGGATATTGGGGCGGATCGATGGTTGAGCCGGTGCTTGATCCCCTAAGGGCATTGCCAGACACATGAAGGCCAAAACCACCGTGACACCGGCGATCCCGGTAGGTTTTTGGAACATTTCAGGTGCGGCCCTCGATCGCAGTCGGAGATGAGTGTTCTGCGGCAGCCCCTCGATGCAGGGTGCTCGTTGCTCTGATCAACAGTCGAGCAACGAGAACCTATTCGATGTAGAGATTTAACGCTAAGGGTAGAGAGGGGTATCCAGGTATGCGGGCAGTGACCGACTTCATCTACTGGGAACTGTCCAGGGCACGGTGGGAGATGCGCCTCGCTGCTGCAACGGGATCCTCCCCGAGGTAATGACCTCCGATTTGATTCGCAATCTGTGATGACGCTCCGGCCCCCGCCACTCCCAAGGGGGCGGTACGGGTGAGCTTTACAAGTGCTTCGGCGGATGCCGAGAAGTACCTCGGCTCCGTAGCGCTGATGACGATCATGTCGGCGGGGAGTGTGCGCGCGGCGCCCTCGATTGTGTTGATCGGGGTATCCGACCCGAGAAAGGTGATCCGCCACCCCTGGCGGTAGAGAGCCAGACCAAAGCTCATAAGCCCCAGGTCGTGCAGCTCTCCTGGGGGGCAGGCCAGGACCGCTCGTGGTCCGCCCCCTTGATCCCATCCCCGTGCGAGCCCGAGCAGCCGTCCGCGAATCAGGTGACTGGCAAAGTGCTCCTGGCCGACGTTCACGTCCCCGGCGGCCCAGCGAAGACCTAGCTCGTGAAGGTAGGGAAGGATCACGTCCCTCAGCACAGACTCGACGCTGAAGGCGCCGAAGAGCCTGTCGAGGCTTGTCTGTGCGGCGGCATCGTCGAATGCGTCCAGCGCGTCGGCAAACTCTCCCCGCAGCCTCTCGATGGTGGAAGAAGCGGCGTCCTCGGAAGGCTCCTCGTCGGTCACGGAGGAGATTGCAGCGACGGCAGCCTCGGCCGCCGACAGTCCGCTCGAGAGCTCCCTCTGCATACGCCTGACCCGGGCCTCGTCGTGAGGCGAGTAAAGGCGGAACCCCCCCTGGGAACGCAGCGGTCGCAACAGCCCGTAACGCCGTTCCCAAGCTCGCAGGAGCTCCGGGCTCACCCCCACACGGTTGCTGAGCTCTCCAATGCGGACGCGGTTTACCGATGGGTCGTTCACAGCATTACTATACAGCTAATGAACAATCTTTGGACAGTAGCTCGACAACAGAAAAGCCGGTACAGGGCGATCCATCCACGCAGTCCTGGCGGGAGGGGAACGGCTTGGCCTCGGGCGTCATGAGGCTTGGCTTCGCAGTCAAGGTACTAGGAGGCGGTGGTCTTCCGTCACACGATGCCCGTCGATGGCGCTCCGAACCGCACCTTCGTGTGTCTCTGGAGTACATCGATGCGATCTTTGATTACCTCGAAGACACCGACATCAATATGTACCGGATGTCGAGCTCGCTTGCGCCTTACGCAAGTCACCCCGATATGCTCCAGTTCCGCCATCAGGTGGACGACTGTCTGGACAAGTTGGGTGAGCTCGGCGCACGGGCGCGGACGATGGGACTTCGGCTGTCCATGCACCCAGGGCAATACACCGTTTTGAACTCCACCGACGACATGGTCGTGCAGGCTGCAGTCGAAGAGCTCGAAGTTCACACCGAGATCCTCGATGCGATGGGATTGGGCCCTGAGGCGGTGATCGTGCTGCATGTCGGAGGCCGCAGCGGGGGCGTAGGGCCCTCCCTCGAGCGTTTCGAGCGGGGGTTTGCCCGGCTTTCCGAGAGGGCACGCGCTCGCCTTATCCTCGAGAACGACGATCGCAGCTTCTCTCTGAGCGACGTGTTGACGCTGGCTGGACGAATCGATCGTCCGGTTGTGTGGGATGTCCTGCACCATTACTGCTACGACCCGCACCTTGTTCCCCACGCCGAGGCGCTTACGCTTGCGCTTGATACATGGCCCGATGGTGTGCGACCCAAGATCCATTTCTCTTCGTCGCGTGGCGATGTGATCGAGCGAAAGCAGAAGCGAGAAGGCCGTACGGTTAGCTCGGTCGAATTCCCGCCGATGCGGGCGCATGCGGATCTCATCGACCCAGTTGCATTTGCCACCTTCATGGCCGGCGTTGGGGCGAGCGCTCGTCCCTTCGACGTCATGCTCGAGGCGAAGGCCAAGGACCTCGCGTTGATTCGTCTTCGGGATCAGCTGACCGCCCGCAGACTTAGTATGGGGTAACACCCAAATCCCTGTCAGGCGCCGGCTTGGTCCGGGATGGGGTTGCCTTGGAGGATGGCTCGCACGGTGGCAATGGTGTCTGCTTCTTCGGGGCGCTTGTCGGGTCGATAGCCCTTTACACGCGCGAAGCGAAGAGCCATGTTGCCGGGATAGCGGGTGCTGACCTGGATTCCATCGAAGGCTATCTCGACGACGAGTTCGGGACGCACGAACACGGTTATGCCCTCGCGTCGCACTTCCAGCTGCTGAAGATGTTGTGTTTGCCAAGCGAGCATATGAGCGGTGAGGCCTTTGAAAGTCTTGCCCAGCATGACGAAGCTCCCAGTGACGGGATCGCGCGCCCCGAGGTGGAGATTGCTGAGCCGTCCGCGCCGGCGCCCGTGCCCCCATTCCGCCGCAAGCACAACGAGGTCGAGCGTATGAGCGACTTTGACCTTGATCCATCCCGTTCCCCGGCGTCCTGCTTTATACCGCACTGTGGAGGACTTGACCATCACCCCTTCATGGCCACCGGCGAGGGCGGCAGCTAAGAAGCGCTCGGCCGTCTCCAGATCACCGGTCAGGATGCGATTGATCAGTAGGTCGTTGGGAACCCGTGCCCACAGAGCTGAAAGCCTCTCGTTTGCAGGCATGTCGAGTAGATCGACGCCGTCGAGGTGCAGGCAGTCAAACCAGAACCCCGAAAGTGGAGTTGCTTTGGACAGGTCTTCGACCGCCAGCTTGCTTCCGAAGCGGCTCATCGTCCTCTGAAAGGGATGAGGTCGTCCGTCGGGACGCAGCGCTATCGCCTCCCCGTCCAGCACGATGGCATCGACGCGCATTGCAAGTAACCCGGTGACCAATTCGGGGACGCGCTCGGTGATGTCCGCCAGATTGCGTGTGTAGATGCGCACCCTGTCGCCCGAGCGGTGGGCTTGTATCCGAGCACCGTCGAGTTTCCATTCGAGAAGTGCAGGGCTGATTCGTCCCAGCGCCTCGGGAAGGTTCGCTGCGCTCTGCGCCAGCATGGGTTGCACGGGTTTGAAGATCTCCAGCCGGAACCCCTCCAACCCCCCGCGCCCGGAGGTCATGGCCGCGGCTGCTACGGCCCCCAGGTCTCCATTGAGCATCGCCGCGCGCCGAACTTCTGCCACCGGGACCTCGGCTGCCTTTGCCACGGCATCCGCCATAACGCCCTGCAGAGCACCCTGTCGCAGCTCTCCGAGCAGTAGGCCGGTGAGAAAAACCCGCTCTCCCGGGATCAGGCGAGAGAACAGACCTTCGAGCAAATGCCTGCGGGCTGCCTGCGAGCCGGGCCCTGCCGTTTCTTGAATGGTCCGCAGCACCCCATCAGCCTCGAGCAACTCCACCGATGGCAATGCGGCGGGGGGTGGCATGTCTTGGAGCGACCTCCATCCCACGCCGATGGAGCCGTGGGGCAGCTCTCCCGAGAGGTAGGCGACCGCCGGCGGCACCTCTGCCGCGCTCAGCCGGCGCAGGCACGAGGCGAGCCGATCGACCTTGGCCCTGCGCGCCGATGCCCCTGCGACCTGCTCCGATGTGCCGGCGATCTCCTCGAGAAGCACGTCTACATTATGTGCAGGACCGCCTCAATGGGCGCCTCCCGGACTGAACAGGCTTCCCAACAATCCGGAGGCGTAGACAGTTCAGTCCCGAGGCGTCTTAAATGAATGCCATGGGTGATCTTCAGGAGGCTGCAAGACCCGTCTCGATCGATGACACCGATGCACTGGTTCGCTGGATAGCCTTACAGAGCGATGCCTTTGAGGAGTTGACTAGCACTCTTCGGGACCTGCGGGCCACCCAAGAGAAAACGATTGATGCAATGCGGCTCCAAGCGCGAATCATCGAGTACCTGTGGGAAGAGATCAGGGAGACCCGAGTAAAGCTGAAGAGCCGCGCCTAGAGACGTTCCTCGAGCCCTTGGATGCCAGATCTGTACGTTTCGCGCGCTAGCTCATGTTTACCCTGTCCAAAGAAGAGGTCCCCGAGAATCCTGTGCGTAATGGCGACCTCCACCTTGAACTCTGCCCGTTCGTAGAGCTCGATTGCCTGCCGGAGGTTTTTTTCGGCTAGCGCCGCATCCTCTTCGATGTCAAGAAGCGCAAGCTCACGGCGAGCCGATGCCAGCTCGGCGACATCGCTGCTGCCTTCCAGCAAATCGGCGCATTTACGCAACAACCCGCGGGCCCCCTCCACATCGCCCGCCTGGCGTGCTATTCGCGCCAGCTCGTTCGACACGCTCGCCTCATCCAGGCGGCTGTTGGTCGTGGAAAAGATTTCCTTCGCTCGCTCGAGCTCGAACCGGGCCTTGTCGAGTTGGCCCTGTCTGCTAAGTACGTAACCCCAGGCGAAATGGGAGATCCCGATCTCGTACTGCAGGTCCAGTTGCCGGTACAACTCCGTAGCCTGATGCAAGGACTGTTCGGCATCGGCCACCCTGCCGTTGATCAGATGCACCCGAGCCACGTTGATATGCATGTCGCCAATACGCTCGGGGTCCGAAGCACGTGGAGCTAGTTGCAACGCTTTCTGCGCCGCTGTGGCGGCCTGCGCGTAGGCGCCCGACTCGAAATAGGGAGGTACTAACGAAGCATGGATCTTCAGCAAAGAGTTGGGATCTGACAAACCTCTTCGCTCGAGAGTCTCGAGCATATTTTCGAGCAGGTAGGTTGCGTAGCGGAGGTCCCCCATCCGTCGCAGGCAAGTGGCCTTTGCGGCGATGGCGTCGACGCGGGCTGTTGCGGGCTCGTCTTGCAGCAGTTCCACCGTGCCCTCGAAGAGGGCAATCGCGGCCTCGAGATCTCCGTTGGACATCGCACAGAGGCCTTTGCCGTGTTCGGCCCTGGCTTCTAGCCGGACAAGACCGAAGGCCTTCGCCTCCGCGCCGATCCGGCTGAAGCTCGTCTCGGCCGCCTCCAAGTCGCCGGAGGAAACGGTCTTTCGCGCCGCCTGAAGCTCGAGCTGCAATCGGGCCGCAAGGTCCGGCGGCCGCCCGGTGAGAAGCTCCTCTTCTCCCACCCCTAGTTTCAGGGCGAAGTGGTGGAGGGCTTCAGCAGACGGGGTCCGACGACCGGCTTCGACGGCGCTGACGTAGGCGTCCGTGTAGGCGGGCTCCGCCAGCTGCCGCTGCGTCTGGCCCCGCTCGATCCGTAGTTGCTTGAGCCGCTGTCCGAAGCTCATGGGACGCTCTTCCATACAGGGGGTGAACCTCAGGTGACGCCTTCGAGTCTAAACACCTCGTGACACCCCCCGGCCCCCCGGCGATGATGGCCGGTGACCTGCAGGGATGATTGACTTGGGCGCGGGGTGAACGCTCACATTGACCTGGCGGCCAGTCGCCAGTTAACTCAGTTCAGGGGACCGCTGCCTTTCCTTCGGGGAGGGGATGGGGTCGTTCGCCTCAAAGCGTTGATGGCACGAGAGGAAAGGAGGTGAACTCGTGGCGAAAGTAAGGCAGCTTGCGAGCGCATTTGCACAGCCGATCTTTTGGACCAGCCTCTTTGTGGTCCATGTGGCTCCGGATCGATACCCCTGGCGTTGACTCCAGGAGGCCGCTCCAACGAAAAGGGCCAGACGGGCGCCGGTGGTGTAGTCAGCTCGGCCACTGAGGGGCAGCCCCACGATGGGGTGGGGTTGCTCGCGCCCTCTGGAACCGGGGGGGTGCGGACCGAGATCCGTCAAGACGACGGGGTCGAATCTGTTGCCCCGCTCTCGTAGAGTGCACCTGTGGGGCAGGAGAGGCTTGGTCGGACGCGATTCATCGGAACTCTTGGCGCCCCTGGGCACGGGGGGGAAGCGCCTGGGTCCGACCTCGCCCTGAAATGGGCCCAATTCGCTTGGAGCGAAGCCCCTGTGGGGATCACGGCGATAGGTAGCAACGGCTTTCTCCTGGACGCTAACAGGGCCTTCTGCGAGCTGACCGGCTACACGGAAGCGCGACTGGTCTCTCTCAGACTCAGCGACCTCTGTCATCCGGAAGACATCGAAGCCGAACGTGGCTTTCAGCGACTGGTGTCGGGTGAAGTCGGTAGCGAGCAGGCGGAGAGGCGTCTGCTCCACGAGGATGGGCACTGGGTGTGGGTCTTGATGAGCATAGCCTTGGCCACCACCATGGGTGCTGAGCCCCCCCATTTCGTTGCGTTCGTGCAAGACATCAGCGAGCTAAAGAGGATCCAAGCCGAGCTGTCCCGTCAGACTCTTCACGACTCGCTGACCGGACTGCCGAACCGCAGCTTGTTTCTCGATCGCCTGGACATCGCACTCTCTCGATTGGGGCGGCGCCCTGGTCACGTGGCCATCTTGTTCATCGATCTGGATGGGTTCAAGAGCGTGAACGACTCCCTTGGCCATCAAGCGGGCGACGAGCTTCTGAAGGGCGTGGCACGCCGGCTGCAGTCGCACCTGCGGCCGGGTGACACCGCGGCCCGCTTTGGAGGCGATGAGTTCGTCGTTGTGTGCGACGATATCGATGACCAGAGGACTGTACGCGAGATCGCTGAGCGGATCAGCGCGACGATGGTCACACCGTTTTCACTTGTCGAGGGCGATGTCCGTGTAACCGCCAGCATAGGAGTAGCTATGTCCGGTGCACGTGAAGAGGCGGCCGACCTCATCCGGCGGTCCGATGGAGCGATGTACCTCGCCAAGCAACGATCGTCCCGATACGAGTTTTCCGCTGGTCCGGATCCTTTGCCGGCACCTCACTTGGTGCGAACAGAGCATGTTCTCGACAAAGCACTCGGGCGAGGAGAGCTTCGGGTCTTCTATCAGCCAGAGATCTCCCTCACAACTGGACAGATCGTGGGGTTCGAAGCGTTGTTACGGTGGGAGCACCCCGATCTCGGGTTGCTCCCACCGGACAGGTTCATCGGCGGCGCTGAGCCGACACCGTTGATCGGGACCATCGGGACGTGGGTGCTCGAAAAAGCCTGCCGTCAACTGCGCGTTTGGCAAGGGTGCCCGGGCGGCGGGCGCCTCACTGTAGCGGTGAATGTCTCTGCGTGGCAGCTGGCGCAGCCCGACCTTGGCCAGATCGTTTCCAGGGTGCTTTGTGACGCAGGGATCGAGGGATCATGTTTGTCCCTCGAGATCACCGAATCAGCGGCTCTGGAGGATACCGGGTCGGCATCCGCTGCCCTGCATGCCCTCAAGTCTCTTGGGGTGAGTGTGATCATCGACGATTTCGGGAAGGGATACTCATCGCTGAGCTATCTCAAAGCGTTGCCCATTGACGCGCTGAAGATGGATCGATCGTATGTCAGCGGAGTCAGCCAGAACCCCGCCGATAATGCAATCGCACGCGCCATAGTCCACCTGGCGCGCGCCCTCGGCCTGGAGGTGGTGGCCGAGGGTGTAGAGAGCAGCGCGCAGCTCGCCGAATGCCGCCTCCTGGGCTGCGATCTCGCTCAGGGGTTCTACTTCGCCCCGCCGCAGTCGGCGGAGGCGACCTCCGAGATGCTGGGCCGAGATCCACGTTGGTAGGAGAGTTCGTCTGACTGCAGCACGGTGCCGGTATCTTTTGCTGTCGGCGCCGGGCGAATCGTCCCGTCAGGCCAGCGACACCAGGTCGAGAAGGTCTTCTTTCCAGTAATCGATCTTGCCCTCGGGCAGGAAGAGCACGCGATCGGGCATCAGGGTAGCGACGAATTCCACATCGTGGCTGACGATGACCATTCCACCGGGCCAACGTCCCAGCGCGTCTGCAATCGCCTGAAGCGACGGGGGATCGAGGTTGTTCGTCGGCTCGTCGAGCAAGAGCAGATTGTGCCGGCCCGCCACAAGCTGCGCGAGGGCCAGCTTCGTCTTCTCGCCGCCGGAAAGGGTGCCGGCGTCCTGCCAGGCGATGTCGCCCGAGAGTCCGAACATTCCCATAAGAGCGCGCAGCTGTTGCTCGGGGGCCTGCGACTGGGATCTCATGTGCCACAGCGGGTTGTGGCCTGTGACGATGCCTTCATGCTCCTGGGCGTAGTAGCCGGCCGACACGCCGACCCCGGCCTTGATGACCCCTTCGTCTGGGGATGACAATCCCGCCAGAATCCGCAGCAACGACGTCTTGCCTGCCCCGTTGAGCCCCATGATGAACAAGCGTTCGCCGCGCTCGACGTCGAACCTGATGTCACTGAAAACTGGAGGGCCTCCGTATCCCTTTGCCAAGCCCTCGACGTGAAGCACCGTCCTACCCGAATGCGGTGGTTCGGGGAAGCGAACGGTGATTTGTCGCTCCTTGGTTGGTGCGCTGATCTGCTGGGCCTTCATCCGATCGACGCGGCTATCGATCATCTTCGCCGTCCGTGCGCGCCGCTGCGTCTGACCCCGCATCGAGTCGGCAAGGGTACTGAGGCGCTTGATCTCCGAGCTTTGCCGCACGGCGACCTTGGTGAGGCGCTCCTCGTCCTTTTTTCGAGCAGCCCGGTATTGGGAGTAGGTGCCCTTGTATTCGATGAGCTCGGTTTCGTCGAGGTGAAGGATGCGCGTGATCGCTTTGTCGAGAAGCGCGAGGTCGTGGCTCACTACTAAGAGTGCACCTCTGTAGACGTGCAGGAACTTCATCAGCCAAGCCTTTGCGTCGGTGTCGAGATGGTTGGTGGGTTCATCGAGCAGCAGGACATCGCTGCCCGCGAACAGGATGCGAGAAAGCTCGACCCGGCGGCGCTCCCCTCCGGAGAGAGCGCGCACCGGAAGCTCGAGCTTGTCCCCACCGATGCCGAGTCCGGCGGCGATTCGGCGCGCCTCGGATTCGGACGAATAACCTCCGTCGTTCCTGTAGCGCTCTTCGGCTTTCGAAAAGCGATCGACGTTGCGCTTGGAAGGGTTCTCTTCTATGGCGATGCGCAGCTTTTCGAGCCGCGTTACCGCCTCGTCGAGCCCTCGGCCTGAGATTATGTGCGACAGGGCGCTGGCTTCGATTGTGGCGGCGTTCAACCTCGGGTCCTGACGGAGATGCCCGAGCTCCCCCCGGCGCAGGACCGTGCCGCCGACGGACGAGGCCTCGTCGCCCAAGACCTTCAGCAGGGAGGTCTTGCCCGCGCCGTTTCGTCCGACGAGGCCCGCTTTGTCCCCGTTGTGCAGAGTGAACGAAGCCTCTGCTACAACAAGGCGGCCTCCTACCTCTACGGAGAGATCTTTCACTTGAAACACGGCTCGGTTCCTTCGATAGGGTTCGGAAATGAGGGCGCGCGTTGACGCGCATCCATGAGGAGTCGGCGCGCCCAGGTGGTGATTCGGGTGCGATTGTAGCAGCGAGGCGATTCGCCGTACCTCAGGCACCGGCTCGGCGTGGAAGAATCGAACCTGGGAGTACTTCAGCAAGCGATCGCTTGGAGGCTGACATGGCCCTATCGAGAAGAGCGCCGGAGAGAGTTGAACTGGATCAAGGTCAGATTGGGGCGTTCCGTGCCGGCGCTCTGGCTGTTGGGGCGACTGCGATAGGCGCCCTGGCCCTTGGCGCCGTGGCGATTGGGCGACTTGCCATCGGCCGGGCCGTAATCCGTCAGCTGAAGATACGCGACCTCGAGGTCGGCCGCCTGAAGGTCGGCCGCCTGGAGGTTGAAGAGGACGACCGGATGCCGCGGGTCTGACCCGCTGGTAAGAGGAACGCCGCGCCCGGAGTCCCGGGCGAGCGCCGGCCACTTCGATACGCCGGCGAAGGGTCAGTGCTCCCAATCCAAGAGCCATGGCGCGATCCGTGCACCATAGGGTGCGCCCGCGCTCGAAGGCCAAGACGAGACCCCTAGGGGCGGCCCCGGCGAAGCCGAGCTCACGGCCCCGTCAATCGAGTGTGTAGATCATGTACGGATGCCCTATGACGGACTGAGCGACGTTGCGTACCGGAATTCCTCCGGAGGTTAGACCTCTGGCACTGCCGTTGTGCGCGTGACCGTGCAGGACCAGGTCGGCACCCGCCCGATCGATGGCTTCACCGAGCAGATAGCTGCCCATGAATGGATAGATCTCGAGTCGCTCCCCCTGCAGGGTCGTTTCTGTGGGGGAGTAATGCAAGAGCACAATCCGCACATCGCAGTCGAGCCGGCCCAAAGCCTTTCCTAAACCAGCGGCCAACCCCTTTGTATGACGGATGAACGCCTTCATCTCCGGTTCGCCGAAGTCGCTGCCACAGGCCCCGGTGAACCCTCCGCCGAAACCCTTCGAGCCGGCAACGCCCAAGCGGGCGCCGTTGACATCGATGCCAGTCTCCGTGCCCTCGAGCACACACACTCCGGCGCGCTCCATCGTTGCCCGGATGTCTTCCTGAGCGTCGAGGTGGTAGTCGTGATTCCCCAGCACCGCAATCATGGGTAATGCGATCTCTTCAAGAGCGCCGGCCAGGATCTCTGCCTCTCTCGTTTCGCCGTGGAGAGTGAGGTCGCCCGCCAGGAGCAGCACGTCGGCGTGAGAGGAGAGACGTTTGAAACCCCGCTGCAGCACTCCCGCGGAGCCATCGCCACAGTGGAGGTCTCCGACTGCGGCTATGCGGATCAACTGATCGTGTCCCTTCTCGTGCTCTCGCGGCTGGGACGAGCCTACTTGTCACTTTTCGATCGATCCGGATCGGCTGCCCCCAGGCCCTTGACTTCACTACCCTGGGGGGGTACGGTAGCTGCGGCGACGGGGCGAGAGAGGGAGGTCGGCGTGCGCGGCTACTACGACAACAAGGACGATATCCAGGCTCGGCTGAGGCGGATCGAGGGTCAGGTCCGTGGACTTCAACGCATGGTCGACGAGGACAAGTACTGCATCGACATTTTGACCCAGATTACAGCGGTCGACAGCGCACTCAAAAGAGTTGCGGTTGGCTTGCTCGAGGACCACATCGGACATTGCGTGGCCGAAGGCGCCGGACCGAAAGGCGGTAAGGACATGGTCGCCGAGGCCAGCAAAGCAATTGGCCGGCTCGTCCGGGTCTAAGAGGCGGAGGAGACCGAAATGACACTGAAAGAGGGCATGAGACGGGAAGTCGATAACGATCCCGTGGCGACTGCATCGGGGGGGCGATCGGACGTAGCGATGGGCCCAAAACGTCCTTATGCGGAGGAGAGAGAGGAGCATGAGGACCACTCGGAGCACGCCGGGCACAGTGTCGCGATGTTCCGGGACCGCTTCTGGTTGACGCTTGCGATGACCGTGCCGGTGATCTGGTTCAGCGAAATGTTCCAGATGCTTTTGGGATACGGCGCGCCGAGATTTCCCGGCAGCGACCTCGTGGCCCCCGTGCTCGGAACGGTGATTTTCGTCTACGGAGGAAGCCCTTTCCTGAAGGGAGGCCTCCATGAGGCACGGAGCCGCATGCCGGGGATGATGCTGCTCATCGCCCTCGCGATAACGGTGGCCTTCACTGCCAGTGCCGCCACGGAGCTTGGCGTCCTGGAGCTCGACTTCTGGTGGGAGCTTGCCGCCCTGATTGCGATCATGCTGCTGGGTCACTGGCAGGAGATGAAGGCTATCGGGCAGGCGAGCGGGGCGCTTGAGGCGCTGTCCGAGCTCCTGCCCGACGACGCCGATCGCATCACGGACGACGGCGTGGAGAGCGTTCCCATCGCATCCTTAATCAAGGGCGACGTCGTGCTCGTCCGTCCAGGCGCACGGGTGCCCGCCGACGGCGACGTGATCGATGGTTCGGCCGCAGTTGACGAGTCGATGCTGACCGGCGAGTCGCGGCCTGTCACCAAGGTCGCCGGCGACAGGGTGGTGGCGGGTACGGTCGCAACCGATTCAGCGATCAGGGTGCGAGTTGCCGCCATAGGCGAGAACACTGCGCTTGCAGGTATTCGCCGACTCGTTGCACAGGCACAGGGATCCCGCTCGCGAGCGCAGGCGCTGGCGGATCGCGCCGCTGCCTTCCTTTTCTATGTGGCGGCAGGTTCCGCAATCATCACGTACATCGCGTGGACCGTCCTAGGCGAACCGCGTGACGCCATCGAACGGACGGTGACAGTCCTTGTGATCGCCTGCCCTCATGCCCTTGGACTTGCCATCCCTCTGGTGATCTCGATCTCCACGGCGCTCTCGGCTCGACACGGCATCTTGGTCAAAGACCGTCTGGCGCTCGAAGGAATGCGCAATGTCGATGTGGTTCTGTTCGACAAGACCGGCACCCTTACCGCCGCCAGGCATTCAGTCACCGGAGTGGCTGCCTCCGACGGCGACGATGCTCGGCTCCTGGCACTCGCGGGCGCCGTTGAGAGCGACAGCGAACACCCGTTGGCCCGGGCCATCGTGCTCTCGGCGAGGCAACGGGGTGATCTGCCCATGGCGACGGCCTTTCGTTCGATGACCGGTCGCGGCGTCGAGGCGAGCGTCGATGGGAGGCAACTGGCGATTGGCGGCCCGTCCCTTGTGGGCGAACGCTCGGTCGAGATCCCCGAACAACTGGGAGCTTCTATAGATGAGTGGGAGCGTCGAGGCGCCGCGGTGCTCTACGTGCTGGAAGGAATGATCGTTCTCGGCGCGCTGGCCCTGGAAGACCAGGTGCGCCCGGAGTCGAGGGCCGCAGTCACCGAGCTTCACAGACTGGGTGTCAGGGTAGCCATGATTACGGGCGACGCCCGGCAGGTGGCCGAGGCGGTGGCTCGCGAGTTGGACATCGATGAGTACTTTGCGGAGGTGCTGCCGGAAGAGAAGGATGCGACGGTGGCCCATCTTCAAGGGCGCGGCCACAAGGTCGCCATGGTCGGTGACGGGGTCAACGACGCACCGGCGCTGGCGCGAGCGGATGTCGGTCTTGCCATCGGCGCCGGCACCGACGTTGCGATCGAGTCGGCAGGCGTGGTACTTGCCTCCGATGACCCCCGCGCTGTTGTGGATGTCATCCGCCTCTCGAAAGCCTCGTACCGCAAGATGGTGCAGAATCTCCTGTGGGCGACCGGTTACAATGCCGCTGCGATTCCTCTTGCAGCGGGCGTCCTTGCTTGGGCCGGTATCACTCTCGCCCCCGCTGTGGGAGCGCTGCTGATGTCGGTGTCGACGATTGTCGTCGCCCTAAATGCCCAGCTATTGCGCCGCCTCGACCTCGCCGTTGGCGCCGGAGGAAGGAGTCCGGGTTGACGAAGTTAGTGAGCGCCGAGGTTGCAAGAGACTTTGACGTCGAGGGGATGACGTGTGGCTCATGCGCCGCACGGGTGCAGAAGACCCTGGCCGAGCAACCCGGAGTAACCGAGGCAAAGGTCAACCTCGCAACCCGCAGGGCTCATGTCGATGTTCTTGAACCAGTCGACCCAGAGCTGTTGATTGGCGCGGTAAATCGCGTCGGATACACCCTGCATCCGATCGACGATGGCGCAGGCCGGGCTTCCGGTGAGCCTGCGGTCGAAGACTCCGGCCAAAAGCATGAGGACGATTGGGCCCGCCGGGTTCTCGTTGTTGCACCGATGGCGGCCTTCGTACTTGTCACCATGGCGATGGGATCGGCTGTGATGATGGGCGGATTTATCCGAACGACGCTGTTCGTTGTGGCGACTTTCGTTCAGTTCTGGGCCGGGTGGCCGTTCCTCCGGGAGGCGGCGCGACGAGCCAGGTATGGCGCCGCCAACATGGACACCCTCATCAGCCTCGGGACGCTTGCTGCCTACTTCTTCAGCACTTACGGGCTGATCACCGGAGGGATGGATCTGTACTTCGAAACCGCTGTATTAATCATCGGCTTCCTGTCCCTCGGCCGCTATCTGGAGGCGCGTGCACGGCGGCGCGCCGGCAGCGCGATACGCGCGCTGCTCGAGCTGGGCGCCAAGGAGGCGCGCAAGATCGTCGATGGCGCTGAGGTAATGGTTCCCGCCGAGGAGATTGCTGTCGGGGACTTGGTGCGGGTTCGCCCAGGCGAGAAGATTCCCATCGACGGAACAGTTCTCCAAGGAATGAGCGCTGTTGACGAGTCCATGCTCACCGGCGAAAGCGCTCCCGTCGAGAAGGAGCCCGGTTCCAACGTCACCGGCGCAACCCTCAACAAGTCCGGGGCGCTGACGATCCGCGCCCGAGCGGTTGGCTCCGACAGCGCCCTCGCCCACATAGTGCGGCTGGTCGAGGAAGCTCAGACCGGCAGGGGTGATATCCAACGGCTTGCGGACCGTATCTCCGCAATATTCGTCCCCGTCTCGATCGGAATCGCTCTCGTCACGTTCGCTGCTTGGGCGATCGCCGGCGGAGATGCCGTGAAGGGCCTGCTTGCGGCCGTCGCAGTTCTCATCATTGCCTGTCCGTGCGCTCTCGGACTAGCGACCCCCACTGCAATCATGGTCGGAACGGGCCGTGCCGCCGAGCTGGGCATCCTTATCAAGAGCACGGAGGTGCTCGAACGATCACGCCGCATCACCACAGTGGTGTTCGACAAGACCGGCACCCTCACCCGCGCGGAAATGAAGGTGACCGACCTGTTCGCCGACGGTGCGGAGAAAGAGGAGCTTCTGGCCTTCGCGGGCGCCGCCGAGGCCGATAGTGAGCATCCCATCGGTGCTGCTATCGCAGCTGCGGCACGCACTCGGCGGGAGATGCCCAGGGTGGCGGGCTTCGAGGCGTTGGCCGGCTACGGGGTACGCGCTGAAATTGCCGCAGGAGACCACCGGCACAGTGTTTGGGTTGGGACGCGCAAGCTGATGGCCGAGGCGGAGGCGTTGATTCCGGGCGTTCTCGAGGACGCCGCTGAGACTTTGGAGAGTGACGGTAAGACCGCAGTCTTCTGTGCGTGGGATGGACAAGCGCGAGGCGTCCTCGGAATAGCAGACACACCGAGGCCGGAGTCTCAGCGGGCGGTATCGGTCCTCCGAAGCATGGGGCTCGAGGTGGCGATGATCACCGGAGACAACAAGCGCACCGCGGACGCGATGGCGCGCCGCATGGGAATTGATCGAGTCTTGGCAGAGGTCTTGCCGCAGGACAAGGTCGCCGAGGTAAAGCACCTTCAAAGCGAGGGTCGTATCGTCGCGATGGTGGGCGATGGCGTAAACGATGCCCCCGCTCTCGTTCAGGCCGATCTGGGGATTGCCATCGGATCGGGAACCGATGTCGCCATCGAATCGAGCGACCTAACCTTGATGGGAGGCGAGCCGGATAAGGTGGCCTTGGCTATTACCCTGTCCCGTCGCACCCACTTAACGATCGTGCAGAACCTGATCTGGGCGTTCGCCTACAATGCAGCGGCGATCCCCCTAGCGGCACTTGGTCTGCTGAATCCGGCCATAGCCGGCGCCGCCATGGCGCTATCGAGTGTGAGCGTAGTTACGAACTCATTGAGGTTAAAGAGGTTCAAGAGCGCTTAGGAGCGCCTCCACGGCCGGCGGAAGCTTTGCTCAGGAGAAGGGTGGGGCTACTATGTCCGCGAAGCCAAAGGAGGTCACATTGACGAGGTCTCCAAACCTCAGACTTGTATTGCTTCTAATACTGATAGCTTCGGTGGCGAAGGGGGCGGTGGCGTCGCCGGCCGGCGCTGGAGATGGACAAGGCAAGATCGATATTGTTTTTGTGAAGGCGTCGGGCAACAGGAATGGGACCGGGCGGTTCGAGCTCGGCACGGAGAAACGGCTGCGCTGCCGATACCTGCGCCCGGCTAAAGACAGGCGGCTGAAGTGGTCTTTCGATGATGCTCGCGACGGGGACTTCGACCTCGTCGGTCGGTTCGTTTGTAAGGAAGGTCATCTGCTCTTTTTGTTGCGTGGAACACGGACTCATAACAGGTACGAACCGATTCAACCTAGGAGGCCGAGCCGCAGGTCATTGGTGGTGAGGTTCCCGCTCGATGTCAGGGAGCTGGGCGCGAGACACCTGTCGACGGTCGCCAAAAGCAAGGATGCCCAATCTCCTGGATGTGTGATGCCGTGCAGGGATCGGGCACCCGACTCGGGATTCCTCCACGTCTATTAGCGGCTGAAAAGCCGTTCGTCATAACAACGACCAGAGTGCGTGAGGAAAGACTCCATGAACATCACCGTCTGATGAAGGGGCGCAGGAGGTCACAGAGCGGCTCATCCGGGACGCCGGCTTCGACCCGGTATTCGCCGGTGGGCTGGACAATGCACGTGTGCTCGAGGACTTTCTCGGGTCGGTAATGGGCATTGCCCAATCCGGTGGGGGACCGTTCTTCTACCGGTTCGCCAAGCCGGGGGAACTGTGATTTGCGGGCTCCCAGCTTGCTCTCCCGTGTATAGGGGTATCCGCTCCGAACACTAGCATCATCGGGCCGGGCGACGGTGGCGTAGAATAGGGGACTCAGCCAAGTGAGTCGGAAAGGTACACGATGGCTTCGCTATTCAAGAAGTTCGGCGATGCGGCCCGCAGCCCGCAAGGGCGCGCGCTTATCGAAAAAGGCAAGAAGGCCGCTCAAGAACCCGAGAACCAGCGCAAGCTGCGTGAGTTGCGCGCCCGAATATCGAAGAAGCGCTGACCCGGGGGTAACTCTCTTCTAGTCGACGCCGCAAAGGGGCACACGGTCATGTCGCCCTGTGTTCTTCATGTGGACGTCGATGAATTCGTCGCCGCGGTCGAGGTGCTGCGCCGTCCGGAATTGACCGGCAAGCCGGTTGTCGTCGGCGGTCGTGGCGATCCATCACAACGAGGAGTCATCTCAACCGCGAACTACGAGGCGCGTCGCTACGGTCTCCGCTCAGGTATGCCGCTTCGCACCGCCGTCCGCAAGTGCCCCGAGGCGGTGTTCCTTCCTGTCGATCGAGAGGCCTACGAACACGCTTCCCGAAAAGTGATGGAGGTGCTCGGAACCATTGCCGACGGGCTCGAGGTATGGGGTTGGGACGAAGCCTTTATCGAGATCAAGAGCGATCCTGAGGAGACCGCTCGCGCTATCCAGCGCGCGGTCGCGAAAAGGACGGGTCTGTCGTGCTCGGTTGGTATAGGCGACAACAAGCTCCGAGCCAAGATCGCTTCGGGTTTTGCCAAGCCTGCCGGAGTCTACCGGCTCACTGCTCGGGAATGGTCTGAGGTCATGGGCGAGCGCCGGACCGAAGAGTTGTGGGGGATCGGAAGGAAGAGCGCACGCAAGCTTTCGGAGCTCGGAATAGACAAGGTCAGAGAACTTGCCGAAGCCGATTTAGAGAGGTTGTCGCTGGCCTTCGGGCCGCGCACGGGGCCATGGCTCATCTCCCTGGGACGAGGAGACGATCCTTCGCCGGTCAACTCGGCGCCCCGGCGAGCCAAATCCAGAAGCCTCGAGCTCACCTTCGACGAGAACGTCGAGGATTCAGCCGTGATAGGCGCTGAGGTCACTCGCATGACCCGGAGGCTTGCGGAGCGATCGGTGACATCGGGCCGCCTGGTCTCCGGCGTCACCGTGAAAATCAGGTTTGCGCCCTTCTTCACCCAGACCAAGAGCAGACGTCTGGACGAGTCGTCAACGGACGCCAAAGCGATCCTGGGGGCCGCAG
>JALZIC010000084.1 GCA_030860455.1 Actinomycetota bacterium
GGCTACGGCCCGGGCGGTGTCGCGCTGCTTGTGCAATGCCTTACCAACAACCGCAATCGCGCCGCGCAGGATATTCGCGGAGCGTTCAACGGCGGCGGGGGCAAGATGGCCGAGCCAGGGGCGGTGGCGTGGATGTTCGAAGCCAAGGGCGTCGTCATGGTTCCTTCAACCGCGTCCTCTGAGGATGAGGTCTTTCTGATAGCGGCCGATGCGGGAGCCGAGGACGTGCGCGTTTCGGACACGACGATCGAGGTGGTAACCCCGCCCGAGGCGCTCAGGCCCGTGCGCATTGCATTGGAAGGTGCCGGGGTGGCAATCGAGTCCTACGACCTCACGCAGGTTCCCAAGACAATCGTCGAGCTCGACGGATCCGAAGCCAAGCGGCTGCTCCATCTGGTCGAGTCGCTCGAGGATCTCGACGATGTCCAGGAGGTCTACGCGAACTTCGACATCCCCGACGAGGTAATGGCCACGCTCGCCTAGTGCCTCACTAATGCTTGACCTCGTGGGCCAGATCAGGGGCGAGCGGATCGCGGCGATGCGGGGACGCGTGGATGCACCGGCGGCAGGTGGGTTGAAGGGTGCGCGTGTCCGGGGCTGAGGCGAAGTGGCGCCGGGCCATGAAGGCGCTGGCCATCCCGCCTGAGATCCTGGAGGCCGCGCCCGAGTCCCCCTACGGGTTCCCGGCTGCCATCTGGGGCCGTCCCGCCGAGCCCGTCGATTCACCCTCGCGCGCGCGCGCCCTCGAGGCTCTGCCCGAGGGAGGCTCGGTCCTGGACGTCGGCGCCGGCGGCGGGGCGGCGAGCCTCGCGCTCGTCCCGCATGTCGCCCACGTGACCGCCGTAGACGAGAGCGAAGCCCTGCTTGAAGCCTTTGCCGCCAATGCCGCCAATGCCGCCAATGCCGGGGCGGCCGGCGTCGAGCATTCGGCCATCATCGGACGGTGGCCGGATGTAGCTCCGCAGGCGCCCAGTGCCGACGTTGTCGTGTGTCACCACGTCTTCTACAACGCTCTCGATCTCGTTGCGTTCGCCGGCGCGCTCACCGGCCATGCCCGGAAACGGGTGGTCGCCGAGTTGACGGCGACGCATCCACTCGACGGATTCAGCGACCTGTGGCGCCATTTCCACGGAATCGACCGCCCCCGGGGGCCGGATGCAGACGACGCCATCGCCGTGCTGGCCGAGACGGGCACCGACGTGCAGAGCGAACGCTCGGAGCGGCCCTCCATATGGACCGACGCCCCTCGCTCCGCCGTGGTCGGTTTCGTGCGCCGGCGCCTGTGCCTGAGGCCCGAGAACGACCCCGAGATCGACGCTCTGATCGGCGACACTCCGGAGCGCACACCCCGGCAGATGGTGACTCTGTATTGGCCGGGGAGCGCCTAGCTAATACGGCCGAGCAATGGGGCGAGTGGGTGCTGAGTGTGAATAGTTCACATCTCTCACCCACTCGGCCTCACTAAGGTCTGGGTTGAGGGAACTGGCGTTTCAGGAGGGCGTCCCAGGCGTTGTCGGGCATCACCTTGCGGGCGGTCATCAGGAGGCGCGCTGAGGGGGTGACCGGGTAGCGCGCCCGCGGGTGCTTTGCCTCGAGAGCTCGCTCGATTACCCTGGCGACCACATCGGGCCCGCCGCCAAGCCGGCGGAGGGCACCTTTCTCGTAGGCCATCTGCGTGCCGACGGCCACGGCCGAGTTGAACGCGTCGTAGGGGCCGTCCGAACCGGTCCCTGCCGGCACGCTCGAGGCTGCCGTCGAACCGAACTCCGTGGTGATGATCCCCGGTTCGACCACGATGACGTCAACTCCGAAGCCGCGCACCTCGAAACGGAGGGCGTCGCTGAGCGCCTCGATCGCATGCTTGCTGGCGTGGTAGAGACCACCGCCGGGGAAGGTGAGCTTTCCCCCCATCGACGACATGTTCACGATCTTTCCCCGGCCGGCCCGGCGCATCCCGGGGAGGACCGCCTGGATCAGTCCAAGGGGGCCGAAGACATTGGTCTCGAATTGCCTCCTCACCAGATGCATGGGGACATCCTCGACTGCGCCCGACTGGCTGTAGCCGGCGTTGTTTATGAGAGCTCCAACAGGGCCTGATTCTTCTTCAACCGCGGCAACGGCCTCCCCGATCGAATCGGGGTCGGTGACGTCAAGCCGCAATGTTCTGCAGTTCGGCCCTTCGAGGCTCGCGATCGAGTTCGGATCGCGGGCGGTTGCGTAGACGCTCCGGCCGCTCCGAGCAAGGCGCAAGGCGGTGGCGCGCCCGATGCCGGAGGAGCAGCCCGTGATGAGCACGGTCCGCCCGGCCACACCCATCAGGCCAGTCGCCCGACTTCGTCGAGGACCAGGTCGACCTCCTCGAGGGTGTTGAAGTGGCAGAAACCTATGCGGACGGCCCCGCCCGACCGCTCGAGATCGAGCCGCTCCATGAGCTTCTGCGCGTAGTAGTTGCCGTCCCAGACCAAGATGCCGGCCCGTCCGAGCGCCTCGGCTACGGAGCGCGGATGGTGGTCGCCCACCCGAACGGCGAAGGTGGGCGTGCGCTCGCCGGCGCGCTCCGGATCCGCAATCCCATACAGCCTGACCTCGGGCTGCGACATGAGGCCCTCGAGACATCGAACCGTCAGGCTCGCTTCCCACGCGGCTATCGCTCGCCCGGCTCGGATGAGGCCGGCGCGCCGGTCGCCCCCGTCTGCGTTCCCCGAACGAGAGGGCTGCCCCTCTCCAGCTCTTTGCACCTCTCCCTCGCCGGGGGCCGGCGCGCCGAGCCCGCCCGCCGTGCCACCGATGCCTGCGATGTAGTCGATCGCGGCCACGAGACCGGCCATGCCCTCGTGGTTTCCGGTGCCTGTCTCCCACCGGTGTGGAGAGACCTCGCTGGAGGGCGCCACCTTGTACGGCCGCAGTCCGTCCAAAAGCTCGATCCGGCCGAACATCAGACCCATGTGGGGGCCGAAGAACTTGTAGGGAGAGCAGAAGAGGAAGTCTGCGTCGAGCGCCGCCACGTCTATGGTTCGGTGCGGTGCGAAGTGCACACCGTCGAAGACAATCAACGCCTCGGTGGCCGACCTTATCGCCGCCACCGCCTCCGCGGCGGGGGTGATGCTCCCCACTGCGTTGGACGCCAGCGTGAGGGCGACGATGCGGGTCCGGCGCGACAAGGCAGAGTTCAGGCTCGCCAGGTCGAGGGTGCAATCATCGGTCCTGAAATCGACCCACCTGACGGTCGCTCCGGAGTCCTCCGCCGCCGCCATCCAGGGCGCGATGTTTGCGTCGTGATCAAGGGTCGAGACGACGATCTCGTCGCCTGGGCCGAGCGTGCGGGCCAGCGACCGTGACAGGGCGAAAGCGAGGGTGGTCATGTTTGCGCCGATGACCACCTCGTCGGGGTGGGCACCGAGGAAGTCGGCCGCAGCCCGGTGTGCATCTGCGATGAGGGCGTCTGTCTCCCGGCTGGTGATGCCGGCCCCTCCTTCGTTCGAGGTGCCTCTCCGGAGGTGGGCGGCCATCGCCTCGATCACCGAGGCAGGCGTCTGGGTGCCTCCCGGCGAGTCGGCGAAGACGAACGGCCGCCCCGCGATGGTCCGCCGCAGAGACGGGAACCTGGCTCTCAGGATGGAGGGGTCGATGGCGCGGGTACCGGCTTGCAAAGGCGCTCCTTTGCGGGTGTCGGTTGGTGGCGGTCATCATAAGAGCGTGTGGCGCAAACCCCCAATCACTGCCTTTCTCTCTTCCGTTTCACTGTGGAGTCCATTAGCCGGGCTCGTGGATGCATTGAAGCTCGGGAGAGTCCCGGCGCCTCGAAAGACTGGAGAGTGTCCCCTGCGTTCGCTATGGTGAAGCGAACATGCGTTCGATCTGGAGGCTGCGCAGTGCGCATCATGGGTATCGACCCTGGGATCGCCGTCACCGGCTACGGAGTGGTCGAGCGCAAAGACGGGCGGTTGTGGGCGGTGGGCCACGGCGTGATCCGGACCCGCGCTGGAGTTCCCCAGGCCGTGCGTCTGGCAGAGCTCCATATGGAGGTAAGGGGAATCATCGATCGGCTCGGCCCCGAGGCGGCGGCGATCGAGCGCCTGTTCTTCAACGCAAACGTGAAGACGGCGATGGCGGTGGGCCAGGCCTCGGGGGTCGTCCTGGCATCCCTCGCCGAAGCCGGTGTCGAGGTCACCGACTACACGCCCCCGCAGGTCAAGCT
>JALZIC010000093.1 GCA_030860455.1 Actinomycetota bacterium
CCGCCGTCGAAAGCCCCCGGAGCTCCGGATGTGCCGCGCCCGGCTGCGGCATGCGGAGCCAAACGACCTCCCAAGTCCGACCCGGGCCGGTACGAAAGGGCGGAGAAGGTGCTCGATCCCGGGGTCGACTACCTGGCCGAGATCATCACCTCGTGCGGGACCATCGAGCTCGACCTGCTGGAGGACGAAGCCCCAGAGGCTGTCAATAGCTTCGTGTTCCTGGCGCGCCGGGGCTTCTACGACGGGCTCATCTGGCACCGGGTGGAACGCAACCACCTTATTCAGACCGGTGATCCCAACGGAGACGCGCGTAAGGAACCCAACGGCCCCGGCTACTCGGTGTACGGCCCCTACCCAAACGGGGCCCGGCGATACGTCTACGGCACTGCGGCCCTCGCGAACCAACGCGAGTTCAAAGACACCGGCAGCCAGTTCTTCATCGTGGTGCACAAGCCGACCACCCCACTGAGCGGCAGGACCGAGCCGGCGGGCCTGCACGCTCAGTACACGATCTTCGGGCGCGCCACCAGGGGGTCGGCGGAGACGCTTGATGCCATCGCCGAGAAGAAGACCACTGAGACAGGGCCGGCGGCGCAGATCGTGAGGCCGGTGGTTCCGGTCTATGTCGAAACGATCAGGATCCTCGAACGGTGAACTTGGGCCAGGCGTATTGCCTCATCCATCGCCTACAGCTGATGGGTGGACACAGGTCGTGTCCCGTGGCCAACCACGCTCAAAGCGAAGTGCGCCGGCAGAACACGAGCCGGCGCTAGGTCACCAACTTGAGCGGGGCAAGGCTTAGGTCGAGGCGCTTGTCTCCTTCGGTTGAGAAATGCACGGTGGCTTCCATACCCACACCGGAGCGTGCGATCTCTATGATTACACCAAGACCCCAGCGTGAATGCTCGACCTCCTGGCCCACCCTGAATCCAGACGTGTCGCGCTCCACTCCGCGGCGTCCTTCATTCTTGCGGGACACTGTGATTAGCTCGTCTGGGATCTCGGCCAGAAAGCGGGATTGCGGATTGTAGGTCACCCCGCCCCAGAGACTGCGCGCCCATGCGCTTGTAAGGTAGAGACGCTGACGGGCGCGCGTGATTCCTACATAGCAGAGCCGGCGCTCCTCCTCCAGTTGGCCGGGGTCCCCGAGCGAGCGCAGATGGGGGAAAACACCTTCCTCCATGCCGACGATGAACACCACCGGAAACTCGAGGCCCTTCGCGTTGTGCAGCGTCATCAGCGTGACGCCTGCCTCGGTCCCTTCAGCCCAATCCGTGTCCGTGATCAGCGCTATCTGTTCCAGAAAGTCGGTCAAGCCCGGGATCTCGGCGCTTGCATCGTACTCACGCGCTACTCCGGCGAGCTCACGGAGGTTCTCCTGGCGCGACATTGACTCAAATGATCGCTCCGAAGCGAGATCGTGCATATAGCCGGTTGCCTCCCAGGCCAACTCGACAACTTCGGCGACGGGGCGGCCCTCTTCAGCCGCCCCGCGGATGGCCTCGAAAATGCGGGCGACCTCGAGCATCCCGCCCAGCGCCCGCTTGGAGACGCCGGGGACCTCCTGACCCCTTGCAAAGGCCGAGCCGAGCTCGACGCCATTGTCACGAGCGAACAGGGCGAGACGAGCCAGGGACGTGTCACCGATTCCCCGGCGCGGCGCCTGCGCGGCTCGCCCCGCACTCACCCCATCCGAGGGATTAACCGCCGCCCGCAGCCAGGCGAGCAGGTCCTTTACCTCCTTGCGTTCGTAGAAGCGGACCCCTCCAATGACCCTGTATGGGAGCTGCGCTTTCGAAAAGATCTCCTCCAGCACCCTGGATTGGGCATTGGTGCGGTAGAAGACCGCCATATCCGCAAGTGGGTGCCCGCGATCTCGAAGTCTTTGTATCTCGCCGGTGAGCCAGATGGACTCGTCGTGCTCGTTCTCGGCGTGATAGCGGGTGATCAGGTCACCGCCGGTGGATGCTGTCCACAACGTCTTGGGTTTGCGCATCACGTTGTTATCAATGACGGCGTTGGCGGCGTTGAGTATCGTGCTGGTGGAACGGTAGTTCTGCTCGAGGATTATAACTCTGGCGTCGGGCCAGTCGCGCTCGAAATCGAGGAGATTCTTGATGGTGGCGCCGCGAAACGCGTAGATTCCCTGGTCTGCGTCTCCGACGACGAAGATGTTTCTCCACTCTCCGGCAAGCAATGTGGCAAGTCGCGCCTGAGCGAAGTTCGTGTCCTGAAACTCGTCGACCAGCACGTGCTTGAAGCTCTCCTGATAGCGCTGTAAAGCGTCTGGGTAACGATCGAAGACTTCGATCGCCCGCATGATGAGATCGTCGAAATCCATGGCCGAGTTCTCGATCAGCCGGCGTTGATATTCGACGTACACCTCGGCGACGGTCCGTTGCCAGGGATCGGCCGCAAAGTCCGAGTAGATACCCGAGTCCACCAGCCGGTTCTTGGCATCGGAGATCGTAGCGCCAACTGCCCGGGGAGCGATGCGCTTGGCGTCGATACCGAGCTCTTTCATGCACATCTTGATCAGCCGGTCGGAATCACCGGAGTCGTAGATCGAAAAAGACGACCGAAACCCAAGACGAGGAGCCTCGCGTCTGAGTATGCGGACGCATGCGGAGTGGAAGGTAGATACCCACATCCTGTTGGCAACGGGGCCGATAAGGGCGGACACTCGGTGCTTCATCTCGCTTGCGGCCTTGTTCGTGAACGTTATCGAGATGATCGAGAAGGGAGACGCCCCCCCATTGATCAGATGTGCGATCCGGTAGGTGAGCACCCGGGTCTTGCCGGAGCCCGCCCCGGCCACCACCAGCACCGGTCCGCCTTGTATCTCCACTGCCTCCCGCTGTACGGGGTTCAGATCGTCCAGGTAGTCGGTTCCCATACTTCGATTATCGGCCAGCCAGGCGCGCTCTCAGACCCGCTATCCCCCGCCGCTCTGCTTCGGTGAGTCCCAACCTCAGGTAGGTGACCCCGTACACCAGGCTTCCAAGGAGAGTGATGGCGAGCAGGTCGACGGCCCAACGGGCCCCCGTGATCCGGTGGACGCCTAGCATGACGACGGCCGCAACCACCGTAGGGGCGATGAGCCTCAAATAATTGCGGTCGTACGGCTGAATGGCGACGAAATGCTTGACGAGCGCCAGGCGAGCCCATTTGGACACTGCGAAAGTGACTGCATTCGCAATCGCCGCGCCCTCCATGCCGTAACGGGGGCACAGCCAGAAGGCGATGCCGAGATTCATGATCAGAGACCCCGCATAGACGACGAGGTCCCAGCCGGTCCGGCCAACCATGATGAGGACGAAACCAACGCTTCCAGTGGCGATATTCACGAATTGTCCGGCGAGCAGGATCAACAACGCCGTCTGACCTCCTGCGAACTCGGAACCGAACACCTTCAGAGCTGAACCCGGCGCGATGGAAAGCACGAGCAGGACGGGAATGGTCGCGACAATCGTCCATCGGGTCAGCGTCTTGAAGAGACCGTCGAGGCGCTGCGTTTCACCGCGGTTGTGGAGATCGGCGACAAAGGGCGAAAACATCAGGCTCACCGACGTTATGAACAGCACGATCATCTGCCCGCCCCGGAGAGCCGCCGAGTAGATCCCGACCTCCGACTCCGAAGCGTATCGCGTCAAGACGAACAGGTCGGTCCAGAACAACAACTGGGAGAACAACGCCGCAGGCGCCCTGGGCCCGGCGAAACGCACGAGCCGGCCAAGGGCTCCCTGCGCCATCGGGATCACGGGCCAGGTGCGACTCTCACGCTTCCACGACCAGTACGCCGCCACCGAGGCGACGGCCCACGACAACGTGTAGGTGGCCGCGCCCATCCAAGTGGTGGCCGAGAAGCGAAACCCGATGATCATCAGGACCAGCCACCCCAGTGGTTGCCCCGCCCAGAACACGTAGAGCGTGTAGCGCATGATCTTGAGGCCGCGGGTGGCCGAAAGCCATACGTTTGCCAGAGCAAGGAACGGGAGGCCCAGGGCCGCGGATTCGACCGCCCAGCGCCCCAGCGAATCGCTTATCGAGAATAGGCTCCGAACGGCGTCGGCTGCCGCGAAGCTGACGAAGGCAACCAGAGTGCTGACTCCGACGGCAATAAGGGCGGCCCGCGCCACAGGTGTCCGGATATTGTCCCAGCGGCTTACACCGATCTCGACCGCAACATCCCGCAGCACCGCCATGTCCATCCCGGAGCGCGTGGCAAACGAGGTTACGAATGCAGCTTGGGTGACGAGAGTGACGACGCCGAAGCCTTCAGGGCCCAGAACCCGTCCCATGAGCACGTTGGCCCCGAGTGTGGCAATGGCCGCAATGACGATGCCGGCGATGTTCTGTGTAGTGCCAGACAGGATGCGGAGGTAGTCCGAAGCGCCTTCGCTACCGGCTTTGCTACCGGACACTACCGGCCCGGGCGACTTGCCGATGTGGTTCTCACTCCCATTCGATGGTTCCGGGAGGTTTGGAGGTAACGTCGTATACGACCCTGTTGATCTCCGGCACGGTGCCCACCACACGGCTCGAGATACGCTCGAGCACCTCGAAGGGCAACCGCACCCAATCGGCAGTCATCGCATCCTCGCTCGAAACGGCTCGAACGACGAGTGGATACCCATACGTACGTTCATCTCCCTGAATGCCTACCGAATGGATAGCGGGGAGCACCGCAAACGCCTGCCAGACGGCGCGACCCAGTCCGGCCTTGTTTATCTCGTCCACCACGATCGCATCCGCGGCGCGCAGAATGTCCAATCTCTCGGCGGTGACGTCACCGATTATGCGCACGGCAAGGCCCGGGCCCGGGAAGGGTTGCCGCCATACAATCTCTTCGGGAAGGCCGAGCTCGACCCCCACCAAACGGACTTCGTCCTTGAAGAGATTCCTCAGCGGCTCGATGAGCGTGAAGGCCATATCGTCCGGCAGACCGCCGACGTTGTGATGGCTCTTGATGCGTGCCGCATCCCGGCTTCCGGACTCTATGACGTCGGGATACAGAGTGCCCTGTACCAACCAGCGGGCATCTTCTAGCTCGGCGCGCGCCGTTTCCTCGAAAACTCGAATAAAGGTTTCGCCTATACGCTTTCGCTTCGTCTCCGGGTCGTCGACACCGCTCAGAGCCTCCAAGAACCTGTCCGCCGCTTTGACATGGATGAGGTCGATAGCGAGATGACGGCGGAAGGTGGCTTCGACCTGCTCTGCCTCCCCCGCGCGCAGCAAGCCGTGATCGACGAACACACAAGTGAGTTGAGAGCCTACCGACCGATGGACGAGAGCGGCTGCCACAGACGAATCGACGCCGCCCGAGAGTGCGCAAACGACACGATCGCCTCCGACGGTCTGATTGATGCTCGCGGTTGCGGACTCGATGATCGATGTCATCGTCCAGCTCGGCATCAGGTTACACCCTTGATACAGCCAGTTCTTGAGCACCTCCGTGCCCCATGGTGAGTGCACCACCTCGGGATGGAACTGCACGCCATAGAGCCCGCGCTGGGGGGCTTCAAAGCCTGCTACGGGCGAGGCCTGTGTCGACGCCGTCAAGCGAAAACCCTCGGGGGCCTGAACCACCGCGTCGTTGTGGCTCATCCACACACTCTGCTCTTCCGGCTGGTCGGAGAACAGCACCGATCCCGGAGCCAGAACCTCGAGATCGGCCCTCCCGAACTCGGCCGACCCGGTGCGCGCAACCTCGCCCCCAAGCGTTCGCGCCATGAGCTGCTGCCCGTAGCAGATGCCGAGAACCGGCACTCCGAGATCGAACATCCTGGGGTCGACGTCCGGAGCGCCCGGCGAATAGACCGATTTCGGCCCCCCGGACAACACGATGCCCGCCGGTTTCCGGCGGGCGATCTCAGCCACGGGGGTGTCATGGGGGACTATCTCTGAATAGACACGGCACTCTCGCACGCGCCGGGCGATCAGCTGGGCGTACTGGGCGCCGAAATCAACTACCAGAACGGTCGGGGAATCCAGCACGGTTCAGGATACCGCGGGAGCCTCGGCTCAGGGTGCTTTGGACCTGCCCCCGGCTCTCAGGCGCGCCTCGACCACCTCGCTCAGCTCGTCCTTGTCCGACGCCACACCTATATCGGTGAAGCCGGCCTTCCGCACCAACTTCTTCACCTTGGGGGTTGTGTCGTCGGAGACCTCGAGGAGCAACCATCCGCCTGGCTTGAGCCACTCGCTCGCCTCAGTCACCGCCTTGCGCATGAGGTGCAGCCCGTCGCCGGGAGCACCGTCGCTGAGGGTATCGACCGGTTCGAACTCCCTGACCTCGCTTGGCAGATCTTCGATCTCGTCCAGGGGGACGTAAGGCACATGGCCGGTGATGACGTCGACTGAGCCTCGCAGGCGCGTCGGCAGCCCCCCGTACATGTCACCTTTCTTCAGGGTCACATTGCCTATCCCAAGATGCTTGGCGTTGCGACGACCCTGAGCCAATCCCTCCTCCAGGATGTCAGTTCCCCATACCTCGGCCTCGGGGAACTCGTCCCCGAGGGCCAGGGCGATAGGGCCGGCGCCGGTGCACACGTCCACGACGATAGGGTCCTGCCGCTTCCGCAGGCGTCGGGCGGCTCGATCGACCGTGAGCTCGGACGAGGGCCGTGGAACAAACGCGCCTGGTCGAACTTCAAGGTCGAGCCCGTAGAACTTGATATGACCCGTGATGAAGGGGAGCGGCTCACCGCCGGCTCGGCGCGCTACCATCGACAGGTAACGCTCTCTGATGCGCGGCGCCGGCTCATAGTGGTCGTCCAGCTCGTCGGGTTCCAACTTTATGCACAGGGCAAGCAGCTCTTCGGCCTCCTCGCGATGATCGTGATCCTCGAACACGTGCGTCGAATCGTTCATCACGCGCTCACCAAGATCAACCAACGCCGCTACGCTCTTTGCCTGCCCCATAGGGAGGCATGCTACACACCAACCGGGCACCGCGATGCCCGAGGTGCAGAGAAATCAATCGTAGATACGGACTGCAGCGGGTTCGTTCTGAAAGGTCAGTGACCCATGCCCACACCCTGAGACCGCTGAAGGGACTTGCCCTCGGTGTTGAGTGAGGGGGCGACCATAACCTCGGCCTTCTGAAACTCCTTGATGTTTGCATAGCCGCACGTGGCAAGGCTCGTGCGCAGGCCCCCGAAGAGATTTAGCCGCCCGTCGTTCTCGCGCGCTGGGCCGACCAGGATCTCCGCCAAGGTTCCGATGGTCGAGGTTCTCACGCGCGCGCCGCGGGGCAGCGTCGGGTGGAATGTGGCCATGCCCCAATGATTCCCGAGACCCGGGGCCTCGGCGGCAGAGGCGACGGGTGAGCCGATCATGACGGCGTCGGCGCCACACGCGATCGCCTTGGCGATGTCTCCGCCTGTACGCATGCCACCGTCGGCTATCACATGGCAGTAGCGGCCGGTTTCATCGAGATGCCGGATGCGGGCCCCCGCAGCGTCGGCGATCGCGGTTGCCTGTGGGACGCCTACCCCGATCACCCCGCGGGTCGTGCAGGCGGCTCCCGGACCGACACCCACGAGAACACCCATAGCACCTGTGCGCATCAGGTGCAATGCGGTCGAGTAGGACGCGCAGCCCCCGACGATCACAGGCAGCTCGTAGGTGGAAATGAAGCGTTTCAGGTTCAGAGGCTCTGTCCTGGTCGACACATGCTCGGCGGAAACCACGGTGCCTTGGATCACCAGCAGGTCGAGCTCGGCTTCGAGCGCCACCTTGTGCCACGTCTCGACCTTTTGTGGCGTCAGTGATGCAGCCGCCAGAACACCGCCCTCCTTGATGGCTCTGATGCGCTTGGAGATAAGCTCTTCTTTCACAGGCTCGCGATAGAGCTCCTGCATCCGCAGCGTGGCCTTGTCATCGGAAAGCTCGGCTATCTCGGCCAACACCGAGTCAGGATCCTCATAACGCGTCTGGATTCCCTCTAGATTGAGCACCGCCATCCCGCCCAGGCGACCAATCTGTATCGCAGTCTGAGGCGAAACAGCAGAGTCCATGGCGGAAACCATGAGCGGAAGCTCGAGCTTGAAGGCGTCGATCTCCCAGGAGATATCGACATCGTCTGCGTCGCGCGTTCTTCGAGAGGGGACGATGGCGATGTCGTCCAGCCCGTATGCCCTGCGACCCGATTTTCCGATGCCTATCTCTATCTCCACGCCACTATCTCCTTTTCGCTCTCAGCAAGCTGCTCTTTGCCATTGGGTCAATGGTCGCGGTCCTGCGACACGAGTCGTCCACTTAGCTCGTCGTCGAGCAGTTGGATATCGGCGTCGACCATAAGCTTTATCAACTCTTCGAATCCCGTTCGAGGCTTCCATCCCAGTTCCCTGATCGCCTTCGAGGGGTCACCCATCAAGTGATCGACCTCGGCAGGGCGGTAGTAGCGGGAATCGATCTTGACATGGCGCTCCGAGTCCAGGCCGGCGTGCTCGAACGCTCGCTCGGCGAACTCTCGTACTGTATGAGCCTCGCCGGTCGCTATCACGTAGTCGTCCGGAGTCTCATTCTGGAGCATCAGCCACATTGCCTCGACGTACTCCGGCGCATACCCCCAATCACGCTTTGAGTCGAGATTGCCCAGATAGAGGGTGTCCTGGATACCGGCCTTGATGCGGGCAACAGCGCGGGAGATCTTGCGAGACACGAACGTCTCCCCTCTGCGGGGGCTTTCGTGGTTGAACAAAATCCCGTTGGAAGCGAACAAACCATAGGACTCCCGATAGTTGATCGTCATCCAATGGGCGAACACCTTGGCCACTCCGTACGGGCTTCGGGGATGAAATGGAGTGGATTCGTCCTGCGGCGGCATCGAAAGCCCGAACATCTCCGACGAGGACGCCTGGTAGAAGCGGGTTTGCACACCCGAGGCTCGAATGGCTTCCAGTATGCGGACCGTGCCCATGCCGGTGACGTCGGACGTGTACTCGGGTATCTCGAACGACACCTTCACGTGGCTCTGCGCCCCGAGATGGTAGATCTCATCGGGTTCGAGCGCACGAATGAGATTGACCAACGAGCCCGAGTCAGATAGATCGCCGTAGTGCATCAGGAACCGCACCCCGGACTCGTGCGGGTCCCGGTAAATGGAGTCGAGGCGTTGGGTGTTAAAAGAGGAGGCGCGCCTGATGAGCCCGTGCACCTCATAGCCCTTCTCCAACAGCAGCGTCGCCAGATAGGAGCCGTCCTGTCCGGTGACGCCTGTAATGAGGGCTCGGGGCACCACACCAGGATAGGACGCCCAGGCGGCTCCAACCAGCCACCGCCGGTAATCTCCACCCAAAGCCAAGAATCGGCCCTCCAGGCGACATACATTCGCCACCAGAGCGCATTTCTGGGGACATTTTTCGTCATCTGAACCCCCCACCGCCCTTGCCAGGCTGGTCTTTGGCATGTACTGTCGACCGCTTGTGCCACTGGGGGGTGGCCTTTTAGGACGCCGTTACCGGGAGGTACAACCTTGAAACGCTCTTGCCACCGAGTGCTTGCCCTGCCCTTGCTGGGGCTGGCGGGCCTGATGAGTTTGATCTCGATCCCGTCAGGAGGCGCTGCGAAGGCCGCCCTGCCTCGTTCGGTCACCGGTGCCGCAATCCTCGGAACCTCGGCCCACCGAGGTCTGGAGAGCAGCGAGAGCGTGAGGGGCATGGTGCGCTTTCGCCGCCAAATGTTCGACATCCGGCCCGCCCCCGAGCGACCCGAGCCCGAGGCGGTCGCAGTGACGCCCGAAGGCGTCACCCCAGCCCCCGAAGAGGCCGCGGCGCCCGAAGAAGCGGTCGCCCCCGCCGGTTCGGTCACCGAGATCATCTACGCCGCAGCCGCCGAGCACGGCCTTGACGGGGCCTATCTGGTTTCGGTCGCCGAATGCGAATCCGGGCTCGATCCGGGGGCGGTCAACTCAGCCGGCTATTACGGGCTGTTTCAATTCGACACCCAGACCTGGGCCGCCTACGGCTCCGGGTCGATCTTCGACCCCGCCGCGCAGGCCGGCGCTGCAGCAAGTCTGATTGCAGGCGGCCAGGCGAGCCGCTGGCCCAACTGCGCCTAACCCCGCTTAACGGGCAAGTAGACGGGCAAGGCTCAGATCGCTATCGATAAAGGGGACGAGTGGTCAGGCGACCAGGGCCCTCAGCGCCTCTGAGGCGGCCCTGAGCTCATCCAGGACGGAGTCGGGGACGGTGACACCGTGCTTGCCTCCCGGCAGCGACCTGTCGGGCCGCATATCACCGTGATAGTCACTGCCACCCGAGACGATCAGGTTCTTTCGCCGCGCTAGCTCTCTGTACGGTTCTTGATCGGCCTCCGAATGATCACCGTGATAACCCTCGATGCCTTTCAGTCCGGCGGGGATGAGCTCATCGACGAACCTGGCCAGCTCCTCCTTATCCAGCCCCAGAGAGGACGGGTGCGCAAGGACCGGGACGACGCCGGCTGAGATCATCAGCTCCGTCGCCTCTACGGGCTTGTAGAGCTTTCGGCCGATGTATGCCTTTGCCCCCTTGGCCAGAAAATCGTCGAAAGCGCTCTGATAGTCGGGCACCGCATTGTGCCGTACCAGAACCGCTGCAAAATGCGGGCGGCCGATCTGCGCTCCCGGACCGCCGGCCTCGTTCTCGACCTCTGCGAATGTTACGGGGATCCCAAGCTCGTTCAGGCGCTCCACGATTATGTGATTGCGATTGAGGCGGGCGTGCTGCAGCTTCGACAGAGCTGCGGACAACCGGTTGTGACCCTCGGGGATGAAGTAACCGAGCAAATGCATGGTCGGTCGTCCATTTGGGTGGTAACCCCTGCTGCTGAAATCTTCCACATCGCAGGAGATTTCGACCGCCCGGATCACCTCGATCTCGAGCCGCCGCCCTTCGGCAACAGCCTCGTCACAGCCCTGGTCGTTGTCGTGGTCGGTGACTGCGACCGCCTGCAAGCCCACGTCCTTCGCCTTCCGGACCAGCTCCGACGGTGAATCCCCGCCGTCCGAAACGGTGGTATGCGCGTGCAGGTCGATCATCAGACTCAGGCCTCCAAATACTTGAACTCTACGAGCTTGTCGATGACCTTCTGGGTCGACTGCTCGACGGTTTCGTTCGCGGTGTCGCAGGTCACCTCGGGCGCCTCCGGGGTTTCGTAGGGGTCGCTGATGCCTGTGAATTCCTTGATCTCACCTGCGCGAGCCTTGGCGTAGAGCCCCTTGACGTCCCGCTGCTCACAGGTCTCCAAGGAAGCGGCGGCGTAGACCTCGATGAAGTCTTTGGCCATGGTGCGCGCTTCCTGACGAATGTTCCTGTAAGGAGATATGGCAGCTGTGATCACGAACGCGCCGTTGCGCTGGAGCAGGTGGGCTACAAAGGCGATCCGGCGGACGTTGGTGTCTCGGTCTTCCTTGGAGAATCCAAGACCCTTTGACAGGTTCTCACGAACGATGTCTCCGTCCAGGATCTCAACCGGCACGCCGGCTGCGAGGAGCTGATTCTCGAGCTCACGGGCAATCGTGGTCTTGCCGGAGCCCGAAAGCCCTGTAAACCAAATCACACAGCCGCGCTCGCGGTTTGCTTGCTTCATGATGATCTCTCTTTCCGTCGTTTCGGTCAGTGTCGTAATGCACTCTTACCGAGCGCACCTTGCGCCGGCTCGAGCCCAAACAGGTCAAGAATCGTGCAGTGCACATCCCAGAGGTGCAGCCCGGAGCGTTCGCCAACCGGTTGGCCTGGGGCGTTGTTCATCATGAAGATTCCCCGCTCTGCGTGATTGGCCTCATCCGGTCCAGTGTCGTTCTCGAACGTGTACATCGAGTTGTGTCCGAGAGAGCCAACCGAGCGCCACTTGAGCTCGCCAAAGATAACGATCAGGTCGGGTGCGACGCCATTCTGCGATGTGTACAAGGCGTCCGGCTTCCATGCCTTGTTGCCCATGGGATTGCCCTCATGGTCCACCATTGCCTCGATCTTGCGAACCAGCTCGTCGCGCGTTGCTTCGTATTCGGCTTCAGGGATGACACCGGATCCTTCGCGGCCCTCGACATTCAAGAACAAGCGGCCGTAGTAGCCCCCGTCCCCCCACGCCTTGGTCTTGCTCCAGTCGATCTTCATGCGGTCGATGGGGGTTATATCTGACGGATAGTCGTTGGCAAAGGCGAGATAACCTTCCGTCTGCAGCCACTCATTGAAGCAGACACCGCCGATCATGGCCTTCGCCCCATGGTCCGAAACCACCAGGACGGTGGTGTCATCGCCGGCGTATTTGTCCAGAATGTCGCCGATCTTCCCGTCGAGATACCGGTAGTAGTCGCGCAGAGACTCGCGATACGGGTTGTCGGGCACGAAACGGGGATGGTCCGGGTCGATGAAGCTCCAAATTCCGTGATTCAACCGATCGGGCCCCATCTCGACCATAACGAAAAAGTCCCAAGGCTTGTTCGACAGCAGGTAGTCGGCGGTCTTGAACCTCTGCTCTGTCATCTTGTAGGCCTCGTCGATGATGTATTGCGTGTTGTCCGTCCGGAAGTTACGGATGTCGAATACGTAGTCGCCAACCTTCTCCTCGAGCTCCGCCTTGAGCTCCTTCGGGTAGGTGTACTCGGCATCGTTGCTCGGCGTCAGAAAGCATCCGATCTGTATGCCGTTGAGAGCCTTCGGGGGGTAGGAAGGCGGCACCGACATCACGATGCAGTCCTTGCCCGCTTCCGATAGAATGTCCCACACAGTGGGCTCCTTGACGGCCCACGACGTCGCAAACGACAGGCCGTCGTAAGAGTGGTCCTTGCGATTGCGAAAACCGTAGATCCCCAGGGTTCCTGGATCCTTGGACGTCATCATGCACATCCAAGCCGGCACCGTAATCGGCGGCACGATCGACTCGAGGGGTCCCCACACACCGTTCTCGCGAAGCTTCGTAAGGTTGGGGATATCGGACGCATACTCGTCGAAGACATGCCGAGGGGGAGCACAGTCCAGCCCCAGGACCATGACCTTGCGGCCCCTCGCCTTGGGTGCCGCAGGAGCAGGCTGGGTCGCCGGCGCCTGCTGATCCTTCTTCCGTTTTAACTTGTCCAACACTCGCATTTAGCTTTCCGCCCCCTTATTGGCTCTCGGTGCTGCCTTTGGCGCGCTCTGCTTCAATGAGAATGCGTGCTACCTCGGGACGAGAGAACTGAGCCGGCGGCTCTTCACCGTCCGTGAGCATCTGGCGGACCTGGGTACCGGACAGGAACACCCGATCCTCTTTGCCGTGCGGACACGTCTTGGCCGAAGCCATCTGCTCGCACTTGTTGCACCAAAAGGAGTGCTCGAATTTCAACGGCCAGATACCTAGCTCGGCGGGCTCGAACTCTTCGAAGATCTCCTGAGCGTCGTAGCTCCCGTAATAGTCGCCTACCCCGGCGTGGTCGCGGCCCACGATGAAGTGCGTCATGCCGTAATTCTTGCGCAGAAGCGCATGCCAAATCGCCTCGCGCGGTCCCGCGTAGCGCATGGCGGCGGGAAACACCGAAAGGATGACCCGGTCGGGCGGATAATACTTATCCATCAGGATCTCGTAACATTGCATGCGCACCTCGGCGGGGATATCGTCCCCCTTCGTGCCACCGACCAGCGGATGGATCACGAGTCCGTCGACGATCTCGAGCGCACACTTGGTCAGGTACTCATGTGCCCGGTGAATCGGGTTACGGGTCTGAAAAGCAACGGCCGTCCTCCATCCACGCTGTGCGATGGCATCCCGCAGCTGGACGGGTGTCAGCCGGTAGTTGGCGAACTCACTCAAGAAGATGTTCTCGAGCACCGTCACCTCACCACCCACGTAATGGGGGCCCTGCTCGTATAGATAAGCAACACCCGGGTGCTTCTCGTCGGTTGTGCGGTAGGTGAGCTCGGCTTCATGCTTCGCGTCGTATCGGTAGACGTCTTCGACGTCGATTATTGCGACGGTTCGGCCCTCGTGCTTTATTGCCGCCCTCTTGCCGGGTTCGAGAGCCTTGGCTTCCTCGTCGGTCGCCGACAACGTGATGGGAAGGCTCCACGGGAGCCCACTTGCAAGCCGCATCCCGCTCACCACCGGGTTGTAGTCCGCCTCCGTCATGAATCCGCGGTTCGGCGAGACCGCACCAATCGCCAGCAGCTCGAGATCGGAAAGGACACGCCTGGACTTTGCTTCGATCGTGGGTAGCGAGGGGGCCAGGGCGTTCAGCTCGCTTCGCTCTTCTCCACTCGCCATACGCAATTCAAGGGCGCCTCCGTGCGGAGAGAAGCCCGAAACGTCTTTAAGGGTGTTCGGCATAGGTTCTCCTTGTGTGGCCTGCGGGTCTCTGCGGGGGTTCAAGTGTCACGGACGGGGCGGCCTATGGTTTGTAGACACTCCCAGTGCACTCTCGGGCGCACTCCTATGACACTCCCAGGATAACAGGCCGAACGAGAAACCGGGCGGGACTACCTGCCCGTGGTCCGAGAGGCTTCGACCTTTGGGGAATACCGCTGGTATATAGCGCAGCTCAGCCCCAAAGGTATCGGGATACCCGTGGCTTGGGCCGGGCGCCGATCCGTGGGGCAACAAAATGCACCCGCCGGGCCTTCGTCCCGGCTTGCGCCGGTTTACAGCTCAACGGGTGCAAGGTCAAGCTACGAAATCGCTCCCGGGTTGGCAAGGGGGTGGGGCGAGATTCTTTCGCGCCCTGAAAGAAAGATATGCCCCGACACCCGGACAAAAAGAGCCCGGCTCCACGAGAGGGGCCGGGCTCCTTTGCACCTTGCAAAAGGCGGTTACATCATGCCGCCCATACCGCCCATGCCACCCATGCCGCCACCCATGCCGTGGTCGTGGCCACCGGCTGCGGCAGGCGGCTCGTCCTCGGGCTTGTCGACAATGCCTGCCTCCGTGGTGAGGAAAAGCGACGCAATGGACGCTGCGTTCTCGAGTGCGGAGCGAGTCACTCTCACGGGATCAATGATGCCGTCGGACAACATGTCGACGTACTGCCCGGTGGCTGCATTTAGTCCGTGTCCGGGCTTCTCGTTGCGAACCCGGTCGACCACAACGCCACCCTCGAAGCCGGCGTTCTGGGCGATCCAGCGCAGAGGTGCGTCCAGGGCCGACAAAACGACCCGGGCACCCGCAAGCTCGTCACCTTCGACGTCGAGTGCCTCCACTGCCTCGCGTGCACGCACCAGCGTTGTGCCGCCACCGGGGACGATTCCTTCTTCGACTGCAGCCCGCGTTGCCGAGACAGAGTCTTCGATACGGTGCTTCTTCTCCTTGAGCTCGACCTCTGTTGCGGCGCCAACCTGGAGAACCGCAACGCCACCGGCGAGCTTCGCCAGCCTCTCCTGGAGCTTCTCTCTGTCCCAGTCCGAGTCCGTGCGATCGATCTCGGCACGAATCTGATCGATGCGTCCGGAGATCTCATCGGCGTTGCCCTGGCCCTCGACAACGGTCGTGTTGTCTTTGGTGATTACGGCTTTGCGGGCCTGTCCAAGGAGGTCGATGGATGCGCTCTCGAGCTTGAGGCCGATCTCCTCGGAGATCACCTGACCGCCGGTCAGGATTGCAATGTCCTGGAGCATGGCCTTGCGACGATCGCCGAACCCTGGAGCCTTCACGGCAGCTGCCTTGAAGGTGCCGCGGATCTTGTTCACGACGAGCGTGGCAAGGGCCTCGCCGTCGACATCCTCAGCGATGATGAGTAGCGGACGGCCACCCTGCATGACCTTCTCGAGGATAGGCAGGAGGTCACGAACCGTCGAGATCTTCTGCTGGGCGATCAGTACGTAGGGATCCTCGAGCACGGTCTCCATGCGGTCCTGATCGGTGACGAAGTATGGCGAGATGTACCCCTTGTCGAACTGCATCCCCTCGACGAGCTCGAGCTCGATACCGAACGAGTTGGACTCCTCGACGGTGATGACTCCGTCCTTGCCCACCTTGTCCATCGCCTCGGCGACCATCTCGCCGATCTCACTGTCGTTGTTGGCCGAGATCGCCGCTACGTGGGCGATCTGCTCGCGTCCCTCGACGTCGCGTCCCTGCGATTTGATGGCCTCGACTGCAGCTGCGGTGGCCTTCTCTATGCCCCTCTTGAGGGCCATCGGGTTGGCGCCGGCGGCGACGTTCTGAAGACCAGCCTTGACCATTGCCTGAGCGAGGACGGTCGCAGTGGTTGTGCCGTCACCTGCGACGTCGTTGGTCTTGGTCGCCACCTCTTTGACGAGCTGTGCCCCCATGTTCTCCCAGGGGTCATCGAGCTCGATCTCTTTGGCGATGGTGACACCGTCGTTGGTGATCGTCGGAGCGCCCCATTTCTTGTCGAGGACGACGTTGCGGCCGCGCGGGCCGAGGGTCACCTTGACGGCGTCCGCCAGCCGGTTGACTCCGGTTTCGAGGCGGCGCCGGGCGTCCTCTTCGAACTTGACTATCTTTGGCATTCAGTACTCCTTTAGCTGCCCGAAGGCTTCGAGTGACTAGCCGAGCACCGCGAGGGCGTCGCGGGACGACAGGATGAGAAGGTCTTCGCCGTCAACGGTGATCTCGGTGCCTCCGTACTTCGAATAGAGGACGCGGTCACCCTCTTTTACGTCGAGGGCGACGAGGTCACCGTCCTCGTTGCGCTTGCCCGGGCCGACGGCAAGTACGACGCCCTCCTGGGGCTTCTCCTTGGCCGTGTCCGGGATGACGATGCCGGAGATGGTGGTTTCCTGACCCTCTTCGGGACGTACCAGGATTCGGTCCTCGAGCGGACGAACGGTGGTCTTGGTGCCTGTTGCCATGTCCAACCTCCTGAATCGTTGAAGTCGCTTTAGCACTCTTGCGTGCCGAGTGCTAACCCTAAACCGGAGGGGGCATACGGTCAACCAGCCGCAGATGGCCGGTGTCCGCCTCGGCTCAGCGGCGGAGCGGGGCGAGGGGGCTTCGCCCTGAAGTGCTCGGTCGGACATCCACCGACCCCGGGGGCTCATTCCAGAGTCCCACCAGCCAGAGCCTCTCGAGGCTCACTCGGAGGCGCGATCTCCCAGCCGGCTCGGGCTCCCAATTCCATCTCCAGGGCGTCCGCCTCGACGTAGGATCGACAAGGTGAGGGTGGCCGCGCTCAACGATATCCATGGCAACCTCTGTGCCCTGGAAGCGGTCCTGCGGGAGGTCGCACGTAGCGACGTCGAAGCGATTGTCGTTGGTGGCGACATCGTATGGGGCCCACATCCTCGCGAAATCCTCGATCGTCTGGCAGAGGTGGAACTGCCACTGATCTTCATTCGCGGCAACGCCGACCGCGAAATCTCAGAACGGATGGATGAATCTGCAGGTATGGACCACGTTATCGCTCAGATCAATTTGTGGTGCAGTGACCGATTGACCGAGCAACAGCGTCACTGGCTGGGCAGCCAATCTCGCATGGCCACCATGGATGTGGACTGCCTGGGGCGAACGCTCTTTTGTCACGCATCCCCCCGTAGCGACGAGGAGATCATCACGACAGCAACAACAGATGAGCGCTTCATGGAGGTTCTAGTTGCGGCCCTTGAGGATGTCGTGGTTTGCGGGCATACACACATCCAGTTCGATCGTACGGTACGAGATCGGCGCCTGATCAACGCAGGCAGCGTAGGGTTGCCTTACGAAGGAAAGCCGGGCGCGTACTGGACGCTGTTGGGACCCGACGTGTCGTTCCAACGAACAACGTATGACATCGCCGAAGCTGCGAAAGGGATGTTGGCTTCGGGATGCCCCCATGTACAGGAGACCTTCATCGATCCGATCACGGACCCGCCGACCAGGGACGACGCAATTCGTCACTTCGAATCGATGGCCGCCAAGTCCGGCTGACAGAGAGGGGTTACGGCGCAAGACCTCGGGTAACGCATCGTTTTGCAGGGTGAGTAAATCGCACTACTCGCACACCGCTGCTCCACTCTCACCCCGCTGTTCGGTTCTTAACCCGGGGCCCCCAAGGGTAGATTCGGGTTGGGAGAGGCGTCCAGGGATGTCCTCAGGCCCCGGCGCAGCATCGCCGTGGCGCACGCCCCGACCATCGCGGCATTGTCGGTGCACAACTCGGGCGGTGGCACGTGGAGGTCGATGGCCCGCTCGGCGCAGGCCGTCGCCAGCCCTCCTCGCAGGCCGGAGTTGGCGGCCACACCCCCGCACAGAAACACCCTCGGCGCGCCGGTGTGCTCGGCTGCGGCCATCGTCTTCGCCACCTGGACGTCCACCACCGCCTGCTGAAAAGAGGCCGCGACGTCCTCCACCACGATCTCTTCCCCGGCGGCCTCAGCGCGCCTCACATGGTTGACCACGGCGGTCTTGAGACCCGAATAGGAAACGTCGAACCCAGGGGCGCGCAGCATCGCCCGGGGGAAACGGATCGCCTCGGGGTCCCCCAGAAGCGAGAGCCGGTCGATCTCGGGGCCGCCCGGATAGTCCAGGCCGAGGAACCTGGCGACCTTGTCGAACGCCTCCCCGGCGGCGTCGTCGAGGGTGCCACCCAGAAGACGATAGTCGCCGTCGCCGCGGGCGTGGACCAACAGGGTGTGGCCACCCGAGATGATGGATGCCACACCGGGCCAGCCGGCCTTCGGATCTGCGAGCAGAGCCGAATAGAGATGCGCCTCGAGGTGGTTGACGCCGACAAATGGGACCCCCAGTGCCGCCGCCAGCGCCTTGCCCGCGGCAACCCCTATCAGGAGCGAGCCGGCCAGGCCGGGCCCAAGGGTCGCACCGACGGCGTCGAGATCCCACAGGGTGGCGTCGGCGCCCACAAGCGCCTCGGCGATCGCAGGCGTGAGAGCCTCGACGTGTGCCCGCGCCGCAACCTCGGGGACGATGCCACCGTAATCACCGTGCAGTTCGTTCTGGGAAGCAATCACGTTCGAAAGAATGTGACGTCCCCCTCTGATCACTGAAGCGGACGTCTCGTCGCACGAGGTCTCGATTCCGAGAATCAGTGAACCCTCGTCCCAGTCCGTTCTGAGGGCTTCCTCTGACCTCAGGGCAGGCAGGGTGATGACTGCGTCACTCACCGACGGTGTCCTGGGGAAACGCTTTCCTCAACTCATTGCGAATCGATTGCAGCCTGAGCCTGTACTCCGTCGACAGCGCATCCGCAGCCACCATCACGAAGGCGTCTTCGTTCGTTTCCACGTAATAGCCCTTACGCACGCCCTCAACGGAGAATCCGAACTTCTCGTACAGGTTCTGGGCGACGCCGTTCGATACCCTCACCTCGAGCGAGATCACCTCACAGCCTCGGGCGATGGCTTCGGTGACGAGAGCCAAGAGAAGCCGGGTGCCGATACCGAAACCGTGATGCTCCGGGGCGACCGCGATGTTGGTGACATGGGCCTCCTTCCTGGTGAACATAATGCCCCCATAGCCGACCACCTGCCCCTCGTGGCGCGCCACCAGGTAGGTTCGGGTGTGCCGTTGCGCAAGCTCGGAGAGGAACAGAGACCGGCTCCACGGCCTCGGATAGACCGTCCCCTCGATGGCCAGCACGCGTCGCAGATCCCTTCGGCGCATATTGCTCAGCTCGATGTCGACTCGCCCCTCCGGCTCGCGCGCCAGGGCGGTCATGCCGATCGTTTCGCACGCATGCGATCCCATTCGATAGGACGGGCCGGCCGGCGGAGATACACGGGATTCAATCCGTTCAGGCTGTCGAAGTCGCGGCGCATCATTCGCGCGGACGCCAGCTCGACAAGAGCCACCGCGTTGGGGAAGGCGTCGCTCACGGTTCCGATCTCGACCCCAGCGTCGGCGGCGGCGAAGACATCCCGGTACACGATCGCCCCGTTCCCCACCAAGAGCATGTCATCGCTGCGTGCGACGATCCCGAGAGCGAGTTGCTCGGGCTTTGCCAGACTGAGTTCGCTCATTCGCTGGACTCCGCCGGGGCTCGTCCGGTACAACGCGTAGTAGACCTCTCCCCTGCGAGCATCGAGCATGGCGCAGATGGTTTTCGGCGAGTAGCGGAGACGGTAGGCCAGCAGATCGAGGCTCGCCATGCCGACGATGGGCAGCGACAGCGCCTGGGCGAGCGCCTTGGCGGTAGCGACCCCCACCCGCAGACCGGTCAACGACCCCGGCCCCCGGCTGACGGCTATGCCCCCCAGGTCGTTGTAGACGAGCCCGGCGCCGTCCAGGCAGAACTCGATCGCCGGCAGGAGGTACTCGACGTAGTTCGGCCCCCGGGCGGCGAGAGCGCTGGCCGCCACCCCTTCCTCCGAGCCAATCGCGACGCTTGCCTGGGGAGACGAGGTCTCGATGCCCAAGACCAACATCAGGCCGGAGGCGGAGCGTCCGGGGGCGCAAGCAACCTCTGTGCAGTCACGTGCATCCGAGAGAGCTTAGCCACCCACTCACGCCCTCCGGGACGAAAGCTCAAGGAGCGCTCGTCGGGTTCGTCCCCCAGCCGGATATCGACCTCGAGCCGGTGATCGGGAAGGAGGGGCCCGACCGCGTCGCCCCATTCGACGACCATGATTGCGTTCGACTCCAGCCACTCCTCGAATCCGAGGTCCACCAACTCCCCAAAGGATTCGAGCCGGTAGACGTCGACGTGCAGGAGGCGATGCCGGCCTCGGTACTCGTGCGCCAGCGTGAACGTGGGGCTCGTGACCCTGGCGCTCACCCCAAGCCCGGCAGCCACCCCTTGGACCCACACGGTCTTGCCGGCACCGAGCTCTCCACCAAGAGCGATTACGTCACCGGGTGCGAGCTCGGGCGCGAGGGCTTCCCCCAGCATCCGCGTCTCCCCTGCGGCCCGGGTGACGAACGACAGCATCTCTAAACCGGGGAAGTGGAGGCTTGGAGGGCGTTCACCCTTTCAACAGTAATCGTCACGTTTGGAGGTGAGAGGGCACCGTCGGACAAGAACACACAGGTGTGGGCTGGTCAGAACCTCGTAGGGGAACCTCACTCCACCTTGTGCCTGTGTAGAGCTGGTCGTTCTTTTGCAAACGGGTGACGGCGGCTACAACTTCATCTGAGACGCCGTGAACACACAGCAGTCGCCCGCAACAACCAGGCTCTGTCTATGGGCTTCCCTAATAGCACTCGGCTCCTGCGCCATCGATATCTGCGTCTGGAGGTCGTTTAGACGGGATTGGGCGGCCCTCAAATAATCGGCTAGGAACGCGTGCCCTCTTTCCCGAAGAGCCTTCTCCTGCTCAGCGTACTTGTCGTGCTGCTCCTGCACCAGCTCAGACACTGCCAGCCTAGTCATCACCGGATTCACTTACATTTCCCCCCAGCCGCCGTTGAGTTGCCACCTGATTACACACTGTCAACGCCCGAATAGCAAGGTCAGGGCTTTGGGGGGTCGGAGGTTCCTCGATTCTCCTAGACATCGGGGCTTGTTCACCCATATGCTCGCTCTACTAGGGGACAGAAAAGGAGCAAGTCATGAAGCGGCTTGCGGTTCTTATTGCTGCGGAGGAAGTCGTCGCCGCCTACCGTGATCTCCGTGAGCATCCGAGCCTCCAAGCCGAACAACATCTCGAAGGTTGCGTCACCTTACTCAGCCTGCGGCTCGACGTCTATGAGCGGAGGGAACATGCGCTGGCTGAGCAGCGGGGACAAGCGGTGGGTGAAATGCAGGAGGTTGAACCGCACGCCCTTCCCACAGCAGAGAAGGAGGCTGTGTGACATTGCGGATTCCCTCTACGAATAAGGCCTAGAAGGCTAGGTTCCTGCCCACACTCGGCGGCATGACCTTGATGATCTTCGTCTTGACGTTGTCGCTCATT
>JALZIC010000098.1 GCA_030860455.1 Actinomycetota bacterium
ACGTCGGTGATGAGCTCGAGAGTCTGGTCTTGGAGGTCCTCACCCAGCAGAATGCGGCGGCGCTCTGCGTAGATGATCTGACGCTGCTTATCCATTACCTCGTCGTACTTCAGGACGTTCTTTCGGATCTCGAAGTTCATGCCCTCGACCTGAGACTGAGCACGTTCGATTGCCTTAGAAACCATCTTGGCTTCGATTGGCACGTCCTCAGGGATCTTGAGCTTATCCATCATGCCGGCAATTCGGTCGGACGCGAAGAGCCGCATGAGGTCGTCTTCGAGCGAAAGATAGAAGCGGCTTTCCCCTGGATCACCTTGACGCCCTGATCGACCGCGCAGCTGATTGTCGATGCGTCGAGACTCATGACGTTCGGTTCCGAGAACATAGAGCCCGCCTGCTTCCAGCACTTTCTCCCGCTCGGCTGCGCACACCTCTTTGAATCGCGCGTACAGCTTCGTGTACTGCGCCTCGTACGCGGAGCGCTCATCGTCCGGGTAGCCATCAAGGAGGTAGATATCATTGTCCCACCCGGCAATCGTCATCTCCTGCCGGGCCATTCCCTCGGGGTTTCCTCCGAGGATTATGTCGACGCCCCTGCCGGCCATGTTGGTGGCGACCGTGATGGCGCCGAGGCGGCCGGCTTGGGAAACGATGGACGCCTCCTTTTCGTGGTGTTTTGCATTCAAGACGGTGTGAGGCACCCCCCGTTTTGCCAAGATGCGCGACAGATGCTCGGACTTTTCGATGGAGACCGTCCCGATCAATACGGGCTGCCCTTTGGCGTATCTTTCGGCGAGGTCATCCGAGACCGCCGACCATTTGGAATCGAGCGACTTGTAGATGAGATCCTGCTCATCGGCCCTGATCATGGGCCGGTTCGTCGGGACCTGCGCGACCTCCAGCTTGTAGATATGGCCGAACTCCGCTGCTTCGGTCTGGGCTGTGCCCGTCATGCCGGCCAGCTTTTCGTACATCCGGAAGAAGTTCTGCAAGGTGATGGTAGCGAGCGTCTGGTTCTCCTGCTTGATGGCGACGCCCTCTTTAGCCTCGATCGCCTGATGAAGTCCCTCGGAATAGCGGCGACCGGGAAGTATGCGGCCGGTGAATTCATCCACTATGAGGACTTCCCCCGACTTCACCATGTACTCGTCGTCCCGCTTGTAGAGCTCCTTGGCCTTGAGAGCCGCCGCAAGATGGTGGACCATGTCGACATTTACGTGGTCATAGAGATTCTCGACATCCAGGATCTCTTCGACCCGCGACACGCCCTCTTCGGTTACTGCGACGGTGTGCTTCTTCTCGTCCACCTCGTAATGCTCGTCCCGTCGAAGACGGGGCGCTATCCCGGCGAACTGCTTGTACCACTTGGTGCTTTCCTGGACTGCTCCGGAGATGATCAAGGGAGTTCTCGCCTCATCGACCAGAATCGAGTCGACCTCGTCGACAATCGCGTAGTAGTGGCCTCGCTGAGTCATGTCGGCGATATCGGTGATCATGTTGCTACGCAAATAGTCGAACCCGAACTCGTTATTGGTGCCGTAAGTAACATCCGCTTCGTAAGCGGGTCTGCGTTGCGAAGGGGACATCTCGCCCTGGATGATTCCGGTCTCGAGTCCCAGAAAGCGGTAGATCTGTCCCATCCACTCGGAGTCCCGCTTGGCCAGGTAATCGTTGACCGTGACGACGTGGACGCCCTCTTCCCACAGGGCGTTCAGGTAGACGGCGAGCGTTGCGGTCAGCGTTTTTCCCTCACCGGTTTTCATCTCGGCGATCCATCCTCGGTGCAGGGCCGCACCGCCAACCAGCTGCACGTCGAAGTGACGCTGGCCGATGGCTCGGTCGGCAGCCTCCCTGGTGGCAGCGAAGGCCTCGGGCAGGAGATCGTCGAGGTCGGCGCCTCGATCCAGGCGTTCCTTGAATTCCCCTGTCTTGGCTCGCAAGGCGGCGTCGTCAAGGGCGCGGAATTCCTCTTCGAGGGCGTTCACCGGTCCGACGAGGGCCGACAACGCCTTCAGCTTCTTGCCTTCCCCAGTTGAGAGAATCTTCTTGAGCATTGCCTCATTATGAACGTCGTTCGGATCAAACATCTTCCGGCGCGACCGGTGATCGAACCGCCTGGGGACATCCGGAAACAGACCGGGGGCGGAAAAGGCCGCCACCCTCGTCGTCTGATGCTCCGGCCTTCCGTCCCGCCGGATGTCACACCCACCGCTTTCGATGGAGCCATGGACCACGGGGAGGACAATCCATGAAGCAGCAGGCCGTTGGCGTCCTTGGAGCTTCGGGTTGTGTCGGCTGCGGAGCCGGGGGCGTCGTTCTGTGCGCCGGCTGCCGGGCGCAACTGACGCGCCCTCTGCATGCCGCCCGGGTTCCCGGCGTGCAGCGGGTGTTGACGCCGTTGGACTACTCCGGGGCCGCCCGGAGCCTCGTCCTGGCGCTCAAGCTGAGGGGCAGGCGAGCGGCTGCGGGGCCGCTGGCGGAAGCGATGTCAGCGCAGGCCCTTTCCGAGGGCCTCGAGGGCTCGGTGATCACGTGGGTTCCCGGGCGCCGGGCCGACACGCGAGTGCGCGGCTATGACCACGCCAGAGTGCTCGCCGAAGAGACGGGGCGGAGGCTCGGCCTCCCTGTCGTCGGGCTTCTCCGCCGTGCAGGACACCGGCGAGCCGACCAGTCGGCCCTGGGCAGAGTTGACCGCTGGGTCAACCTGGAAGGCGCCTTCCTGGCCCGCCGCTGCGGCGCCGCCGTGGTGATCGTCGACGACCTGGTAACCACTGGCGCAACCGGGGGCGCGTGTGGTGAGGCTCTCCGGAACGCAGGCGCGCAGACGGTGGAATTGTTGGCCGCCTGCTACGTGCCCTCCTCCCAGGACGCCAGGTAGGCTTTCTGTACCGAGGTCAGTTCGTCGATCCGGGCCCCCATCGTCTCGAGCTTCAGGCGCGCCACCTCGCGGTCGATCTCGTCCGGCACGTTGTAGACCTTCTTGTCGAGGGTGGGCCCGTTCTTGACCAGCCATTCACAGCTCAAGGCCTGATTGGCGAAGGACATGTCCATCACCGCAGCCGGATGACCTTCGGCCGCAGCAAGGTTGACCAGGCGGCCCTCGGACAAGACATAGACCTTCCTATCTCCCTCGAGCGAGAACTCATCGACCTCCTGGCGGACACGCCGGACTCCAGTAGCCATCGCCCGAAGGGCCTTCAGGTCGATCTCGATATCGAAGTGGCCTGCATTGGCGAGGATTGCACCGTCCTTCATCAGCTCGAAGTGCTCCGCCCCCAGGACGTGTTTGTTGCCCGCCACCGTGATGAATATGTCGCCCTGCGTCGCTGCCTCCACCCCCGGCAGCACTCGAAACCCGTCCATGGCCGCTTCCAGGGCGCGCAGCGGCTCGACTTCGGTGACCACGATATCGGCGCCCATCCCCTTTGCCCTGCTCGCAACCCCGCGTCCGCACATCCCGTAGCCGCACACGACCACCGTCCGGCCCGCGAAGAGCACATTGGTTGCTCGGATGACGCCGTCGATCGCGGACTGGCCGGTGCCGTAACGATTATCGAAGAGATGTTTGGTCATAGCGTTGTTAACGCTTACAACCGGATAACCGAGCACACCCGCCGCCTCCATTGCGCGGAGGCGAATAACGCCGGTCGTCGTCTCTTCGGTTCCTCCGATGATCTCAACCAACTGATCAGCGCGCTGTTGATGCAGCATCGACACCAGATCACCGCCATCGTCCATCGTGATCATCGGCTTGCGATCCAGAACAGCTTTGATGTGCGAGTAGTAGCGAGCTTCGTCGACACCTCTTATTGCATAAACAGAGATGTCGTAGGCGGCCACCAGACCGGCGCTCGTGTCGTCCTGGGTCGAGAGAGGATTGGAAGCACAAAGGGCGACATCGGCACCGCCGGCAGCGAGTGTTCGGGCGAGGTTCGCCGTTTCGGTCGTCACGTGAAGACACGCAGCAATCGTGATGCCTTCGAGGGGGCGCTCCTTCTCGAAGGCCTCTCGTATCCGCGCCAGCACAGGCATCTGGCGATCTGCCCACTCGATCTTCAGTTTGCCCTCATCGGCAAGGGCCAGGTCTAAGACGTCTGCATCCACCACGGGGAGCTCCTTGATCGGTCGATTAGTCTTTCTTGAGTTCGCGCTTGACCTTCTCGATTGCTTCCACGGGGCCGGGGTCGACCCCGTACCCCAATCCAAGGTACACGGCGGCGAGCTGGGTCAGGAGCGCAAAGGAAAGCGCGCGGGCGAGAGGAGATTTCCCCTCGGAGTAGACCTCGATCACATCCGAGACGTGCCCGGCAACGAGCTTGGCGGTTGCCGGAAAATGGAGAGCGACGCGCTCGTCCTCGCAGGGATCACGCAGGAACACCACCACGACGCTCATGGAGGTTATCTCCCCTAGACGATTCCATCCGACGATCTCGTTGTGATTCAGCTCGGGAATGACGTTGTAGAAGGCGGGGGTCTTGCCGTATTCGTTGATATCGGTCTTGAACCGTTGAGCTGCGACGCCACCCACGCCGTAGCCTCCGTAAATCACCGGGATCTTGCCGTGGAGGCGGGTGGCGAGCGTCTTGGCGGGGTTCTCGCCGGTGCGTACGTCGCGCCTGCAACCCGCCGCGATGCCGTCCAGCACCGACATCGCCTCGTCTATGTCCTCGGACAGGTCGGGGCCAAGGCCCATCCTTCTCAGAGTTCCAAGCAGGCAGAGGCTCAGATAGCCGAGGGAAGCCCGCGGCTGAAGGCCTGCGGGGATCCGCACCAGTGCAGCGCCTCGGTCGCCGGCCATTCCACCCAGCGCCCCACCCGAGGAGATGATCACGATCCTGCTCCGGCGCTCCTGCGCATCCTCGAAGGCGGCAAGAGACTCCTCGGTTTGGCCCGAATATGACATCACGAACACGCAGGTGTTGCGCCCTACCCAGTCCGGCAGAGGGCCGTAACCCTTGACCACTCGCCAGGGCAGAGGAAAACGGGGTTCGACCACCGCCTGCGCCAGATCGCCCGAGATGCCGGAGCCACCCATGCCGATAACCAGCACGGAGTCGACCCCGGCGCCACTCGGAGGTTCAAGGGTCTGGGTTATTCGCCATGCTTCCCGACATTGCTGTGGAAAGTCCTCGACGTCATCGAGAATGCTTAAAGAGTCAAGTTGCTCTATCGCCTCGACATCGTCGAGATCGATCAAGGCTTGGCGGCCTCATCGATCAGCATGATGGGTATGTCTTCCCTGACCGGATATCGATACTTGCAATCTCCGCGGCACACGATGAGGGCTTCTGTGGGCAGATACTCGACCTCGCCGCGGCAGTTCGGGCACGCGAGAATCTCGATGAGGCGCTGATCGACTGCCATCAATTCCCTTTCCTAATCACGGACAGAATCTCTTCCACTTTGGCGTCCTTCACGCTTTTCGTTCGAGCCTCGAGGTTGAGTCGCAGCAAGGGTTCGGTATTGGAAGCGCGCACGTTGAACCACCAGTCCTCGAACTCCACGGTCAAACCGTCGGTGCGGTTCTGGTGGCCGTCTCCATATGCCTCTGCAAGCGTCTCGATCATGCCCTCCTGATCGCCGACCTCGGAGTTGATCTCACCCGATGCGCAATAGCGGTGGAAGGGTTCAAGCGCCTTCGACAGGGGCACCGAGGCAACGGACATAGCTTCCAGCACCAATAGGGCAGCAATCAAGCCGGAGTCGGCCTTGTAGTTATCCCTGAAGTAATAGTGGCCCGAGTGCTCCCCGGCGAATGCGGCCCCGGTCTCGGCCATCAACGCTTTGACATACGAGTGCCCGACACGCGACCGGATCGGCTCCCCACCGTTCTCGTCGATAACTTCGCGAACCGCCCACGAGCAAATCAGGTTGTAGATGATCGGCTGGCCCGGATACTTCTTGAGCACCCGTTCGGCGACCAAAGCCGTCGTGAGCGAGCCCGACACCAGATCACCCTTTTCGTCCACCAGGAAGATCCGATCCGCGTCGCCGTCGAATGCGATGCCCACATCACAGTCATTGGCCAGCACCAAGTGCTGGAGGTCGACCAGGTTCGCCTCTTCGATCGGGTTTGCGGGATGGTTCGGAAAGGTTCCGTCCAACTCGAAATAGAGGGGCTCGACCTCGAAAGGGAGCGAGCGGAAGGTGATGGGCACAGTCACGCCGGCCATCCCGTTCCCAGCATCGATGGCGACCTTGATTGGCCGTAGCGCGTCCTCATCCACGAATGAGCGGCAATGGGACGCGTACTCCTCCAGGATGGACACCTCCTGAACGGTTCCCTCGGCCCCTCCTCGAGGAGCCGGGTCGTCGGTTTCGGCGCCCTTTCGAATTTCGACGAGACCTGACTCGACGCCGATCGGCACCGCCTCTGCGCGGCACAGTTTCAGCCCGTTGTAGCGGGCCGGGTTGTGCGAGGCGGTGAACATAGCGCCCGGCGCGCCGAAATAGCCCGATGCGAAGTAGCACGCATCGGTGGACACAAGCCCGAGGTCCAAGACATTCACACCAGCGGATGTCGCCCCCTCGACGAAGGCCTGGGCAAGCGAGGGAGAGGACTCTCGCATGTCGCGGCCAACGACGATACGGCCGGATTCGACGAACGCTGCGAATGCGACTCCGATGCGACGCGCCACATTCTCGTCGAGCTCGTCCGGATACGCGCCTCTTACGTCGTACGCCTTGAAAATGGCGCTCAGGTCTGGGGACACGGCCGCATACTACCTGGGCCAGTTCGAGTCACATCCGCCCCATAGGCCACATTACTTAGCCCCAGAACATTGACGGGGCGGCCCCGGACTGAAACCATCGGCACTATGAACGAGCAGCTCGTAGCCGAAGAAGCGGAGTGGCGAACGCAGGCATCCTGCCTGGACTATCCGGCGCTGCTCTTCTTCGGAATGGACGACTCCGAAGCACCGGCCGAGCGTCGTGTGCGGGAAGAGAGAGCCAAGCGAGTGTGCCGCCCGTGCCGGGTCCGGCAGCAGTGTCTCGAGTACGCCCTACAGGCCAGAGAGCCGTACGGGATATGGGGAGGGCTCACGGAGCTGGAGCGCAAGGCGCGTCTTCGCAGCCGAGCCGTCTAAGAGGCTCCAGGCGTGCCCGGCGATCGCCTCGCGAGCCGGCACGTTGCGAACAGAACATGGGCCCGGTTCAGGTCGCGAGGGCCCGGGGAGGTTGGCCGGCTCGCAATTGATCGCTTCAAGGAGGCGGTCGAGTCGGGAGACTCACTGGTGGTGTTCACCCTCGCCGCCCGAGTTGAACCCACATCGAGCGACGACCTTCTGTTCCGGTTCGCCACACCCGAGGACGGGGATGCCTACGCCCGGGATATAGGCACGGACTCACCCCGCAGCTTCAGGGCGCGCCTCTCTCCCACGACATCCTGTTTTGTCATCGAGGCGAAGGGGCGGCTACTGCACTCCAGCTGGGTGACGACCTCGGGTGCTTGGACCCGGGAGCTGAGGAGCTACCTGAGCCCGCCCCGGAGGGGCGCCTATATCTACGAGTCCTTCACGCGGACGGATGCCAGGGGCAGGGGACTCTATCCCTCGGCCTTGCGAGGGATCGCTTCCGACGCCTTCGAGCGAGGTCTCGACTCCCTCTGGGTCGCCGTGGAAGCCGGGAACCACAGCTCGCTCCGGGCGGTGTCGAAGGTGGGTTTCATCCCGGTCTCGAGACTCGACTACAGACGGCGCTGGGGCCGTATTACCCTACGGATTCCGACTGCGGGGGAGCGGGGCAGGGACGGTCTTCGGATCGAGCGCACCTGAGACCCGGCAACGGGGAGCCGGGCCTACCTGAAGTCGCTGCGGGCCGCCAGGTGCAAGACCTCGTCGAGGTCCACGGTGCCGCCTTCGTGTTTCCACCACTTCTGCTCGCAGTTCCTGCAAGAGAAGAACTGGACGCTGTCCTGCTTCTCCAGACCGATGTCGATCTCGATGCAGTCCTCGCCGTCGCATCTGGGACACCGCATGACCCCTCCTGTCTAAGGGCACTTCCGGTAGCAATCCGTGATGAGTCGAATGCGTCAAGTAGTCATACCACGGTTTGTGCTCCGAGCGCCAGCCCCTTCGGCGAACAAGCTGCCTCGAAAGCGACCGGCGGTCGTCAGGGGCGACCACGACCAGACGGAAGACCTCACTGGGCCCCTGTTGCGATGGGAGAAGGTGTCCAGAAGCCGATCAGGGAGACGAGGGGTCGCTGGGGAGAAGTGTTTCTAGTACCCGATCAGGGAGACGATCGGTGTACCCACGTCAACTTTTTCGTAGAGGTGCTCGACGTCGGACATCGCCATCCTGACGCATCCATGCGATGCCTGGGTCCCGAGCGAGGAGGTCGCTAGGGTCCCGTGGAAACGGATGCCCGAAGCCGACCAGTTGAGGGCCCGGGTTCCCAGCGGGTTGGACGGGCCAGGGCCGATCGACTCGGGCATGCTGGCGCCCCAGCCGGTGGGGTCCGGGTTTATCCAAGTGGGCATGTAGCGCTTCTCTGTCACCTCGAAGACCCCCGTCGGTGTGGGAAACGCAGGCAGGCCGGTGGCGACCGTGTAGGTGTCCACGACCTTTCCGTCTTCGTAGTGGTACAGCCGGTTCTCGCCGATGCGCACGAGAAGGACATCATCGTATGCCGCGGCGGTGGTGGCCGGCTTCTGGGTGTCGACGGTGAGCCGGACGTTGTCCGATCCGTTGCGGATGGCATGCACGAGGTCCTCGTGACTCTTCCCAACGAGAACCTGGACGCCCTCGCGATCCGGCCGTATCTTCACGAACCCACTCGAGTAGTCGAGGCTCGCGTCAACGGGCTTGCGGTCGACCTCTTTCGCGACGGCTTCGATCTTCTCGCGCGCCTCGGCCTTGGGGTAGGAGATCGACACGGGGGCCTTGAAGTGGAATTCCTCACCGAGCCAGCGCATTCTGGCCTGTTCGGCAAATGAGAGACTGGCACCGGCGGCCACCGCGCGTCGAACCGCCGACCTCGCGTTGCTACTCGCCCCCAGCTCCTTGGGCGTTGCCTGCCAGCTCCGGTCCTTGAAGCTCACCGTTATCCGGCGGTCCAGCTTCGGGCTTATCTCGGCCCGCACGGCTTGGAGGGCCTCTTGGGGTGACATCCCCGATAGGTCAACGCCTGCTACGGAGGCACCCGGCAGGATACGGCCACGGTAAGCGCTGAAGTAGTCCTGCGTCCCTTTGAATAGGAAGAACGAAGCGCCCGCGGCAAGGAGCACCACCACTCCGACGATCCCGAGCACCCAGATGCCCCAGCTCCGGCGGTGCGTCCGCTCTGGGTGTGTGGCGCTTCCAAGGGCGTTTTCTGTCAAGACGAGCTCCTCTTCCTATAGAACATGCAATCCTACGTCACTCCCTGTAAGACGGCATTTTCCATCGATCACTTTAGCCTTCGCTTGTGTTCAGCCGCAACGGACGGCCGCCCGAGACCCCTCGAGGCGGACCCAGGCGGTCCCTAGCCGCCCGGAGGCCTCAATATGTTCAAGCCACCGGGAGCTTCTGTCTATTCCCGCCCTCCGTTTAGATGCCTGCTGGGCTAGGGTTCGGGCGGTCTATGGACATCCGTGACACCATCCTCGATGCGGTCGGCCAGACTCCGCTTCTTCGCCTGCACAAGATGGCGTCGGGGCTGTCCTGCGCTGTGATCGCAAAGCTCGAAATGCTGAATCCCGGAGGGAGCATCAAGGATCGGATCGCCCTGGCCATGATCACGGCCGCCGAGAGAACCGGCGACCTCAAGCCAGGCGGGACCATAGTCGAACCCACTTCCGGCAACACCGGCGCCGGTCTGGCGATTGCGGCGGCCATCAGAGGCTACCGGTGCATCTTCACGATGCTGGACAAGATGAGCCAGGAGAAGATCTCACTCCTGCGAGCGTATGGCGCCGAGGTCGTCATCGCTCCAACGGCCGTGGCGCCGGAGTCACCGGAGTCCTACTACCGGGTGGCAGACAGGCTCGCCGAGGAGATCCCCGGCGCCTTCCAGCCCAATCAGTACTTCAATCAGGCCAATCCCCAGGCCCACTACGACTCGACGGGGCCAGAGATCTGGACCCAGACCGAGGGGACCATCAGCCACCTCGTGGCGGGTGTCGGTACGGGCGGCACGGTCACGGGGACCGGCCGCTACCTCAAGGAACGCAGACCCGGCCTCGTCGTCGTGGGCGCCGACCCCGAAGGCTCCGTCTTCTCCGGAACGCAGGCACGTCCCTATCTCGTGGAGGGGGTGGGCGAGGACTTCTGGCCGGGCACCTTCGATCCTTCCATCGTGGATCGATGGATCACGGTGAGCGATCGCAACTCGTTCGTCACGGCTCGGCGGGTGGCTCGCGAGGAAGGCCTCCTGGTGGGGGGCTCCGGCGGCACGGCATTGTGGGCCGCGCTCGACGTAGCCCGAGAGCTTGGCCCCGAAGATGTCCTTGTGGTCATCCTGCCGGACACGGGGCGAAGCTATCTCTCCAAGATCTTCAATGACTCGTGGATGCTCGAGCACGGGTTCACAGAGCGGCCCGGAACCTCGGCCCGGATCGGAGAAGTGCTGACCGGGAAGGCTCGGTTCGAGCCAACCATCCCTGCCCTCGTGGCCGTTCCCGCACACGAACGAGTGGACCATGCCATCGACCGGCTGCAGTCCTACGGCATATCCCAGATACCGGTGGCCAAAGGGCAGTCGCCCCAGGACCTAGCCGAGATAGTGGGTTCCATCAACGAACGGAGCCTGTTGGATCGCGTGTTCCGGGATCGAGGGGCCATGGACAGAGAAGTGGTGGAGGTTATGGACCCACCTCTTCCCGTGGTACAGGCATCGGCGGGAGTAGACGAGATGTTCGCAGACCTCTCGCGCGGCGCCGAGGCCGTCGTGGTCGTCGACGGATCGAGGCCGATAGGTGTCCTGGCCCGGGCCGACCTGCTCGAGTTTCTCGCCCATCAGAGGGGGTGACGCCCGTCCCCGCTCGCGATCCTTTCCTCCTCAGGGGACGCGGCGGAACCAGATGACCGAGATCCCGGCCGCCGCCAGCAGCAGGGCCGCAGCCGCCCCCACAAAAAACACGGTTATCTCCTGCAACTCGCGCGCGGTCGAGACTGTGGTTCCGATGTCCGCATAGATCTGCTCCAAATCCCCGCTGCTCGTTGCCGAAAAGAGCCGCCCCTCGGTCGCCTCGGCGATGGCCTCCAGCGTCCTCTCACTTGGCGGTTTGGGATCACCGCGCGCCGCGGCCGGCGCCCCCGGGTCTCCCAGGGTTACTGCGTGGATCGGGATCCTCAACCGTCTGGCTCTTCTCGCGATCTCCAACGGTCCATGTGCTCCCGTAGTGTTGTTTCCGTCAGAGAGCAACACCACGGCCAATGGCGGCCCGTCGAGAGGCGGCGTCTCCGGTACCATCGTGAGGGCTTTGGCGAGACCCTCCCCGATAGCTGTGCCCGAAGCGGTCCCGATCCCGTCCAGGGCGCGTTCGACGGCCGCCCGATCCACCGTTGGGCGGCTCAGAACCTGCGCCCGGCTGGAAAAAGCAACCACCCCGACCCTGAACTTCCCCGGCAGCCCGACGAGAAGACGTATGGCGGCCCGCCGGCCCGCCTCCAACCGGTTGGGCTCTATGTCTTCGGCGAGCATGGAGTTGGACGAATCCATCACCACGACGACCGTTCCCTCCTCGCGCTGCAGCGCGAGGGCGGCCTCGGGCCGGGCAAGAGCCACGAGAAGCGACACAAGCCCCAGCAGATACAACAGCGGAGGGACATGACGCCGGTGGCCGGCGGGGCGCGGCATCACATTCGGGGTCATGGCGTCGCTGGCCCAAGCCCGGCGGTAGGACAACCTCCGGCCCTGCCAGAAGACATACGCGGTCAGGACCACAGGAACCGCAACAAACGCCCACAACATGGCCGGATACTGGAATGTCACACCGTTACCTCACCACACTCCAGGTAAAGCGGGTTTAAGCGGGCACCCCCTTGGGGGAGGCGGCACCAAAGGCGCCCGGTACCCAGTCGGGAGGCGGTGTGGCGGGAGCTTCGCCGAGGAGAGGTATCCACAGCACGAACACTGCGCCGCGCCCCGGTTGGGAAGCGACACGCACGGACCCCGAGTGTGATTCTGCGATGCCTCGCAC
>JALZIC010000106.1 GCA_030860455.1 Actinomycetota bacterium
GCTCACGCCTCCTGCGACGACCCAACCCCTCACCCGGGTCAGGGGTGTCCGCGTCACGACCATGGCGCCCAGGATGACCACCGCCGCCAGAAGGAAGCCGGCCACCCATACCGACGCAAGGTCCGCCAGGGGCCGAGCCGCCATGGCGCCCGCCACTCCGCCTATCTCGGAGAGCCGCTCGAGCGACGCCGATACCGGTGGGGCCCCCTGGACCAGGTGCCAGAGGCCGGAGGCCCCCACGATGCTTATCAAGGCGCCTGCCGTGACCCGGGCAGCGTCCGGACGGACGAGGGGATGGAGCAAGCAGGCGCCCGCGACCACCACTACGAGCGGGAGCAGAAAGCCAACGTCGCCGAACAGCAGCGAGCAGATCGCCCTGAATCCCCTGCCCACGGGACCCCCAGCTCCGAGCCAGACACCCATCCCACCGAGGAGACCCAGGCCCGCCACCACCCCGCCCCACACCGGCGCCGGAAGGCCGGCCAGGCCAAGGGCCCCTCGCCGGATGCCGGCCCACGCCACCGCGCCGATCGACGGATTGCGACGCTTCGCCGCAGAACGCGGCCGGGTTGTGCGCCCTCCGGAAGCCGGGCGCCGCTGCGCGCTGCGCTTCTTGGCGGCGGCTCGCTTTTTAGGCTGGGTCGCAGCTCCGCGCGTCGAGGGCGACGCTCGTTTCGAGGGCTGGCGCTTGGGGCGGCGGGTGCTTGAAGCCACCGGGGCCTCTCTCCTAGTCGTGGTTGGCTAACAAATCTAACAGGAGGCAACATATGTAACACGGCCACCCGCCGGGCGGGACGTCCACGGTGTCCACGGGGCGACCGGCCGGCGGCCGGTGCAGAGGCCTCCGAGAGGGCTCAGATCTCCATGACAATCGGCAGGATCATCGGTCGCCGTCTGGTGCTCTTCCACACGAACTCGCCCAGCGCATGACGGCACGCTTTCTTGATCGTCGACCATTCGGTCACTCCCTGCGCGCTCACCTCCTGCAAGGCTTGAGCAACTCGATCGGATGCCTCTTCGAGGAGCTCGCGGGATTCGCCGTGATAGGTAAACCCGCGACTGATCAGGTCGGGCCCCGCCAGGATCTCGCCGTGTTGGGAATCGATCGTCACGACGCAGATGAGGATTCCGTCCTCGGCGAGGGTCTTCCGGTCACGTAGGACTATCGGGCCGACATCGCCGACCCCCAGGCCGTCGATCAGCACCATGCCCGCCCGAACCTGATGGCCCCGACGTATCCGGCCGCCCGTCAGCTCGAGCACGTCGCCGTCCTCCGCAATGCTTATATTGCCATTCGGGACGCCCTCGCGCTCGGCGATTCGGGCGTGAAGCACCAACTGCCGGTACTCGCCGTGCATCGGGACGAAGTTCTTCGGCCGGACCACCGACACCAACTCCGCCAGCTCGTCGGAGGATGCGTGACCGGAGACGTGCACGCTGCTGTTGCCCGAATGGAAGACTTCGGCCCCCGTCCGATAGAGCGCGTTGAGGACGCGATGAACCGCGGATTCATTGCCGGGGATAGGGCTGGCCGACAGGATCACAACGTCTTCGGGCTCGACGGAGACCGTCTTGTGCTCGCCGGAGGCGATGAGCGAAAGCGCCGACAGCGGTTCGCCCTGGGACCCCGTGCACACGATCACCGCCTCGCCCGGGTCATGGCGAGCGAGCTCGGCGACGTCGACGACGGTCCCGGGGGCAAGCGACAGATATCCAAGCTCCAGCCCCACTTCGACATTGGCTACCATCGAACGGCCCACGAAGGCCACCCTGCGGCCGCATGCCTCGGCGCGCTCACACACCTGTTGGATGCGATGTAGGTGGGACGCGAAGCAGGCCACGACAATTTTGCGCCGGGCGTCGGCGAAGATGGACTCGAGCGCATCGTTGACCACGGCCTCCGAAGGGGTGCGTCCCGCCCGATCCGCGTTCGTCGAGTCCGACAACATGAGGTCCACGCCCAAAGCCGCAACCTCTCTGAAGGCTTCGATGCCGGCACGGCGCCCCCCGCCCGGAACCTGATCCAGCTTGAAGTCACTCGTGTAGAGGATCCGTCCCTCATCCGTCTCTATGACGAGGGAAATCGCATCGGGAATCGAGTGCGACACCGCCAGCGTTTCGCACCTGAAAGGGCCGATGTCCAGCCGCCCGGGGGCATCGATGGGTATCAGCTCGGCCTTCAAACCGGCCGAATCCAGGCGCTTTCTCGCCATCCCCAACGTGAGGCGCGTTCCGTAGACCGGGACGTTGACTTCCTTGAGCAGCCACGACAGCGCTCCGACGTGGTCTTCGTGCCCGTGGGTCAGCAAGATGCCGTCGCAACGCTCGGCCCTGTCGCGCACGTACGAGAAGTCGGGGATGACCAGATCGACTCCGAACATCTCGTCACTCGGGAAGGACAATCCCGCATCGACGACCAGCAGACGGTCGTCGAGCTCGACGACCGTCATGTTGCGGCCGATCTCCCCCAACCCGCCGAGAAAGACAATCTTCACGGGCCCGGTGCTCACTGCGGTCAAATAAGGTCGGCCCCCTCGAGCGCCGAACGGATTACGGCAACTTCTTCGGGGGTGGCGGGGACCAGGGGTAAACGCGGATCACCGACTTCGACTCCCATCATGCGACAGGCTGCCTTGATGCCGATCGGGCTGGAGGTCACCGTCATGATCGTGTTGAATAGGGGCGTCAGCGCCAGGTACAGGCGCCGCGCCTCGTCGAGCTTTCCGTCGTCCCATGCGGCGAACAGCCCCTTCATCTGGCGTCCCACGATGTGAGAGCACACCGAGATGACCCCCACCGCACCGGCGGCGAGATGGGGCATCAACAGCACGTCGTCACCGCAGTAGATGTCGAAGTCGTCGAGGCCGGCAGCGTTGAGATCGTTGCGAACCCGGGCCGTCTCCGACGCGTCGCCGACGGCGTCTTTCACTGCGACGATGTTGTCGTGGCGCGCGAGGCTTACCAGGGTATTGCGCTCGATGCGGCGGGCGGTCCGGCCCGGTATGTCGTAGAGGATCAACGGAACGGGCGATGCATCCGCGATGGCCTCGAAGTGGGCGAGGAGCCCGTTCTGGGGTGGTTTGGAGTAATACGGGGTCACGGTCAAGCATGCGTCCACGCCCAGGTCCGCCGCTTCCAGGGTGAGCTCGATGGACTCGGCGGTGCTGTAGGTCCCGGTGCCGGCGATCACCTTGGCCCGCCCCGACACGGCCTCGGTCACCGCCGAGAAAAGGTCCAGCTTCTCGGCACGGGACAGGGTGGGGGCTTCGCCGGTGGTTCCGCTCAACACGATCCCATCCGAGCCGTTGTCCACGAGATGGGCGGCAACCCGGCAGGCGCCGTCGCGATCCAGAGTCCCGTCGGGGGTGAACGGGGTCACCATAGCCGTGATCACCTGGCCGAACCTTCCTTGGGACATCGCTCTACCTCCTCTTGACTGGTTGCGCCGGCCGCCGGCTGTCTCCACGCTACCCTTCCACGTCTGTTTCGAGGCGGACCCCGGCGGCTCTGTCTATCTCGCTCCCGTCGTAGACCTGGACGGCATTCGCAGCCGAGCCAGGCTCCTTGGGGACGAGGAGGCTGAAGGTGATGCCGGTGGATTCGCCTTCCGGCAGGAAGGGCTCCTGGGCCGAGGCGGCGCTGAAGCGGTAGACGACGCCGTCAGAGGAAACCCCCGCCGGCGCGGGATCGACCGATCGCACCGCGCTTGGCGCCCTGCCCCCCGTCACGTCGACGATTGGGGTCGGAAGGTCGGGATCACCGGCGCGCGTGAACGCCACTATCAGCGTCCCGATGTCGCCCGGGCCCGGATTGACCACCTCGAGCTGCGCCCGCTGCACCGAGCCAGGTTCCGCAGAAGGCGGGAAGGCGACCGTGACCTGGGGCAGGCCGCTCCCGGATTCGGACAGCTCGGTCCCCGATCCGGCGCACGACACGCCCACAGTTGCCCCCACGACCAGCACCAACGCAGCCAAGTATCTGTCCACGACTCAGGTATCCAGCAGGTGCTCCAGCCCGACGGTGAGACCATCCAACGTCCCCACCCGCTTCAGTCCCAACAGGACCCCGGGCATGAACGACCGGCGGTCCAGCGAGTCATGGCGGATGGTCCGAGTCTCGCCGTCGCCCCCGAAGATGACCTCCTGATGGGCCACCGAACCGGGCAGGCGCAATGAATGGATCCTCACGCCCCCGCCATCAACTCCCCTGGCGCCTACAGATGCCTCGGTTCCATCGTCTAGGGCCTTCATCCCGCCTTCCGCCGCCATCAGCGACGCGGTTCTAAGTGCCGTTCCCGACGGGGCATCGAGCTTGCCCTCGTGGTGTCGTTCGACTATCTCGGCGCGCTCGAAGTAATGGGCTGCGCGCCGGGCGAACGCCATCATGAGCACCGCACCGAGTGCGAAGTTGGGCGCCACCAGGACCCGTGCAGCCGAGCTTCGGGCGGCGCGCTCGATCTCCGCAAGGTCGCTCGGACCGAGCCCCGAAGTGCCTACGACCGCATGTACATCGTGCTTCAGGCACCACATGACGTTGTCCCGCACGGCAGTGGGGACCGTGAAATCGACCGCCGCCTCTGCGCCTGCGCGGGTCAGCAGATCCAAAGGGTCGCCCCGGCGCACGGTCGCCACGAGATCGAGATCGCCATCTCCCTCAACTGCCGAGCAGACGAGCCCGCCCATCCGGCCCCCGGCTCCGATCACCCCGACGCGCATCGTGTTGCCCTCAGGCGGCGTAACGGTCGAACGCGCCCTCGTCGAACGGCCCTATCACGGTGATTCCGAAAGGCCCGTAACCCAGAACGTCCTTCGCGACGCGTCGGATGTCGTCCATAGTCAAGGAGTCGAACCTATCGATGATTTCGCTCACCGATAGGATCTCGCCGGTGGTGAGCTGCTGCCTGGCGAGGCGGTTCATCCTGCTGCCTGCGTCCTCGGCCGACAGCACGAGAGAGCCCCTCAGATGGCCTTTCGCCCGCGCGAGCTCGGCCTCGCTTATGCCGTCGCTCACTATGGAGTCGATCTCGGTTTGCACGATGTCCAGAACCTGTTCGGCATTCTGCGGCGTGGTGCCCGCGTAGACGGCGAAAGTACCGCTGCCCGCAAACAGGGACCGGTAGGAGTAGACGGAATAGGCGAGGCCTCGTTTTTCACGGACCTCCTGGAAAAGCCGCGATGACATCCCGCCCCCGAGGACCGTGTCGATCACCGCCAGGGCATACCGATCCTCGTCATCGCGAGCCAGGCCCTCGGTGCCAAGAACTATGTGGGCCTGCTCGGTGGGGCGGGTGACCACATTTGCGACGCGGGACAGGCTGGGCGGAGCGGTCGTGCGGTCGGTTCGGCCGTCCCCACGGCCCTTGAAGAGCTTGTCCACCCGTTCGACGAAAGAGTCATGATCCAAATGCCCGGCGGCAGCCACAACGAGGTTGACCGGGGAATACCTCTGGTGCCAGTAGTCGACGACAAGGTCGCGCGAAACCGCCCCGATGCTGCCGTTGGACCCCAGCACAGGACGGCCGAGTGGATGGCCGTTCCACACAGATCGGTAGAAGAGATCGTGCACGAGCTCGTCCGGGGTGTCCTCGTGCATCGCGATCTCTTCGAGAATGACGCCGCGCTCGGACTCGAACTCATCCGAAGCGATGGAAGAGTTCGTGATCATGTCGCATAGCACCTCGGTCGCCATCTCGAGATCGTCATCCAGAACCCGCGCGTAGTAGCACGTGTACTCCTTGCCGGTGAATGCATTGACCTCGCCGCCGACCGCATCGAAGCCGTCGGCGATGTCCTTGGCCGTGCGGCTGGGTGTGCCCTTGAACAACAGGTGCTCGAGGAAATGTGAGGTTCCGGCGAGCTCGGTGGGCTCATCTCTGGATCCAACGTCAAACCAGAAGCCGGCCGTCGCCGAGCGGACTTCGTTCATCCGCTCGGTGACAACCGTGATGCCCGTATCCAGTGTGGTGCGGGAAAAAGTCAATGCCCCGTGAGCCTATGCACCTTCGTCACGGCGCGGCGCTCGCTCGCGACGCGGTCCGCCCGAGCTCGATGATTCTCTCGGCCCGCGTTCCCCCGGGCGGCCCCGTCCCCGGTCCCTGCCCCCATCGCGGCGAGGGCTCCGGTCGCCTCCGCCGCCGCCGCCGCCCACCGCTGAGGCGCGTGCCTCCTCGATCGACTGGCCTTGGGCTACCTTGCGGTCGAGCCACGCGACCGGGGTGAGCGAGATGCGGCCCTGGCGGTCGACCTCGGTTATCTCGACCTCGATCTGATCGCCGGCATTGACTGCATCTTCGACGCGTTCGATCCGGCCTTCGCCCAACTTGGAGATGTGGACGAGCCCATCCCGGCCGGGGGCGATATTGACGAAAGCACCGAAAGGCATGATCTTGACGACGGACCCGAGAATCCTTTCGCCCACTTCGGGAAGCCGCGGGTCAACCAGATCCTCGATGAGCTTCGCGGCCTGCTGGGCCGACTCCGAGTCGCCCGAACCGATGCGCACGGTGCCATCATCGTCGATGTCGATCTCGACACCGGTGGTGGCGGTGATCATGTTGATGTTCTTGCCCTTTGGCCCGATAACCTCACCGATCTTGTCGACGGGAACCTTCAACGTTACGACCCGGGGTGCGTAGGGCGCGAGCTCCGGCCTGGGTGCGTCGAGCCCCTTGTTCATCTCCGAGATGATGTGCAGGCGCGCCTTTCGTGCAGCCTGCAGAGCGTCTCCTAGAACAGAGGCCGGAATGCCTGAGATCTTCGTATCCAGCTGCAAGGCGGTTACGACCTCGTTCGTCCCGGCGACCTTGAAGTCCATATCGCCGAACGCATCCTCATCCCCGAGGATGTCTGTAAGTGTGACGTAGTTGTCCCCTTCGGCGATGAGACCCATGGCGACTCCACCCACATGGGCGCCCCCACGGAGCGGGACGCCTGCGTCCATCAGCGCAAGTGAGGATCCACACACACTGGCCATCGAAGTGGATCCGTTGGACGACAGGATCTCCGATACGACGCGTAGAGCGTAGGGAAAGTCCTCTTTTGAGGGCACCACGGGAAGAAGTGACTTTTCCGCCAGCGCACCGTGGCCGATGTCACGGCGCTTCGGGCCCCGCATGAAGCCGGCCTCCCCGGTGGAGTAGGGAGGGAAGTTGTAGTGATGCATGTAGCGCTTGCGCTCGTCCATGGAGAGGTCATCGATCATCTGCTCCATTCGCTGCATGCCGAGGGTTGCGATGGACAGCGCCTGGGTTTCGCCCCTGGTGAAGAGCGCACTCCCGTGCACCCTGGGGACCACCCCGGTCTGCACCCAGATCGGGCGCACCTCGTCGGTGCTGCGGCCATCGAGCCGTACATTGCCTTCGACCACCCGCCTGCGAACGAGCTTCTTGGTCAAAGCACGCAGCGCCGGCTTGATCATGTTCACGTGATCGGGAAACTCCTCGCCTAGCCTTTCGATCACTGCGTCGGTTATGAGCGCGAGGCGCTGCCGGCGCTCGCCCTTGTCGGTGACCGCAATCGCTTCACGCAGATCTGCTTCACTCTCTTGCTGCACGCGTCCGAAGATCTCTTCGTTGTAGTCGACGAGCAGCCTGAAGTCCGCGTGTTCGCCGTCTACGGTCCCCTTGGTCACCCCCACCATTCCGGCAAGCTCCTCCTGCGCGGCGATGACCTCGGCGATGTAACCCTTGGACGCCTCGATGCCCTCTGCGAGAAGCTGCTCATCGGGCGCGGTTGCCCCCGCCGCGATCAAATCGAAGCAGTCTTCGGAGGCGGCCGACTCGATCATCATGATGTCGATCTCGCCGTCCGGGTTCTTGCGCCCCGCAATCACCAGCTCGATGGTCTCTTCCTCACGCTCCTCGTAGCTTGCGTTGGCGACCCAGGACCCCCCGACGTGCGACAGCCGCACGGCCCCCACCGGGCCCTGGAAGGGCATCGGTGAAAGCGCCAGCGCGGCGGACACCGCATTGATGGCAAGGATGTCGGTTGGGTTGGCGTTGTCAACTGCGAGGATGGTCACTACGCAGTGGACCTCGTTGCGGAAGCCCGCCGGGAAGGACGGGCGCATGGGCCGGTCGATGAGGCGGGCCTGGAGCGTGGCCTTCTCGGAGGACTTGCCCTCCCGGCGGAAGAACCCGCCGGGTATCTTGCCGGCCGCGTACATCCGCTCTTCCACGTCGACCGTCAGGGGAAAGAAGTCCCCGTCACCGCGCGGTTCGTCAGAGGTGGCGGTCGCCAGGAGCATGGTTTCCCCCGTCGATGCGATCACTGCGCCGTCGGCCTGGCCGGCAACCCGACCCGCCTCGAATTTGATTGTTCCGTCCCCGATGGTTCTCTCTACGGCGCTCGAGTCGGGGCTCATTGGTCTAGCCATGTGTTTGGTTCCTTCCTAGGAATCCTGGACGCGCCTTGTGCGGCGTCCGGAACGATGATGGAGGAGAGGAGCCGGCCGATTTTCAGTGGTAAGGCCGCCGAACCTCGTTTGTGCAGTTCGGCGGGCTTGCGACTGAACATCGACCGGTGGCTGTCCTCTCCGGCAGGGGTCAGATGGGTCCGGGGCCGGGGCTCTCCTTTCTCTTGATCACCCGTGTGTCGGTAACCAGGTGATCGTCCGAGAATCGCAGGGGCGCCACGCTAACGGCGCAGGCCCAACTTGGAGATGAGCGCACGATAGCGCTCGACGTCCTCGCGTCTAAGGTAAGAGAGCAAGCGGCGGCGGCGGCCCACCATTCGGAGAAGCCCGCGGCGCGAATGGTGATCCTTGGGGTGCGCCCGCAGGTGCTCGGTCAGTTGGGCGATCTGGCGGCTCAACACCGCCACCTGTACCTCGGGCGAACCCGTGTCGCCCTCGCTTCGGGCGTTTTCTTCGATTAGCTGCGTCTTCTCTTCTTTGAGCAGCGCCATGCGCGCCTGTGTCCATCCCTTCTGCAGTTGCTTACCGAATGGGCCATGGGATACATCCACCAAGCCAACCCATAGGGCTAGAGCGCACATAGTAGCAGGCTTATCGTGGGTGGGGACTAGCGGGGCCCCCCTCGACGACCTTGCGGGTGGCGGCGACGTCCCGGGCGATCTGGGCCAGCAACTCGTCGACCGAGTCGAACCGGAGCTCGTCTCGCAGCCGCTCCCACAGCTCAACCCTTATCCGGCGGCCGTACAGATCGCCGCTGAAACCCATGAGGTGGGCCTCGAGCCGGGGCCGGACCGGCGCCGCAGAGGCGAACGTCGGGTTGACCCCGATGTTGATCGCGGCCGTGAACCAGGCGTCACCGGTTCTGACCCTGCCCGCGTACACGCCCCTCGGCGGCCGTGCCAGCGAGGGGCTCAGCTCGATATTGGCAGTCGGGTATCCGAGCGAGGTCCCCCGGCGGTCGCCCTCGAGCACGACACCGTCCAGGTCCCAGGCCCGGCCGAGAAGCCGTCGGGCCTCAGCCAAATCACCGGCTGCGACGGCCCTTCGGACGAGCGTGCTCGAGACGGGCGAACCCTGTACTTCGAGCAGGTCTGCCACCTGCACGTCGAATGCCCAACGCTCTCCCAACACAGTCAGGAGCGTGGTGTCCCCCGCAGCCCGGTGGCCGAACCGGAACCCCCTTCCCACCCCCACCCAACGGGCCCCTAGACCCTCTGCGAGGACCTCGGCCACGAAGCGCTCCGGGGGCCAGCTTCGGAAGGCCTCGTCGAAGGCGAGGACCACGAGCGCGTCCAGTCCCAGGGCAGCCAAAAGCTCCTGGCTGCGGGGGAGGCTGGTGATGAGCGGCGGGACCTGGGCCGGAGCGAGCGTTTGCGCGGGATGGCGGTCCCAGGTTACGCACGCAGACAGCCATCCGGACGCTCGGGCGCGACCCACCCCTGCCTCCACCAACATCCGATGCCCGAGATGTACTCCGTCGAAGGTCCCGACGACGGCCGCGGCACCAGGCGATCCGATATCGTCCGCCCGCAGGGCCTCGAGGCCGTGGATGATCTTCATGCGGGGACGACGCGTTCGGGAACGAGCGCGTCTCCCCGGGGCCGGTAGACGCCGAGGAGGTCGCCGTCCGAGACCACCGCCACCGGCTCATCGCCTGGCTCGACCTTCCCCTCGCCCGCCACGAGCGTGCGCGGGAGGGCACGGCCGTGGGCCACCATCGCTCTCCCGGCATCGTCCACATCGACCCGCGTCAGCCCTCTCACGGCTTCGACCAGGGGCAGCAGGTGGCCTGGCTCGATCCGGTCCAGGGGCACGGATTCCGCCAGGGTGAAGCCCCCTGCCTCGGTTCGGCGCAGCACCGCAACGTGGGCGCCGCAGCCGAGCTGCGTTCCGAGGTCGTGCACCAAGGTCCGTACGTAGGTCCCCGCCGAGCAGCGCACGTCGAGGGTCGCCCCGGGCCGCCGGCCGGGCCGCCACTCCTCCAGGCTGAGAGCATGGATGTGGACCTGCCGTGCCTTGCGCTCGACCTCCTCACCCCGCCGCGCCTTGACATAGAGCCGCTCTCCTTCGTGCCTCACCGCCGACACCATGGGGGGGATCTGCAGCAACGCGCCCGTGAAGCCGGGGAGGAGAGCCGCAAGGTCCGCCTCCGAAGCGATGACCGGCCGTTCTTCGATCACCTGTCCCGAGGCGTCCTGGGTCGAGGTCGTCACCCCGAAGACGGCGTCGGCCAGGTAGCGCTTCGGGACACCCTGCGCATAGGACAGAAAGCGCGTCGCCTTCCCGAGACCGCAGACCAGAACCCCGGTGGCGTCTGGGTCGAGGGTGCCGGCATGCCCCACCTTTCTCGTCCGAAATCTGCGTCGCAACTCGTCCACGACATCGTGCGAGGTCATCCCCGGCGGCTTGTCCACCACCACCACCCCATCGGCGGCGGTCCCTGTATCCCCACCCATTGCGTTCAGCGCGTGAGATCCCGGCAGATCCCCTCCACCGTGCCGGCGACATCCCCGGCCGTGAACCCGGCCGCGAGCTCATGGCCGCCCCCACCCCGGGCACGCGCGATCTGACCCACACTACGGGGGCCCTTCGACCGCAGGCTGACCCGGAAGTCGCCATCCTCCTGCTGTTTAAAGATGGCTGCGATGTCCGCATCCCTGGTCGAGCGAAGAGCGTCGATCAGGCCTTCGGCCTCGTCCAGGTTCGTCCCCGTTGCCTCGAGGTCCTCGAGCCCGACCCACGAGTAGGCGAAGCCTGCGTCGGCCACCACCTCGGCGCGCCCGAGCACGATTCCGAGAAGCCTCAGATAGCCGAACGGAAGTGATCCCCAGATCTCGCTTGCCAGATCCGGCGCGGGGACTCCGAGCTCGAGCAATTCCGACGCCAGCCTGAGGGTGTCGGGAGACGTGTTCGAGTACTGGAAGCGGCCCGTGTCGGTCACGACTCCGGTCCACAGGCAGGTTGCGATGTCGCGGTCGATAATGACTCCACAGTCCTGCAACAACCGCATGACCAGCTCGGCGGAGGACGACGCCGTCGGGACCACCAGATTCAAGGAGCCGAAGTTGTCGTTGCCCGGATGATGATCGAGATTGATCGTGCACCAGGCATCCGAGGCGCGCGCCTCCAGGTCGCCGAGGCGATCGGCGGCGCCGCAGTCGAGCGCCAGGAACGTGCCGGTTCTAGGGAGCGCCGTCGGCTCGGTCAGGGCTTCTTCGACGTGCAGGAAGCCGTAGCCGTGGGGGGTCTTGATAGGCGTCGTGCCCCAGCTGGCAAAGGCCCGCTTGCCGAGTTGTCGCAGTCCGAGGTAAGACGCCATCAGCGATCCGAGGGCATCGCCGTCGGGATTGACGTGGCAGGCGATGACCACCTCGTCCGATCCTTTCAGGGCCGCAACCGCTGGCTCCCAGTCGGCCAGGCCGTAGCGTGTGCTCATCGCTCCTCGAGGTGAATCGAGCGGAGCAGCGACTCGACGCGCTCGGCCGTCTGGGCGCGCCGGTCGAGCTCAAAGGTCAGCTCGGGGAGGTACTTCAGCCTCACCTGCCGTCCGAGCTCGCTCCGGATGTAAGGGGCGGCGCTCCTCAGCCCGGCCATCGTCTGCTCCTCTTCCTCGGGGGTCCCCAAAACCGAGACCAGCACCCGGGCATGGCGCAGATCGGTGGTCATGCGGACCCCGGTGACGGTTGCAAAGCCGATACGCGGGTCCTTCAGGTTCTGGATCGTCTCGCCGAGGACCTCGCGTGCTACCTCCTGGGCCCTGGCGACGCGCTGGCTCATAGATCCTCCAAGGCGACCACGTCGACCGACCTGTCGATGATCTCGGCGTTCCCCAGGGCAACTCGCCCCATTGTTTTCTCGACCTCCTGGAGGACCTTGCGGCAATGCCCGGGCGACTCGGCAACGCAGCTCACCCCGAGAGCGCTGCGCTGCCACAGATCCTGATGGTCGACCTCGGCTACCGAGACATTGAATTTGTTCTGCACGTTTGCCACCACCGACCGCACCACCTGTCGTTTGGCCTTCAGCGACCGGCTCGCCGGAATGAAGATATCGAAACGGGCTACACCTATGAACACTTACGTCCCGTTGGCTTAGCGGGCGACTTCCTGTTCGTCGAAGGCTTGGATAAGGTCGCCCTCCTTCACGTCCTGGAACCCTTCGAGCCCGATCCCACACTCGAAGCCCGTGGCGACCTCGCGCACGTCATCTTTGAATCGTCTGAGGGACGAGACCCGGGTCTCGTAGATGATCGACCCATCCCGCACCAGACGGGCCCGGCCGTTCCTGCGGATGACCCCTTCCAGAACCATGCAGCCCGCCACGACGCCCAGCCGGGGCACGCGGAAGGTCGCCCTCACCTCGGCCTGGCCGAGTGGAACCTCGCGCACCTCGGGGCCGAGAAGGCCGCGTGCCGCGTCGGCGATGTCCTGCACCGCTTGGTAGATCACCCGGTAGGTACGGATGTCGACGCCGCCGGCCTCTGCCAGCGCCCGGGCCTGGGAATTCGCTACTACGTTGAATCCAATGACGATCGCGTCAGATGCCTGGGCGAGCGTGACATCGTTCTCGCTGATTCCCCCCACGCCCTTTCGCACGACGTTAAGCGTCACCAGGCTCTGATCCATCTTTACGAGTTGGTCGTCCAACGCCTCGACCGAACCGTGCCCGTCGGCTTTGAGCAAGAGGTTGAGCTCGGGGACTTCGCCCTCGCGCGTGGCCGCCAGAAGCGTCTGCAGGGAAACCCCTCGCGCCGCGCTCTGCTCGGTAACGCGGCGTTGATGATCGCGCTCGCCTGCGAGTCGCCTGGCCTCCCGGTCGTCGTCCAGGGTAATGAACTCGTCCCCCGCCTCCGGGACCCCCTGCCAGCCCAGGACCTGAACCGGCCGGCCGGGCCCTGCCTCGGTCACGGCGTCGCTCCGTTCGTCGAGCATGGCCCGCACCCGGGCCCATGCCGCGCCTGCGACAAGGGCGTCCCCTGCATACAGGGTCCCCCGCTTGACCAACAGGGTCGCCAGGGCACCCCGTCCGCGATCGAGGTTGGCCTCGATCACCACGCCGCTCGACTCGGCTTCGGGGTTGGCTTTGAGGTCCAGCTGGATGTCGGCGATGAGCAGGATGTTCTCGAGCAGCAGATCGAGGTTGGTGCCCTGCCGCGCCGATACGTCGACGTAGATCGTCTCTCCGCCCCATTCTTCAGGCAGGAGCCCGCGGTCGGACAGTTGCTGTCTGACGCGGCCTGGGTCTGCCTCCGCCCGGTCCACCTTGTTCACCGCCACGACAATGGGGACTCCGGCGGCCCGTGCGTGATCGAGCGCCTCTACCGTTTGCGGCATAACACCGTCGTCCGCAGCTACCACCAGCACAACGATGTCGGTCACCTGGGCGCCGCGCGCCCTCATAGAGGTGAACGCTTCGTGGCCCGGCGTGTCGATGAAGGTGATGACACGGTTCTGGAAGGTGACCTGATAGGCGCCGATGTGCTGGGTGATCCCCCCCGCCTCGCCGGCGGTGACCTCGGTCTTGCGGATCGCGTCCAGGATCGACGTCTTGCCGTGGTCGACATGTCCCATCACGGTTACGACCGGCGGTCGCGGCGCAAGGGCCACTTCTTCGTCCGCCTCAGAGATGGGAGAAGCTTGATCCGCAGCCGCCTCGGACTCGCCGGGGCCGAGAATCCGAACCGGCGCCCCGAGCTCGTCGCCAAGCAGGAGCAGAGCCTCGTCGCCGATTGACTGGGTAACCGTGACCATCTCGCCCATCCCGAGCAGAACCTTCACGATCTCGGCGGGCGACCGGTCAACCGCCTCGGCGAAGTCTCTGACCGTGACCCCCCTGGGGACGGTCACCGCGGAGGGGCCTGTGGCTGCAACCGACTCGGTCAGGCCGTCCGGGGGAGGGTCTATTTCGATTCCAGGGGTGGGGGCTTCGACCTCCGCCGGGATCGATGGAGCAGGCTCGCCGGCCTGCGGAGCCGGAGCCTCGGGCGGCTCGGGCGCCGCCTCCACGACGGGCGCATCCTCCTGTGGGGGACCGGCGCCGTTGCCCAGCTCAAGGCGCACCCTGGCCGCAAGCGACTCGTCGATCGCCGAGGAATGGCTCTTCGCAGGCTCGCCGATGGACTCGAGATGCGCCAGGACCACGCGCGAGGAGACCCCAAGTTCCTTTGCCACCTCATGCACCCTCGGCCTGGCCATGACTTCCTTTCTCACCTGCCTTGGAGACACTCTTCTAGCGTTGCGGGACGGACGTTCGGCGCGACCGGGCTCCGGTTCTGGCTGCGGACGTCCGGCGTGGGCCGTGCTCGTGCGCCCCGGGGGGCTCCCGCTATCTTAGACGGCCCGGTAAGGGGCGACCCCCAGACGGCGCCGTCACCCACCGGCCTGTGGAGCAGACTCCGGCTGGGGCGTGGGGTTCTCCACCGGCTCGGCGGCTGCGGCTTCCTCGGCCTCGCGCCGGACCTGGGACTCGGACTTTATGTCGACTCGCAGACCCGTGAGCCGGGCGGCCAGACGGGCATTCTGTCCCTCTTTGCCGATTGCCAGGGAGAGCTGATAGTCCGGGACGATGACGAGGGCCGTACCTCCGTCACCGTCGATCTTCACCTGCTTCACTTTGGCCGGTGACAGCGCGTTGGCCACAAACTCTTCCGGAATGTCGACCCACTTGATGATGTCGATCTTCTCGCCGCGCAATTCGTTCATCACCATGCGGACGCGGGAGCCCTTGGCGCCCACGCATGCGCCGACGGGGTCCACGTTGCGATCGTTGGATGCCACTGCGAACTTGGTGCGATGGCCGGGCTCGCGTGCAACCGCCTTGATGTCGACAACGCCTTCGAGGATCTCGGGAACCTCGAGCTCGAATAGGCGCTTGATCAAGCCGGGGTGGGTGCGCGAGACGATGATCTGAGGTCCGCGCACCGACTTGCGCACCTCGACGATGTAAGCCTTGAGCCGCGCGCCGTGTTCGTAACGCTCGTGCGGGATCTGCTCGGACGGCGGCATGAGGGCCTCGGTCTTGTTGAGCTCGAGGATCGTGTAGCGATGATCGTGCTGCTGGACGATCCCGGTGACGATGTCACCTTCGCGTCCTGCGTACTCGCCGAAGGTTATGTCGCGCTCGGCTTCCCTCAGACGTTGCAAGATCACCTGCTTTGCGGTCTGAGCTGCGATTCGTCCGAAGTCGGCCGGTGTGTCTTCCCACTCTTTTTCGATCGTGACCTCTTCGGTATCCAGGTCGATCAGGAGATCCTGCGCGTACACCGTTACGAGTCCGGTGTCGCGCTCGATCACGGTGCGTGCACCACGGGTTTCATCCTCCTGTGCGTTCTTGACCCGCAGGTAGGCCTGTGCCAACGCCCTTTCGATAGCTTCGACAAGGGTGTCGAACGAGACCCCGCGCTCCCGTTCGAGCTCACGCAGTGAGTCCATGGGTATGTTCATGATGCTTGCCTTTCCTCGCATGGGAGCCTCATTCGGACTGCCATTCGAAAACCGTACGGGCCATCTTCACCTCGTCGTAGGGCACCTCGATCTGCGACTCGCCGTCCCGGCCGGCGCCGTCCACCTCGATTTGCACCGCCACCTCGTCCGCCGACCGGATCAGGCCGTCGATCCTGTGGCTGCCCCCGTTGAGTGGTTTCTTCGTCTTCATCGTCACCCTCTTGCCGACCGAGGCCGAAAAGTGCTCGGGCCGTTTGAGCGTCCTCTCGAGACCCGGCGACGACACCTCGAGCACATAGCGGCCGGGAAACGGATCCCGGAGGTCAAGTCCGCGCGAGAGCTCCTGAGATATCTCCGCAACGGTGTCGAGGTCGACGCCTCGCTCTCCGTCCACGTACACCCGGACCACCGAGTTGCCGCGGCCTCCCCCCAGCTCGACGTCCCACAGGCGCAGATCGCGACGGCCGGCCACGGATTCGGCGAGGTCTCGCACCTCTTCGAGTGCGCCCACGTCCCCTCCTCTCGGCCGCCCTGCCTGCAGGTTGTCGGCGCCGTACCCTCCACGCTTCGGCGAGCGCCGGCCCCGCAACAGATAGGCCCCTCTTTCGAGGGGCCCCACTTCGTAGAGAGACTTCGCCGACCGGGCATCCTGGTGGGACGCTCGTTGGGACGATGCTATCACAATGGTGCTTGCGCGCCCTGTAGGTTGGGACGGTCGAGAGAGAGCACATCCGGCAGATTTGGAGACCCGAATGGCCAAGAAGGCACGCAAACGGCGGGCGCGCCGTAAGAACAAAGCCAACCACGGAAAACGACCCCTGGCCGGTCGCAAATAGGCCCCACGGCCCAGGTCCCTCCCTAAAGGCAACCTGGGGCCGGAGCCCTGTGGGTCAGTCCGGGTATCGACCCGGGAGGCTGAATCCGGTGCCGGGCGAGGTTACTCCCCCGGCGGCCCCATCCCGATAGACATCGTCGGCGCACGGCGGCCGGCGCCGGTCACCACCACCGCGTCACCATCACCGGCAACGCCCGACGCCCTGATGTCGGCGCCGATGCGCCTGGCCTCTTCGAGGAGGCTCTGCACCAGCCGGTCGTGGGGCACCCATCCGATCTGCTTGCCCTTGGAGAAGAGCAGACCGCGCCCGGGGCCCGCGGCGATGCCTATGTCCGCGTCGCGTGCCTCGCCCGGCCCGTTCACCTCACAACCCATGACCGCTATCTGCATGGGTGGCAGATCCATCTTTTCGAGGGCGGCCTCGACCTCTTCGGTGAGGGCGACGACATCCAGCTCGGCACGCCCACAGGAGGGACATGCAACCAGATCCCCGGTGTCCTTGCGCAATCCCAGCGCGTTGAGGATCTGCTTGCCGTACTTCACCTCTTCGACGGGATCCGCGGTGAGCGACACACGGATCGTGTCGCCGATGCCCTCGGCCAGAAGCGTCCCTATCCCCAACGTGGACTTGACCACTCCCTGCTTGGGGGTGCCCGCTTCGGTCACGCCCAGGTGAAGGGGAGCGTCGGTTCTATCGGCGAGGAGCCGGTAGGCCGCGATCATCTCGGGCACGTTCTGGTGCTTCACCGAGACCTTGATGTCGTAGAAGCCTTGCTCCTCGAGGAGGCCGATCTCGTACAGGGCGCTTTCCACCAGGGCTTCGGCGGTAGGGCGCCCGTACTTGGCCACGAGCTTCTTGTCCAGCGATCCCGCGTTGACACCGATTCGAATGGGGATGCTGCGCTCCCTTGCCGCGTCCGCAACCTCTTTGATGTGCTTGGGGTTCCGGATGTTTCCGGGATTGAGACGCAGCGCATGGACGCCCGCTTCGACCGCCATCATCGCCAGCCGCACCGAAAAGTGAATGTCGGCCACTATCGGCACCCCTCCCTCCGCCACGATCAGAGGAAGGGCCTTTGCGTCGGCTTCGTGCGGGACGGCGACCCTGACGATGTCGGCCCCCTGGGTGGCAAGCTCGTGAACCTGAATCAGGGTCGCCTGCACATCATCGGTCTTGGTCGTCGTCATCGATTGAACCGAAACCGGCGCGCCGTCACCGACCCGAACCGAGCCGACCATGATGCGCCGGGTCTTCCGTCGCTCGAACGGGGCCACAGACACTAGAAGGGGACCTGGATGGGGCGCGCCAGGTCGAGGTAGAGCACGGCGAGAAACAGCAGCACGAAGAACGAGATGACCGCGGCGGCCACTGGGATCAGGCGTCTGAGATCGACCGCCTTGCCGGTGACGCCCTCCCATGCGAGCACGGCCAGATGACCGCCGTCGAGGGGGGGAAGCGGCAGCAGGTTCATGATCCCGACGAAGATCGTGAAGCTCACGATCAGGCCAACGAACGCGAGGTACTGGCCGCGGGCGACGCTCTGGCCGGCGATTCGGCTGGCGCCGACCAGTCCGAGCGGACCTTCGTCCACCTGGCGCTGACCCTCGCCCGTTATAGCGTCGAGGAGCTCACCGCCGAAGACCATTCCAAAGACGTCTCCGATGCCCCGTACGGACATGACGCTGATCTCCCAGGTCCGGGCCGCCGAATCGGTCAGCGCCCCGGGAAGCGACTCCGTCCTGTACTCCGGCTCGGGCTCGACTCCCAGAAAACCCACCTTCTCTTCCCCGGCGCGGGCTTTGCGGAGATCCTCGCCCGGCCCTGCATAGGCAACGGGCCGCCCGTCCTTGAAGATCGCCTGACCCAGGGTCACCCTGAGGTCGCGCGTGATGGCACTTCGCTCAACCGTGAACACGGCCTCCTGACCGGCCCGGGTGCGGATGTAATCGCGTATGTCCGGCCATGAATCGGTGGCGCGTCCGCCGACACCAACGATGCGGTCCCCGGGGCGCATCCCTGCTGTGAGCGCCGGCGTCTCGAGCCCCCCGCCTCGTTGGACGGCTGCGATCTCGTTGCTTATGGCGCCGGTCGGGAACCCGATCGCCATCGCGGCGAAGACGAGGATGACGAACGCGATTATCCAGTGGGTGCCCGAGCCGGCCAGTAGCAACAAGGCGCGCTGCCACCGGGGCTTGGCCTGGTACGAACGCCTCCGGTCCTCCGGCGCGATGTCCTCGTAGGGGTTCATGCCCAGGATCTTCACGAAGCCGCCCAGCGGCAGTGCCTTTATCCCGTATTCGGTTTCGCCCCTCTGGATCGACCAGAGCGTCGGGCCGAATCCCACGAAGAACTGCGTGGCCTTGAAGCCGAACGCCTTGGCAACCAGGAAGTGGCCCGACTCATGGATCATCACCACGATCAGGATCGAGGCGAT
>JALZIC010000109.1 GCA_030860455.1 Actinomycetota bacterium
GCCAAGCCGGTCATCGGCGTGGCGACGACGTGGATCGAAACGATGCCGTGCAACTTCAATCAGCGCAATCTCGCCTCACAGGTCAAAGGCGGCATTCGGTCCTCCGGCGGCACGCCTATGGAATTCAACACGATCGCCGTAGCTGATGGTGTGACCATGGGCACCGAGGGCATGCGGGCCTCGCTCATCAGTCGCGAGATTATTGCCGATTCGATCGAGCTCGTCACCCGCGGCCACATGTTCGACGGCATCGTGTGCCTGGTCGGATGCGACAAGACCATCCCCGCGGCGGTCATGGCTCTTTGCCGGATGAACATCCCCGGCCTCGTGCTCTACAGCGGTTCGATCGCTCCGGGAAAGTGGCGAGGCCGCGACGTGACCATCCAGGATGTCTTCGAGGCGGTGGGCCAGCATTCGGCCGGTAAACTCTCGGCCGCCGATCTCCACAGCCTCGAGGAAGTCGCGTGCCCGGGAGCGGGAGCCTGCGGTGGGCAATTCACAGCCAACACCATGGCCACAGCGGTGGACTTCCTCGGCATCGGCCCCGCGAGCCTGGACGGCATCCCGGCCACGGCGCCCGGAAAGCGCGCTGCGGCCGAGAAGGCCGGGCGCCTGGCGCTCGATTTGGTCAAGAACAATGTCCGCCCCCTGGATATCGTCACGCACGAAGCCCTCGAAAACGCGATTACCTCGATCGCAGCAACCGGAGGGTCGACCAACGGGGTTCTTCACCTGCTCGCCATAGCGGAGGAGGCAGGGCTCGAGCTGTCGATCGACGACTTCGACCGCATCGCGGCCCGTACCCCGACGATCGCCAACCTGAAACCCGGTGGCGACTATGTGGCGACCGATCTCTTCCGCGCCGGTGGGGTGGCGCTCGTCGCACGTGAGCTCGCAAAGAAGGGGCTGCTGCACGCCGAGGCCGTCACCGTCGATGGGAGAACGATCGGCGAGATCGCTGCTTCCGCCGAGGAGGCGCACATGCAGAAGGTCGTGGTGCCCATCGAAACCCCCATCAAGCCCTGGGGCGGCCTTGCCATATTGCGGGGGAACCTCGCCCCGGAGGGCTGTGTCGTCAAGCTCGCCGGCCATGAACGCCAGTGGCACCGAGGTCCCGCGCGCGTGTTCGACTCCGAAGAGGATTGCTTCGCGGCAGTCAAGGCCGGCGCCCTTCAAGAGGGGGACGTGGTCGTGATCCGCTATGAAGGTCCCGCCGGCGGGCCGGGCATGCGCGAGATGCTGCATGTGACCGCAGCCATTGTCGGTGAGGGGATGGGCGAGTCGATCGCTCTCATCACGGACGGACGTTTCAGCGGAGCCACCCGGGGTCTGATGGTCGGACATATCTCACCCGAGGCCGCGCACGGTGGACCGCTGGCAGCGGTTGCCGAGGGCGACATCGTCGAGATCGATGTCGGTGCACGCGAACTTCGGGTGAAGTTGTCCGACGACGAGATAGCGAAGCGCCTTGCCGACTGGACGGCGCCCCCGCACCGCTACACAAAAGGGGTCTTCGCCAAGTACGCCGCATCGGTGTCCTCGGCTTCCAGAGGAGCCGTTACCAACCCCACCTAACTGAGCGACGTACACGGCCGTGTGAGCACGCAGGGATCGGTTCGTCCTAGGTGCGGGGTGCCGCGCTCTCCGGCGCAGGTGCGGGGGCGGACGCCAACTCGGGATGGGCCTCCCTCAGCCACCGTTCTTCCTGCTTGCCGAGCCGGGTGCGTGACGCCTCCTTGAACCACACCTCTCGTGCGATTCGGTGCCAGTTGGCCGTGGCGCCGAGACGGCCCAGAAGTGATACGACCCCGAAGGACATCCGGTTGAGCGTCACGATGACACCCGGCAAACCGACCTTGCGGAGTGTCTGAAAGGCAGGAGACCGAGGGTCCATGCCCGCCGCCGTCATCTTCTGGACCAGGGGAGGATCGACTGTGAGGTCACGATCCTCGAGCACGAGCCCGTTGATGGTCTTGAGATGCCCCCAGATCGCGTCGATCTCCGGCGTGTTGCGGGTCAGGATCCCCATGCGCTCGAGCGCCTGGCGGGCCCGTTCCTGATCGTCATCGATTAGCGACCACACGATCTCGTGCAGAAGATCTAATGACTGCGCGTCGACCTCACGCACCAGCCCGAAGTCCAAAAAAGCCACCTTGCCGCGCGGGAGCAACAGATAGTTGCCTGGATGGGGATCGGCAGAGAACAACCTGAAGCGGTTCAGACTTCCATAGAAGAAGCGGAAGAGAACCTCGGCCAGCGCATCCCTTCTTTCCTGGGACCAATCGAGCGCCGAGGAGAAGGGCTTACCTTCGATGAACTCCTGAGTGATCACGCGCTTACGGCAGAGATCGGGATATACGTCTGGGATCACGACAAAGGGGTGGCCTTTGAAAAGCTCGGTGAACCTCTGCTGGCTGACCGCCTCTCTGCGGTAGTCGAGCTCCTCGAGCACTCGAGCGCGAACCTCGTCGGTCACCTCCTTCGGATCGACGTTTGGAGCCAGGGCGACCGAAAGCTTCATCATGGCGGACAGGTTTTTGAGATCGGCTCTGACAGCCTCGTCGACGCCCGGGTACTGAACCTTTACGGCAACCGTCTCGCCTGAGAAGAGGGTTGCCCGGTGCACCTGTCCGATGGAGGCCGATGCCACCGGCTGCTCCTCGAAGGTGGCAAAAATCTTCCCCACCGGCCGGCCGAACTCCTGCTCGATCACCGCTTTCGAAGCGGCGGGGTCCATGGGGGGTGCCGAGTTCTGCAACATCGTGAGCTTGTCTCTGTAGGTCGATATCGTCTCGTCGGCACCAGAGAATTCGTAAAAGGAGGCGATCTGGCCAAGCTTCATAGCCGCGCCTTTCATCTCGCCCAACATGTCGACGAGCTGCTCTGCGGTTTGCATGTGGAAGTCGTCCAGGAACTCCTGGGCGCGTTCGGGGTCGGCGAACGACTTCATGCGCGTCCCGACGAACCTCGCAGCGGACCGGCTCGTTTGTCCCGCCAGCCGGGCGCTTCGCTGAAACAGACCCGTGGGCAAGGGGTCTTTTGGTTTGCGGTCGTTTGCCATTCTTCATCTGTACTCTAGTTGGCGTGATAGGCGCGCGCTTGCCAATCGTCTTCGTCGCCGTTGGTCTTCTGACCTCGGGTGTCGCGCTCGCAAGCTCGCTCGAAAGGGAGCCGGCCCTCACCGCCTCCGGTCGCCCCGATCCGCAGGTACTGGGAGTCGCGAATGCGAAAGCCTCGGACGCCGGCTCGTTCGGACGCCTGGGGCGCTTTTCTCTCGATCGCGCCTTCGCCCATGTCCGCCGTCTCGCCGGTCGCATCGGCACCAGGGTGCGAGCGCATTCGGGGGAAAAGAAGGCGTCCAGATACATCGCCAGACGCTTTCGCTCGATGGGGTATCGGACCCACGTGAACCCCTTCCCGGTGGACGGCGACAAATCGAGGAACGTCGTGGCGAGGTGGCCGGCGAGCGCCAGGTACGGGATCGTGCTTGGGGCGCACATGGACACGGTCCCGGGTTCCCCCGGAGCCAACGACAACGCTTCGGGAGTGGCCGTGCTACTCGAAACGGCCCGGCTCATCGCCGCCCGGGAACCCTCGCGCTGGGTGAAGCTCGTCGCCTTCGGCTCAGAGGAGTATGGCGCCGACGGCCGGCATCACGTCGGGTCGAGCGATTTCGTGGAACGGCTCGGCGCACGGGGCCGGCGCCGGCTGGCCGGCATGGTTTCGATCGACATGATCGCCGACGGACGACCGCTGCTCACAGGGACTTCGGGGATCGGACCGCCGGTTGCTGCTCGCAGTCTCTTCCGCATCATCACAGCCAAGACGAACATCGGCATTCGGTACATCACCTTCTGCGACTGCTCGGATCATGGCCCATTCGAGCGCGCCGGGGCCCCGGCCACATTCCTGTACAGCGGAGAGGAACCGGACTATCACTCTGCCTCCGACATCCCGAACAACCTCATCCCCCGTGACCTTCGTAGAACCGGGCGGGCGGTGAGGGCCTTCGTGGCGGACGTGGACGGGAGGCTCGTGCGGCGCTGGCGCTCTCGAGGTTAAGGGCCGGGCTGCCTACCTGAGGCATCGAGCGTGGTCAAGGGAGGACGTCTGGCCGGGGCGTGCGTGGCCAAGAGCAGATTGGCCAGCCGGGCATCGTGGGTGACCGCTATGTCCGCGAAAAGGATTTGCCCCAAACGCCGGGAGCGCAGGCGCTTTTGGGACTAATGTCGACAGTGGCGGCGAGGGCTTCGCAGCACTGAGCGCTGGAGACGAACAGGGGTTACGGAGAGGGGTTCGAGATGAAGGGCCGCTATGAGCCAATCCGTTAGGGAGCCTTGGGAAACCGAAGAGGTAGGGCGGCGGCCGCTCGAATGGGACCGCACCGACCCTCCGGTCAAGGTGCTCTGGGGGCGGGTTGCGGCTCTTGCCACCACCCTCGTCGTCGCCTACCTGATCGGATGGGCCACAGGGCCCCGAGGCGTCCCTGCTGAAGAGCTACAAGGGGCAGAGACCGAGCTGGCTGCCGCCCAGGGACGGATCGACGAGCTCGAGACCCGGCTGGAAGAGACCACTTCACCCGAGAGCTCCCGTCCGGTTCTTCGCCCCGATGCCCAGGACGCAGATGAGGCAGACCGGCCCCAAGCCCAGAACCCGTCGGACGGAAACGATGCCGGAAGGGATGCGGCCGAGGGCCCGGCAACCACCCAAGCGCCCGAAGCCGGACCTGCATCCGGCCGAACCTACGTGGTGAGGGATGGCGACAGCCTCAACACCATCGCCATCGACTTCTACGGCGACGCTTCGCTGGTCAATCTGATCGCAAAGGCCAACAACATAACCGCCCGGGGACAAATTCAGGCGGGCCAGAGGCTGGAACTTCCGCCCAAGCCTTAAGGTCCTGGGCTCCCCAGGCGGGGATGTGGGGTGGGGAGCCGCGTACGTGCAACGCGCAGCGTCCCGTTTTGGGTGAACTCCCCAGAGGGGAGCGGGAGATGGCGGAGGGGTCGGTGTCAGTCTCCCAGGGCCCTGAAGGCGTCCTCGCCGTGACGCTCGTATGCCTGAGCCACCTTGGTCGGGAGGCCCGTGCAGTCCCTTTCGTCGAGAAGCAGTTTCCGGTCGCCGGGTGCGACGTCCTGTTCGAAGTCGAAGGCGTTCATCATGTTGCTGGCCTGGCAGTCCCGCTTCGTCATGCAGTCGAGGCCGTGCACCGTTTCGATGAACTTGAGGACCGAAGAGAACTCATATTCCGTGCTGTCGACGTATCCCTCCTTGGCCCACGGAGAGATGACCAACAAAGGGGCCCTCGGACCAAGCCCCATCACATCGTAATGGGGCGGCGGGACGTGGTCGTAGAAACCTCCGAAGTCGTCCCAGGTAAGGAAGATCGCGGTGTTCTTCCAGTATTTCGACCGCATAATCTGGTTCACCACCGACACCGTCCAGTTCTCGCCGACACATACGCTCGGCCCGCCGGGGTGCTCGTTGACCCCTGGCCCCGGCACCACCCATGTCACCGGCGCCAGGCGTTCCTTGGCGATGTCCTCGGGAAAGTCCTCTTCTCCGGTTATCTCCTTGCCCCAGTGCGACGAGAAGCGCATGTGCTTGATCGCCAACATCGCGTTCATCCACGATCCCTCGTCGGCATAGTAGTGCCAGCCGATCCCCTCCTTGTCAAGCTGGTCGGGGAGCACTTTGAAGTTGAAGCAAGCCCGCACGTGTTCCCAGTACTGGACAATCGTGTCTGCATCGTTGGCCTCTTCGGCCGCCATGATCTCCCGCTTCTCCTTGAGCGAGAGCTTCTGAAAGCGGAGCACGGTCTCGTTGATGTCGTCGCAGTAGCCGCCTTCCGTACTGGTCTGATCCTTGTTGCCGACGACTCGTCCCGCTTGAGCCGCCACGGTATAGAGGTGCGCAGGAAAGGTGGGGCCGTACATCGAGGTGAACATGTTGTCGCCCAAGACGAACTCATCGGCATAGGCCCAATAGTTGGGAATCCCCTCCCTGGTGAAGGCCGAGTAACCGTTCATCGTCTCGCCATTGGTGACCTGGTCGAAGCCATCCATCTTGCCGCCGTTTATGGACTTGACGCCATCGAGGAAAGCATGGCCGAGGTCGGGTTCGAAGACGTCCGTTGCGACAGATAGCTGGACCGTCTCACCCGTTGACGTTTTGCCCGTCGTGGCTCCGTTCGCACCGGCGTAACGCCCGAAATAGTTATCGAACGTCCGGTTCTCCTTGATGATGAAAACGATGTGCTTGATGGGTATGTCGCCGTCCTTCCCCGTAGGACCTGCCCGGCCATCGTCGTCGTCTTCTTCGGGGGTGGGTGAGGCGGTGGCCTCGCCGTCCTCCGGGGCGGCCGGCTGGCCCGAGGCGGCCGTGGGGTCGGATCCAGCATCCCGTACTGCAAACCAGACGCCGGCGGATGCAATTACCAGCATGGCGAGGACAAGGGCGGACCGTCTACGGCGGGCCAGCATCCGCCGGCGTGCTGTCCGGCGGTCGCTCCAGGTTTGTGACGAATCTATGTGGGATCGGACGACTCGATTCGACCCTCGTCGAGGAGGCAGAGCTCACACCCCATTCCCTTGTGCGGAACACCGCACCCCAGCCGAGCAGCTAACGAACCAGCCCCGTAGCGACTCGGTAACCAGTGGACTATCGAGAACGTCCAAAGTGATGACGCGGCGCGAATCCTACTTGACCCCGGGGACATGAGGTTGGATTGCCGGAAGGTTTCCGGTCTGGCCGCGCCGGGTAGTTGGCTGGGTTGGAAGAGTTGTCCCACTTATCGGAGGAGAAGAGAATGGATGAGTTCACCGAAGGACTTGGCGATGCGTTTTCGTCGATAGCAACGTTTCTGCCAAAGCTGGTCGGATTTCTGCTGATCTTGGTGGTCGGCTACTTCGTCGCCAAAGCGATCGCAAAGGTCCTGGATACGGTCCTCGAGCGTGTGGGATTCGATAAAGCCGTCGAACGAGGCGGGGTTGGCAAAGCCCTCGCCAAATCGCAATACGACGCATCGGGAATCCTGGGCAAGATCGTTTTCTACGCCTTGTTCCTCTTCGTGTTGCAACTGGCCTTCGGCGTATTCGGGCCGAATCCGATCAGCACCTTGATCGCCAGCGTTATCGCCTACCTGCCCAAGCTGTTCGTGGCGATCATCATAGTCGTCATCGGCGCCGCGATTGCGGCAGCGGTCAAGGAGATCGTCGAGGCCTCTTTGGGTGGTTTGTCATATGGCCGCACTCTCGCTTTCATCGCCAGCGCCGCAATCCTGGTGATCACTACCTTTGCTGCGCTGAATCAGCTCGAGATCGCCCCAGAGATCGTCAACGGCCTCTTCTATGCCATCCTTGCGATCGTGGCTGGGTGCGCGATCGTAGCCATCGGGGGCGGCGGCATCTCGACGATGCAGGAGTACTGGCAGCGTGCTGCGCACCGCACCGAGCAGGAGAGCAGCAACGTGAAAGAGGAGGCAGCCGGCTCGAAAGAGCGGGTCCAGGAACGAGCCCAGGAGCGAAAGGACCAAGCTCAAACCTCAGGCGACGGAACCCCCACCAACACAGGCTCCCGAGCAAACTAGCCGAAGCCGGTCACAGAACCACCGCAACAGAAAAACCCGCCCGGACAAACCCGGGCGGGTTTTCTGTACTGGGGAATGGGGAGTGGGCCTCTCTTCCTGTCCCTTCCCTGTGTGTGCGAGCTTCTTTATTAGTCTTGATTCCCTACTGTGAGGAACACCTCCCTGGGAGGTCACTCATAAAGCCTGGGAACCTGAAAGACGTGTTCGGTATCAATTACTGGAGGGCCCGCCCCTGCGGTCCCGGGACCAGCCCGATCCTCAGATGTCCTCTGACGGACTCCGACTCGAGCGCCGAGGAGAAGCGCGCCAGAGCGTCTGTCGCTATGCGGCGGCGTACCTCGGTAAGCGGGGCATCCTCGGACACCTCGACATCGATGTCGACCTCCGGCCGGCTCCCGTCCTCCACCATGCGGACGTTGGCGGAGCGGACCGCCGGATCCTGCTCAAGGTCATCGGACAGCG
>JALZIC010000085.1 GCA_030860455.1 Actinomycetota bacterium
GGCCTGGGCGCGCAGGTAGGCCGCGATCGACAAGGCGCCGAACAGCCAGAGGGCGGGGTCGAAGGGCCAGGCGGTCACCGCGGTACCGGCCTTGGCCTATCCGCCGTCCTGGTTCTTGCCCGAACCACCGGCGCCGCTCCCGGACACGACCACATCCCCCTTCATGCTGGGATGAATGTCACATTGGAAGTACAACTTGCCGGCATCCAAAGGATCGACCTCGTACTCGGTGCTCGATCCGGCGGGAACATCCTCGCCCTCGAACAACGCGCCCTGCTGAGACACGCCCGCCTCCTCGTTCTTGTAGATCGAGAGGTCGTGTGTTGCGCTGTCCTGGTTGTCCAGTCCGATGGTCTGGGTCTTGCCTGCCTCAAGCTCGATCGCGTCCGTGTCGAAAGCCAGGCTGTCGGCCACCAACACGGCATCCCCGCCCACCGCCGTGCCTCCCCCCGCCTCCGCGGAAGCTTCATGGGCCGGGGCGCCGAAGCCCAGCCGCGCGATGACGATTCCGATGAGCAGGGGGTAGCCGATAACCATTGCAAGCTCGATGCGTTGTGAGCGGCTGAGCTTGGGCCGCAACGCGGCGAAGGCGAATCCGCCGAGGATGTTCGCCGCCATCACGATGGCAATGAGAATCGCTGCTTCACGGGGAACCGCCAGCAGAACGCGCGAGAACAAGAACGCGATGACGGCGATCGCCGCCAGTGCGGCCAGAGGGATGAGGATGGGCAGCGGCGCACTGAACTTGATCTCGTCCGGAAGATTCGGCTTTGGGACGCGGATCCGTACCTCGTCCATCATGGACGAGGGTTCGGAGTTCTGTTCCTCGTGGCTCATTTACGAAGTCCCGCTGATTTCAGCTCGATCTCGAAATCGTCCCAGGTGATCTCATCCGGCCTATCGGCCAGCTCGCGTGCATGCCATCTGAAGAAGATCACGGCCATGATCGACCATAGCAACAAGCCGCCGCCGATCTTCATGATCAACCCGGCGAGAAGCTGATCGGTTAGCACGGCCAGGCCCCACAGGCGAGGAACCGTCTCGTAGAAGGTGTAGATGGGCGATTGGGCAAAGGTGAGAAACGACGCCGGCACGGTGGGGAGGATCGACTGTCCGAAGAGATAGAGGAGCTTGGCGGGATCCGACAGGCGCGGGAGCTCTGGCAACGGCCCGATCACCGGTGTCCACATGAGCAGCGCGGCGCTGAACAGGGCCGTATGCACGGCGAAGTGCAAGGGCTCGGACCGCAGCGACGCGTTGACCAGAGCCGGCCAGTGTGTGAGGGCAATCAACCCGTTGAAGAGCAGCAAGGCTGTGAAGGGTCTGCTCAGCCTCTGCACTGTCGCCAATACGCGCGGCGGTGACAAGATAGCGCGAAGCATCCACTTCGGCGCGCCGAGCAGCAGCAGGGGCGGCGCAATGAAGGTGAAGAGCATGTGCTGGATCATGTGAGCGCTGTAGAGGAAGCCCTCGGACAGTTCGTGCATCGGCCAGTCTGCGCCGATCCACAGAGCCGTCAGGCCGAAGAGGAATGCACTCTTCTGCCCCCTTGTGGCCGCCGTCCCCCCGGGGGGGCCTAGGCGCGGTCCCAGCGTCCGCAATGCCCAGAGATATCCGCCGCCCAGGCCGGCGACCAGAAACCACACGTCGGGATGGGGAACCCACACCCATGGTGTCGCCGCCGTCACCCCCGCGAGCAGCACCGGTCAACCGCCCAGATCGGGGGGCGACGGGGCGGCGCCCCCCTGAAGGAAGAAGGTGAGCAGCACAACGGCGAACACCGAGAGAGTGAGCAGAATCCCCGCCACGAACAGCCAGGTGAAGACACGGGTGTCGAAGCGCAGGTGCATGAACCACAGGACCACCAGGACGAACTTGAGCAGCGAGAAGATGATCAACGTGGGCACGAGCACGCCCTCCAGGGCTTCAACATAGTAGACCGCAACCTCGATAACCGTGATGAAGAACAACACGATTGCTATACGCACGTACTGGGCGGGACCGGGGTGATTGCCTTCTTCGTGGCGAATCTCCGGGGAGCTCATGCAGTCAAGGGATCAGGTAGACGACCGTGAAGATCACGATCCAGACGACATCGACGAAGTGCCAGTAGAGGCCGACCATCTCGACTGGGCGCGCGGAATCCGGCCCGAGACGCCCGAACGAAGACATGGCGACAACTCCGAGCAGCATCAGGACCCCGATGGTCACGTGTGCGCCGTGAAAGCCCGTCAGGACGAAGAAGGCACTCGCAAAAGGACTTGTCTGCAGCGTAAGTCCCTCTTCCACGAAGGTCGTGAACTCGAATATCTGGGCCCCCACGAAGGTAAGTCCCAGAAAAGCCGTCGCCATGAGCCAGATCCGCATCGCCCGCGGGTTTCCTTGCTGGATCGCCGACAGCGCAAGGACCATGGTGAGGCTCGACATCAATAGTACGAACGAACTGATCGAAGTGAAGGGTATGTCGTAGACCTCGGCCGAGGTCGGTCCGCTTCCGGTCGTGCCCCGATAGAGCAAATAGGTCGAGATCAAGGAGCCGAAGAACAGGCATTCGGACCCAAGAAAAGTCCACATAGCCATCTTGACGTTGTCGACACCGGTGGAGGTGTGTGGCTCGGATGCGCCGTGCGCGGCGTGTGTGACGCTCATGCGGGCTCCGCAGGCGGTTCGAGAACCCAGCCGAACGCCCCGACCAGCACGACCAGGAAACCGACGGCAAGCAGCAACGGCTGATAGATGATGCCGTAGCCGGCGATTGGAAGGCCCACCGCAGTCACGAGCGGGTAATAGGACGGAGACGGCAGATGAATGCCGTGGGCCTGCTCGTCCTCACTTGCCGTTGCATTGTCGCTCTCCTCGGCCGGCATCTCCCGTGCGTCGGCACCGCCCGCGATGACCGGGGCGGGCGTCCCTTTCGGATCGGTGACGTACTTGCGGTGCCACCAGTCGTCACGGTGGCTAATCACCGGAACGGCATCGAAGTTGTGCTCGGGAGGAGGCGAAGGCATCATCCATTCGATCGTCCGCGCGTCCCACGGATCGCCGGTGGCCCTCTCCCCTCGTCTTGCCGTCAGGATCGCATTGACCACGAAGACGACTATCGACACCGCGATGGTAAACGCGCCGATCGTCGCCACGAGGTTCCATAAATCGAAGCCCAGGCCGGGGGCGTAGCGATAGACACGCCTCTGCGTGCCCAGCAGGCCCAACACGTGGAAGGGCCCGAAGGTGAGGTTGAAGCCGATGATCATGAGCCAGAAGTGGAGCTTTCCTATGCGCTCGTTCAAGAGGCGCCCAAAGATCTTGGGCCACCAGTAGTACAGGCCGGAGAAGAGCCCGAAGATGGATCCGCCGAAGAGCACGTAGTGCAAATGTCCGACCACGTAGTAAGTATCGGTCTGCTGGGCATCGTGCGGCACGATCGAATGGGTGACGCCGGACAGTCCGCCGATGATGAACATTGAGACGAAGCCGGCACTGAACAGAAACGCCGTCGTTAGGCGGACCGCGCCACCCCAGATCGTGCCGATCCAGTTGAAGATCTTCACTCCGGTCGGAACTGCGATCAGCATCGTCGACAGGGCGAAGGCGGAGTTGGCGACCGGGCCCAGGCCTGCGGCGAACATGTGGTGCGCCCACACACCCCAGCCCATGAAGGCGATCGCTGCGCCGGCGAAGACAATCGCCGGATACCCGAACAGCGGCTTGCGCGCAAATGCAGGCAGCACCTCGGACACGATGCCCATGGCGGGAAGGATCATGATGTAGACCTCGGGGTGGCCGAAGAGCCAGAACAGGTGCTGCCACAGCAATGGATCTCCGCCGGCCGCGGGATCGAAGAAGCTCGTGCCGAACAAGCGATCGAACATGAGCTGCCACAAGGCGACACCGATCACCGGTATAGCGAACAAGAGCAGGAAGGAGACCACCAGGGTCATCCACACGAAGACCGGCATGCGCATGAGCGTCATGCCGGGGGCGCGCATGTTGAGAATCGTGACGATAAAATTCACGGCACCGGCAAGAGAGGCGATTCCGAGGATCTGGAGTCCCAATGAGTAGTAGGTCATGCCGTTGCCGGGAAGCTCCCTATTCAGGGGTGCGTACCCGAACCAGCCCCCGTCCGCCGCCCCGCCCAGAAAGAAGCTCGAGTAGAGAAAGAGACCGCCGAGCAGGAACACCCAATAGCTGAAGGCGTTCAGCCTCGGGAATGCCACATCCCGCGCGCCGATCATCAAGGGAAGCAGGAAATTGATCAGTGCGGTTCCCATCGGCATGACGACGAGGAAGATCATCGTCAGGCCGTGCATCGTGAACAGCTGGTTGTACATCGCCGCGCTCACCACTTCACCGTCGGGCGTAGCCAGCTGCGTCCTCATTACGAGGGCTTGAACGCCTCCGATAATGAAGAAGACGAACGACGTGAAACCGTAGAGTATGCCTATCTTCTTGTGGTCGACCGTGGTCATCCAGGCCCACCAACCCGTCTTGGCCGTGGGACGTGCGAAATAGCTGCGATCGGTTCCTGCGGCGGCGATTGCCATCAACTATCTCCTCTAACGCTGACTTTGCTCACTTCAAGGTCTCCAGGTAAGCAACCAGGGAGTCGATCTGCCCTTCGGTCAACCCGACGTCGGGCATCTGAGAACCCGGCTTCCTGGCCGGCGGGTCTGCGAGCCATGCCCGCAAGTCTGCCTCGTTGTTCTTGAACAGCCCGCCCGCAAAGGTCTTACGGCTCTGGAAATGAGTGAGGTTCGGCCCGATTACGCCCAGCGCGCCGTCAAGACCCTCGATGGCGTGGCATGACGCGCACGCGGCCCCGTCGGCGAATTGACCGTCCTCTGAGCCCTGGACGAACAACTTGGCGCCCTCAGCGGCGAGCGAGCCTGGCGGCTTTTCGGACGGCTGTTGCTGCTCGGCAACCCAAGTTTCGAAGGCGGCCGGCTCATGGGCGATGACGCGCAGGGCCATGTTCGCATGTGACAGGCCACAGAACTCCTTGCACTGCCCTCTGTAGGTACCCGGCTCGTCCGCTTCGAGCGTAAGTCGATTGACGCGTCCCGGCACGACATCCTGCGTGCCCGCCAGGCGGGGCACCCAGAAGCTGTGGTTCACGTCGTAGCCTTCGATCGTCACATTGACCGGGGTTCCGACCGGTATGTGCAACTCGTTGGCCGTGACGACGTCGAGGTCGGGATACTCGTACATCCACCAGTACTGCCGCCCCTGCACGGTGACCTGCAGGACGTCATCGCCTTTGGGCTCGCCGGCGAGATCGAAAACCGTCCCGACCGTCGGCACCGCGATGGCGGCGAGGATCAGTGCCGGGATGACCGTCAGAATCACCTCGAGGCGAGCGTTGCCTTCGAACTGGCGCGCCTCCCGGCCCGGCTTTGCGCGATAGCGAATGACGGAGTAGATGAGGGCTGCCTGCACGAACACAAAAACGGCGACCGCGATCCAGAAGGTCAGGTTCCATAATTGATCGGCCTTGCGCGCCGACTCCCCGGCGGGTTCCAGCACGCTTTGCGGGGCGTCCGGCGCACACCCGGTCAAGGCCAAGCCGATCGCGCCCGCGAGCGCGACGATCCACGCCCGTCCCCGTCGGGAAGTTTGAAGGTTCACCGTTCCTCCACGGCCGCGTCGCTTTCGCGCAGGACTATATCTGACCACCAGCCCATAATCTAAGGCCCGTGGTCCCCTCCAATGAACTCGAAGGCTACCCAGCAGGGCGGAGGTCTCGCCGGGCTTTCCTGCTCGCGTTGGTTGCACTGGCTGCGACCGGTGCTCTCGCCCGTGCGGTTTTCACTCCCGCCGGAGATCTGGCCGACCCTCCGTCCAAGCTTCCCGAATTCGTCCTGCCTTTGTTGTCGGGCGAGGGCGCGATGTCCAGCAGATCCATAGAGGGTTCTCCGGTGGTGATCAACTTCTGGGCCTCCTGGTGCCTTCCCTGCAGAGAGGAGGCGCCGCTGTTGGAACGCGCCTGGCGCGATTACCGGGACGATGGTCTGGTGGTCATCGGCGTCAACGCCAGAGACTCCGAAGCCGACGCCAAAAGCTTCGTGCGAGAGTTCGACGTCACCTATCCCGTCGTTGTAGACGACGACCTAGAGCTCATGCACAAGTTGTCGAACATCGAGGGATGGCCTCAGACCTTCTTCGTGGAACGCGACGGCGACCTCTCGACCGTGCCGACGAGCGGCAACAGGGGTAGAGACGGCGCTACCGTGGACCTGGGTGCGTTGGAACCTGCAGCGCTCAAGCGACGTATCGAAGCCCTCCTTTGAGAAGGCGAGCACGGCCATGACGCAGCTCGAAGCACATTCGGAGCGAAGGCCATCGGCCCACCGGCGGCCGAGGGTCTCCCCTTCGTTGCTCGGCATGATCCTTTTCATTGCCTCGGAGGTCATGTTCTTCGGCGGTCTCTTCGGCGCCTACTTCAACATAAGGGCCGGCTTTGGCGAGTGGCCCCCGGCCGGGACTCCGGAGATCGAAATAGTCGTAACGATCGCACTCACCGTCGTCCTGTTGTCGTCCTCGGTCACCCAGCACCTCGCCGTGGCGGCCATCAAACGAGACGACCCCAGGGGGCTGGTCAGGTGGATCGGGATCACCGTTTGCCTCGGCCTAGCCTTCCTTGCAGGTCAGGCGTACGAATACTCGACCCTTGGATTCGGTCCGGCCGACAATGTCTTCACGACGCTCTTCTTCACAATCACAGGCTTTCACGGGTTTCACGTCGCTGCGGGGGTCGTCATTCTGATCCTCGTGATGCTGCGGGCGAACCGTTTCAGCGCCGAGCACCATGGGCACGTCGAGGCGGCGACCTATTACTGGCATTTCGTCGATGCCGTGTGGCTGTTCGTGTTCACAGCCCTCTATCTGCTGACGCAGTAGGCAGGGGGGCTCCCGTGCAAGTGATTGTCACTTAGGCTTGGGTGTCGTGTCCCCACACTTTTCTCCATCGCCTCCCCGGCCGGCTTCTCCACCGGCATCCAGAGGGCGGCGGACGAAGTTCCTGGTAGGAACCGCCGTCGTGGCCATCACTCTCTTCGGCTTGGTCGGGTGGGCCATGAGCCGGCCGGGATCCACCTCGTTCTATCTCGAGGTGAGCGAGCTCGAGGCGGGCGATCCACTCCCGTCGGCGCAGGAGTACAGGGTCAACGGCCGCGTGGTACCGGGCTCGATCCAACAGCAGGGGCTCCGAACCTCTTTTGCGATCACCGACGGCAGCGCGGACGTGACGGTGATCACAGGCGAACCCCTTCCCGACACCTTCAGGGATCGCTCGGACGTCGTCGCCCGCGGCCGCTACGACGGCAGGACCTTTACGGCCTCCGAGGTCCTGGCGAAATGTCCGTCCAAGTTCAAGGCGAAGGCCTGAGGTCCACGTGAGATCGCTGGGGATGCTCGGCCGCCCGGCGCTCCTGGGCGCCTTTGTCTTCGTCGCCGGCGCCCTGGTGCTTTTCTTCCTGGGCGCTCGCAGGAACCGGCGCGACCTGTCCGAGGCGGGCGCCCGCGCCCTTGCGGTGGCCGCCGCGTTCACCTCACTGGCCGTCGTAGCTCTGGTCAGCGCGCTGTTTGCCCATGATTTCTCACTCGCCTACGTTGCGAATTACTCATCGCGGTCGCTGGCCGGGCCGTACACGATCAGCGCCCTATGGGGCGGCATGGAGGGCTCGCTCCTCTTCTGGACCCTCCTTTTGACCTTGTTCTCGGCCATGGCGATCCGGGGGGTCGGAAGCACCCGGCCCGTGGTCGTCTCGTGGGCGGGATGCGTGCTCACGGGCATCTCCGCTTTCTTCCTCCTGCTGCTCATCGTTCCCGCAAATCCCTTCGTCACCCTGGCCGAGATTCCCGCCGACGGCAGGGGTTTGAACCCCCTGTTGCAGTCGCCGGGGATGCTGATCCATCCGCCGCTCCTCTACACCGGGTTCGTCGGCTTCTCGATCCCGTTTGCCTGGGCCATGGGAGCGCTGCTGTCGGGGCACGCAGACAGCCGGTGGTTCGCCTCGACCCGCCGGTGGACGCTGTTCGCATGGAGTGCGCTGTCCATCGGAATCGTGCTCGGAGGCGCGTGGGCCTACACCGAGCTCGGCTGGGGTGGGTACTGGGCCTGGGATCCCGTGGAGAACGCGTCGTTCATGCCGTGGCTTACCGCAACCGCCTATCTCCATTCGGTCGTCATCCAGGAGAAGCGCCAGATGCTCAAGGTATGGAACGTCGCGCTGATCCTCGCCACCTACGTGCTGGCCGTGTTCGGGACCTTCCTGACGCGGTCGGGAATTCTGTCGAGCATCCACACCTTCACCGAGGGAGACACCGGCATCTGGTTTCTTCCGTTCCTCGCGGCGATGCTCCTGGCCGGCCTGTCCGCCATTGCCCTACGCCTCGATCACCTCAAGAGCGACAACCGGCTGGACGCGCTGGTATCGCGAGAATCGGCTTTCCTTGCCAACAACGTCCTGTTCGTCGCCGCCGCTTTCACGGTGCTGTGGGGAACGGTGTATCCGATCATTGCCGAGCTCGTAACCGGGGTCCGGCTGTCGGTTGGGCCCGCTTTCTTCAACGCCGTGTTCGCGCCCCTCGGGCTCGCGATCGTGGCGCTTACCGGCATCGGCCCCCTCGTGTCGTGGCGAAGGATGAGCAAAGGGGCGCTCGGGCGCCTCATCCGCCCCCCCGTGATCGTCGGATCGGCCGTCGCCATCGGCCTGGCGGTCGCGGGCGTCCGGAGCGTCGGAGCGTTGCTCGCCTTCGGGCTGTGCGCCTTCACGGCAGTGGCGATCGGGGGCGAGTTCGTCCGCGGCAGCCGCGTTTACCGGTCGAGACACCGCTTGGGCTGGGCCCCGGCCCTGGGCCGCACCTTGCTGCGCAATCGCCGGCGCTACGGCGGTTACGTGGTGCATCTGGGGGTCGTCCTCATCGTCATCGGTTTTGCCGGCAGTGCCTTCAAGGTGGAACGGAATGCCTTTCTGAACCCCGGCGAGGCGATGCGCGTGGGCGCCTACAGCCTGACCTACGAAGGTATGAGGCAGGCGCGCACCCCCGAGAAGCAGATCAACGAGGCCACTGTGATCGTCAGGCGCGGAGACGCTCGGATCGGAGTTATGCACCCTCAGAGCAACTTCCACTTTGCCCAGAGACAGCCGCAATCGGAGGTCGCA
>JALZIC010000130.1 GCA_030860455.1 Actinomycetota bacterium
ATCGGCGGCCCCGGAGATCTGTTCGTGAAGGTCAGGGTCGAGCCGCATCCGGTGTTTTCCCTCCCCGGCAACTCCAATCTCGAGGTGAAAGTTCCGGTGACCTATCCCGAGGCCGCCCTCGGGGCAAAGATCACCGTTCCCACGCTCGAAGACGAAGTCACGGTCAAGCTCCCGCCCGGGACGCCTCACGGCAAGAGGATGCGTGTGCGAGGACGGGGCCTGTCAAAAGCCTCCGGAGGCAGCGGCGACCTCTACGTGGTCGTTCAGGTCGAGGTCCCTCAGCGCCTCACCAAAGCAGAGAGAGAGGCGCTCGAGCGGTTCGCAGAGATCCACAGAGACAATCCACGTGAGGTGCTCGAGCAGCAGCTCCACCGAGCCACGAAAGCCTCGTAGGAAGACTTCGGCATGGAGCACAGAGGTCCGAGTCCGGATAGAGCCATCTACATCATTTCGGTGGCCGCCGAGATCGCCGATGTTCATCCACAAACTCTTCGTATCTACGAACGCAAGGGCCTGCTGACTCCGAAGCGTACCCAGGGAAACACCCGCCGGTATTCGGAGCGGGACATCGAGCGTCTGAGGAGGATCCAGGAGCTGACCCAAGAGGGTGTGAACCTTGCAGGTGTCACAAAGATCTTTGAGCTCGAGTTAGAGCTCGAGGAGCTGCGTGCTCACCTTCAGCAGACCAGGGCCGAGCTCGACGGAGCGCTGGCGCAGTCGGACGCCACCGGGCACCTCGACCACAATGCTCTCGTTCTGTTCAGAGATGTCCGGCGCATCCGGCGCGCCATGAAAACGGATGTGGTGGAACGCGCCGCCCAGACGCGTTTTGCTCTCCCGCCCGTCGTGATGCGTTGACGACGCCCGACCGAAGCGTTTGCGTGATGAAAGGTGCGCGCTGAGCCGCATCGAGGATTACGCACTCATCGGAGATACACATTCCGCGGCGCTGGTGTCACGGGACGGCTCCATCGATTGGCTATGTCTTCCTCGATTTGATTCTCCGTCCTGCTTCGGCGCGCTTCTCGACGAGCACCAAGGTGGCAGGTGGCGCATAGCTCCAGAGTCGGACGGCGTATCGATCACCCGCTCCTACAGGCCCGACAGCCTCGTCCTCGAAACCCTGTTCGAGTCTCCTGATGGCACCGTCCGATTGACCGATTGCCTGCCGTTCGAAGTGGGCTCCAGGCCCGACAGCCCGCGTGGGATCCACACCCAAGACGTCATCGTGCGCGTTGTCGACGGTCTATCCGGAAGCGTGCCCATGACCATGGATTTCACGCCGCGCTTCGACTACGGCCACATCGTGCCCTGGTTCACGCGCCACGGCGACGCAATCGAGGCGGTGGGCGGGCCCGACGCTCTCCGCCTGGCTGCCGACGCGTCACTCGACCTCGAGCGCGGCGCTGCCACCGCAGACTTCGTCGTCAACCAAGGGAACTGCTTCAGGTTCATTGCGCGCTACCACTCCTCGCACATGCGAGCCGAGCACATGAATACCGAAAGCTGCCATGAGCTCATCGAGCGGACCGACAAGTTTTGGCGGGAGTGGACGCACATGTGCCGCTACGCCGGTGCTTATCGCGATGAGGTGCTCCGTAGTCTTCTGACATTGAAGGCCCTCACCTATTCGCCGACCGGAGGGATCGTCGCAGCCCCAACAACATCGCTCCCTGAAGCCATCGGCGGAGTCAGGAACTGGGACTATCGCTACTGCTGGCTGCGGGATGCGACCTTTACGCTGGATGTGCTGCTCGAACACGGCTACACCTCCGAGGCGAGAGAGTGGCGAGACTGGCTCCACACCGCCGTCGCAGGCGATCCGGATGATCTCCAGATCATGTACGGGGTCATGGGTGAGCGCCGATTGGTCGAGCTGGAGCTCGATTGGCTTGCCGGTTACGAAGAATCCAAACCCGTGCGGATCGGCAACGCGGCGGTGGATCAGTTTCAGTTGGACGTGCACGGAGAGGTTATGGATTCGATGCATTCGGCGCGCCGGGCGGGCATCAAGACGACAACTGAGGCCTGGGATCTAGAGAAAGCCATCATCGAACACGTCTGTGAGCACTGGCGGGAGCCGGACGAGGGGATCTGGGAGGTTCGTTCGGGGCGACAGCACTTCGTTCATTCCAAAGTCATGGCTTGGATTGCACTGGACCGTGCCGTCTCCGCAGTCGACACTTTCGGGCTCGCGGGCCCGGTCGAGAGATGGAAGAAGACTCGGAGTCAGATTAAAGACGAGATCATGGCCAATGGTGTGGGCCGCAACGGAACCTGCTTCGTGCGAGCCTATGGCGTCGACGAGATGGATGCCAGCCTTCTCGTGCTGCCTCTCGTCGGCTTCATCGACGCCACAGATGAAAGAATGCGAAACACGATCGAAACCATCCAGAAAGAGTTGATGACCGATGATGGGCTTGTGCGGCGGTATGACTCTGACAAGGCGCCCGACGGACTGCCTCCGGGTGAGGGCATGTTCCTGTTATGCAGTTTCTGGCTCGTGGATTGCCTTGTCCTGCTCGGGCGGCGGGCAGAAGCCGAAGAGATCTTCGAGCGTCTTCTGAAGTTGCGCAATGACGTCGGGTTGCTGGCCGAGCAGTACGATCCACTACAGGGGAGGCAGGTCGGCAACTTCCCGCAAGCCTTCTCGCACATAGCGATGGCGACTTCGGCGTGCTTCCTCTCGGAAGGCTCCGGGAGCGTCATGCCTCTCCGCGGTGGACCGGCAACGAACCGGGGGCGCGGCTAGGTTTGCAGCATCGCCCCGATTTCGAACGCCAGATCGAGCGACTGTCGGGCGTTCAGGCGGGGATCGCATAGGGCTTCGTAGCGGTGAGCGAGGTCGTGATCGAAGATCTCTTCGGCGCCCCCGAGGCATTCGGTGACGTTCTGGTGAGTGAGCTCGAGGTGCACTCCGCCCGGCACAGTTCCCGCTGCATTGTGCACGGCGAAAAAGCGCTTGATCTCGACCATGATGTCGGCGAGCCGGCGGGTCTTGTAACCGGATGAGGTCACGAAGGTGTTTGCGTGCATTGGGTCACAGGTCCACACCACATTTCGTCCGCCCGCCTGCACCGCTTCGACCAGAGGCGGAAGAGCGTTTCCGACCTTGCCGGCCCCCATGCGGGCGATGAGCGTCAGGCGCCCCGGTTCGTTGTCCGGGTTGAGCGCGTCGCACAGTCTCATCACGTCGTCGGGAGTGGCGGCGGCGCTCAGCTTGCAGGCGATCGGATTCTTGACCCCGGCCAGAAAAGAGACGTGGGCCCCGTCGATTCGGCGGGTTCGCTCGCCGATCCACAGGAGATGAGCTGAGCAGTCGTACCAGTCACCGGTGAGACTGTCTTGGCGCGTGAGAGCTTCTTCGTAGCCCAACAACAGCGCCTCGTGCGAGATATAGAAGTCCACCTCGTGCAGAGATGCGTCGGTCTCCAGGTTGATGCCGCAAGCTGCCATGAATCTCAGCGATCGATCTATCTGGTGCGCAATGGCTTCGTATCGTTGGCCCTGCTTGCTCGCCGCAACGAACTCCTGGTTCCAGACATGAATCTGCCTCAGGTCGGCAAAGCCACCTTTGGTGAGAGCGCGGATCAGATTGAGTGTCGAGGCCGACTGGTTGTAAGCCGACAACAAGCGCCGGGGGTCCGCCCGCCGGGACTCGGCGTCGAACGCAGCGTCGTTCACTGCGTGGCCCCGGAACACCGGGAGGACGGCTCCGCCTCGTTGCTCGGTGGCCGAAGTTCGCGGCTTGGCGAACTGACCGGCGATGCGTCCCACCTTGACCACAGGTAGCCCGGACGCGTAGGTCAGCACGACCGCCATCTGGAGAATGACTTTTAGCTTGTCCCGAATGCCGTCGGCGGACGAGTCGCTGAAGGATTCGGCGCAGTCCCCCGCTTGCAGCATGAAAGCTTCGCCGCGCGCCACCCTTCCCAGGGCGGATTGCAGCGTGCGCGCCTCGCCGGCGAAGACCAGCGGGGGCCGGCCGTGGAGCTCCTTGAGAACCGCGTCGAGGGCGGCGGGATCGGGCCAGTCTGGTTGTTGGGCGGCGGGATGCTCCTGCCACGCGGTGGGGATCCAAGCGCTCATGTGCCCATCGTCGCGTGCAATCGGAGAGGGCATGGCACGATTTGAGAATGACGACCAAGGAACTCGTGGGGCTCCCGGAGATACAGGACGCACGCCGGCGCCTCGAGGGGATAGCTGTGAACACGCCCTTGGACCGCTCCCGTGCTCTATCGGAGTACGTGGGCGGCCAGGTGCTGATCAAGTGCGAAAATCTTCAGCGCACGGGGTCCTTCAAGATCCGCGGCGCCTACAACCGGCTGGCGCTCCTCACTCCCGAACAGCGACGAGGCGGCGTGGTAGCCGCCTCTGCGGGAAACCATGCCCAAGGGGTGGCCCTGGCGGCGGCGCTGCTTGGCTGTCCGGCAACGGTGTTCATGCCCAAGTTCGCAACCCTGGTCAAGGCCGAGGCGACCCAGCGCTACGGCGCCGAGGTGGTGCTGGACGGCAAGGACTTCGGCGCCGCCAACGCAAAGGCGGTGGCGCATGCGCTCGAGCGGGAGCTCGTGTTCGTGCCTCCATTCGAGCACCGCGACATCATCGCGGGGCAGGGGACCCTTGGTCTCGAGATCGCCCAAGGCTCTGATGACATCGGCACCGTCGTCATCCCCCTCGGAGGCGGGGGGTTGATCTCCGGCGTTGCGGCGGCCCTGCGCGCAACCTCACCTTCGGTCCGGATCGTCGGGGTGCAGGCGGCCGGTGCTGCGTCCTTCCCCCCATCGCTCGCTGCCGGTGCGCCGGTGGCGCTCGAGCGCGTGTCGACGATCGCCGACGGCATCGCGGCGAACTGCCCCGGCGACCTCACCTTCGAACACGTCCAGGCCCTGGTGGATGACGTCGTAACCGTGAGCGACGACGCCATGGCGGAGGCTCTCGTTCTCGCCGCCGAGCGCATGAAGCTGGTGCTCGAGCCGGCCGGCGCAGCAGGTGTGGCCGCGATATTGGAGGGCGTGGGCGCGCTGCGACCGCCCGTTGTCGTGTTGCTATCGGGGGGAAACATCGATCCACTGTTGTTGTTGGGGGTGGTCCGTTTCGGGCTGAGTGCGTCCGGCCGCTACTTTGCCTTCCGCACCCATATCGCCGACCGTCCCGGAGAGCTTCATCGTCTCTTGGGGATGTTGGCGGAGTTGGGTGCGAACATCGTGGGAGTGGAACACCACCGTGAAGGCGTGGCGGTGCATCTCGGTGAGGTCGAGGTCACCCTTCAGCTCGAAACCAGGGGAAAATCCCACATCGATCTGGTGGCGACGCGCCTGGCCTCCGAGGGCTATGGAGTGGAACAACTATGAAGCGCGTTACGCCGAGTGGGTGACAGATGTGAATAATGCACAGCCGCCACCCACTCGGCGCCGCGTTCAGGGGTGATTGCGTGGGGTGGCGGCTATCCCTGCTCCCGAGGCGACTATGCCTACCAGGGCCGACGCGGCCACGAGGGTTATGCCCAGGGACGGTCTCGCCAGCCCCACGATGTCCATTCGCCGAGATAGCCCCGACGACAGATCCCCGATCGCCCTGAAATCGGCGAACGTGATCCCCCCGATCACCATGGCGGCCAGCAACGCGATCCAGGAGTAGAAGCTCCGCCGCCGGAGGATCAACATCCCGGCCGCCAGGATCATGATCACTCCCGCCCCGAGCACCCACCAGCCGTCGCCTGCTTCGATCCCGGAAAAGGGCTCGCTCGCCTTGACTCCCTGAAGATCCATCTGGCGCAGGGCCGGTCTCACCTTCGGGGGAGGAGTGATCGTTACCCAGTCGAGCGCCGAACCCAGGATCGCAGCGGCGCCGGACGCCATGATGATCGTTCCCGCCACCGCGCGAACCCGGTCGAAGAAATCGACCCCTGAGTAGGCGTCGGTGGCTGGACCACGGCGCGATTGTGCTTCTGACATGGCGGTTAGCCTACAGGCCATGATGACCAAGACCCGCTCTCTTCTGGCCCTCCACGCGCATCCCGACGACGAGTCTTCGAAGGGGGCGGGAACGATGGCCCGCTACGCGGCCGAGGGCGTCCGAGTGATCCTGGTGTGCGCGACGGGAGGTGAAGAGGGCGAGATCATCAACCCGCGCATGGACCGGCCGGGCATCAAGGAACGGCTGCCCGAGCTGCGCAAGGCGGAGCTGGAAACCGCGTGCGACATCCTCGGAGTCGAGCGGATCTACATGTTGGATTACAGAGACTCCGGCATGCCCGACACCGAGGCTAACAAGCGGCCTGAGGCGTTCGTCAACACCGACCCGGACGATGTGGTTAAGCGGTTGGTCGAGATCATCCGCTCGGAGCGCCCCGACATCGTCCTGGGGTACGACGAGTCGCCGGGCTACCCCCACCCCGATCACCTGAGGGTGCACGAGCTCGGCACCCGCGCATATCACGAGGCAGGGGATTCGGACAAGTTCGCCGATGCCGGCGCGCCATGGTCCCCATCGAAGCTCTATTACTTCGCGCCGTTCTCGCGGCGCCGCCTGCAGATCCTCCACGACGCGGCTCGGGCAGAGGGGATCGAGAGCCCGTTCAACGAGAGGATGAAAGAGTGGCTCGAAGAGGAAGAGTGGGAGGATCCCGAGATCACCGCCCAGGTGGACGTCTCCGACTACGTCGAGCTGCGGAGCAAGGCGCTACTTGCCCACGCGACCCAGATCGATCCCGACGGGTTCTGGTTCGCCATCCCCGACGAGCTGGTGAAGAAGGTCTATCCGTGGGAGGACTACACGTTGGTCCACTCCAAGGTTGAGACGACCTCGCCCGAAGGGGACCTCTTCGAAGGAATCTAGGCGGCAACTCCTGCTTGCGCGTCCCTTAGCACCTGGAGTATCTCGTCGCCCATGAGCTCTTCGTGCTCCAGCAAGGCGTCTCGAAGCGCCTCGACGAGGCCGCGATTCTGTTCCAACAGGTAGGCGACCTTGTCCTTCTGCTCCTTGAGGATCGTCTCGACCTCCCGCTTGGCCCTATCGTCGGTGAGCACTTTCGCCACGATGTTGGGGGCCGAATGACCTCCGTTGCTGACTGCGTCGAAGGACACCAGTGAGGATCCCATTCCGAACGAACCCACCATCTGCGCGACCAGTGACGTCGCCGCGGTGAGGTCGGACGATGGGCCGGTGCCGGACTCCCCAAAGAAGAGCTCCTCAGCGGCCATCCCCGCAAGCGCGATGTTCACGGTGCTCTGCAGCTCTGATTTCGTCTTTGTGAAGCGCTCTTCGAGGTCGGAGTGGGCGAGAAGCCCCAGCGCGTGCCGCCGCTTGATGATGGACAGAACCTCGAGCTTGCGGTCCTTGGCGCACAGATAGGCGGCCGTTGCGTGCCCGGCCTCATGGGTGGCGATCAGCCTGCGCTCGTTATCGGTGTAGGCCACGGGTTGTGCAAGCCCTATCTCTTCGGAAAGGCGCGCTCGCTGCACGTCTCTCCAGGTGAGCTCACGCCGGCCGTCCCGGATCGCCCACACCAGTGCCTCGTCGAGCACGTGCTCGAGCATGGCGGGCGAGTATCCCAGCGTCATCGAGGCGAACTCCTCGCGGAGATCCTCGCGGTCCATCTCAGGGTTGTAGGCGCGCCGGCCGAGGAAGTAATCGATCAGCTCCCTACGTCCCCGCCGCGATGGGAGGTCGAAGTACAGCGTGCGATCGAAGCGGCCCGGACGCAGCAACGCAGCGTCGAGTGCCTCGGCCCGGTTGGTCGCACCCACGATCAGGACGTTGCTGTAATCCGGCGCCGACTTCTTGAGCTGCCGGTGTGCTGGGAGGTAAAGGTTGATGATGTCGATGAGGCGGTTCTTCATCCGTGTGCCCCACGGCGGAGTGTCGAATGACTGGAGCTGAACCAACAGCTCGTTGACCATTCCCTCCGAGCCGGGGCTGACCATGCGCGTCACCGAGGTTCCCGTCGACCGGTGACCGGCAAAAGCTTCGGTTCCGCCGCGTGATCCCCCGACCGCGTCGATCTCCTCGATGAAGCCGATCGCGCCGCCATGCTTGCGCGCGGCCTTTCTCAGCGCCTTGAAGAAGGCACGGATCCGCATGGCGGTCATCCCATGCCACATGCTCTGAAAAGTGGGGGCCGAGACGAAGAAGAACGGAACTCCTGCCTCCGCCGCCATTGCCTTCGCCAGGTGCGTCTTACCGGTGCCCGGCCTGCCTTCAAACAAGATCCCGCGCCGAGGATTCCCGCCGAGCTCTTCGCGGAAGCTCTTGTAGGTGAGGAAGATCTGCAGTGTGCGTGTCACTTCTTCGAGCACGCCGTCGATTCCGCGCACGTCGGAGAAGCCGATGCCGATCTCCTCGGGGCTGAAGCGAACGCCGGGGGAACGCCCATTGGCCAACGGCAGGAGCATGACGGTGCCCATCATCAAGATGAGCACCACTGGAAACAGCCACAGCATCGCATCGGCCCCGAGGGCCGGCCACCCGAAGGTCACGGGGTTTCCCTCGAGGATGCGCTTGACCAGATAGGCGAGCACCAGGGAACACATCCCGGCGACGTACCAGAGGCGCCGCCTTCTGGATCGCTCAGTGATTCCTCTGACGTTGGCCTTGTGCCCGTCGGCCACGGTCCGCCAGGCGGCGCCCTGCCCGCCCATGGCCGCGCTTGTCCGGTTCTTCTCCATGCAGATCCGCCCCCTACCTCACAGTCCCAACTGGAAGGACTTACCACTATGCCACATCCGCCCGGGTAGGGAAGATCCGTCTGCAGTCCCGGAAGCTCTAGCTCTAAGAGGACGCGACCGCCCTGGTGGGGGCGGGGGCCACCAAGGCGACCAGCCCGAATGGAGCGGCCGCCGCGAAGGCGATCGCCCTGGCCATGCCGGCGATCAGCCACCGGGCGCCGTCCGGGCCCACCTCGGCGACGAGGAATCCAATCGTCTGCACGAGCCAGCCGATCACCAGGGCGAGGGCGACTCCGGAGGCGAGGGTGATCAGCCGCGACCCCCATGACGCCGTACGCGCCGGAGCCCCCTGCCTGGACAGCATGTGCCGGTAGGCATCCCACACTCCCGGGAGCCCTCCTGCACCGTCTACGGCGACGACCCTGCGGGTTGCGCCCGCCAGCAGAGGCAAGAGCAGAATCTCGGCAACCGTGACCCACACGAACTTCCGGCGGGCGTCGGCGAGCACGGCCCGCCCTACACCCTGAACCTGGCGTCCGCGGGGAAGGTTTTCGATGTAGGGATGGAGCTCTTCGACCTGGGCGACGTCTCTGTAGGTGAAGGTGTAGGCGAGATGCACCGGCACCAGCAGCACGGCGACGACAAGAAATAGGGTGGAAAAGTTCCTGAAGACTACGCGAAGTACGTTGCTCAGCACGATGCGCGGATCTTAGTGCTTTGAAACTTTGCACGAGGAGGCATCTTTGAGAATTTTGTTGTGGCACGGCTACCTGCTGACAGGCACCGGCTCGAACCTGTACTCCGCGAACCTTGCCAGGGAGTGGCGCGCCGCGGGTCACGATGTCTTGATCCTCTGCCAGGACCGCGCCGCAGAGACCTACAGCTTCATCGACGCAACAGGTAACTTCGCGCCCGCCAACGACGACTTTTCGGTTGCAGACACTGCAGCCCCGAGGGCCAAGGGGCGCGCAGTCGTTGCCCGTCCCGACATCGGCTCCATCCTGCCCGTCTATGTCTACGATGACTATGAGGGATTTTCCGCCAGACGGTTTGTAGATCTCAGCGAAGGTGACCTCGAGCACTACACGGTTTCCAACATTGCCGCTCTGGTTACAGCCATCAAGAGGCATGCGCCCGATGCAATCATCACGGGCCACGAGGTCATGGGGCCTTACATAGCGCGCGAGGCCTGCCGCCTAACGGGTACGGAGTATGTCGCAAAGCTCCACGGCAGCGGGCTGGAGTACGCGGTCAGGCTGCAGGAGCGATACCTACGTTACGCAACACTGGGCCTCGGTGCAGCCAAAGTGGTAACCGGCGGCAGCCGTTACATGCTCAAAGCTGCAAGCGATGTCATTCCCGGTTGGGTGGAGCGCGCCGAGGTGGTTAACCCCGGCGCCGACATCGACCTCTTCAAACCGGTTGCCGGGGACGCGTCGCATCCGCCGACCGTCGGCTATGTAGGCAAGTTCATCCGCGCCAAGGGCGTGCACAACTTCTTTGCGGCGCTTGGGCTTACCGACATCCACGGACTTCAGGCCGTCACCGTCGGCTTCGGGGGCTACGAGGCCGGCCTGAGGGCGTTGTGGGACGCGTTGCATCGAGGCGAACGCCCTGAGGTGGTCAGGTTGGCCCATGAAGGAGACGACGAACCGCTTTACGAGCTGATCGCGTTCCTGGATTCGCTCGATGACGACGCCGCGTACTTCGCTCGAATGTCCGCCATACGCATGGAGTGGCCCGGGCGACTCGAGCACGGTCCGCTGGCCCGGGTCCTGCCGCACTGGGATCTGCTGGTGGTGCCCTCGATAGTCCCAGAAGCCTTCGGAATGGTGGCGGCCGAAGCGGCAGCGTGTGGCGTTCTTCCAATCGTCCCGCGGCACTCCGGCATAGGGGAGATCGGTGCCACTCTCGAGGGCGAGCTCGGCATGCCCGGCCTGGTGACGTACGACGCCGGAGACCCGATCGTTGATCAGGCGCGCAGGCTGCAGGGCATTCTGTCGATGCCCGAGGGGGAGCGTGCGGCGATTAGGACTACGGTCACCGACGTGGCGCGCCGGTTGTGGTCGTGGAAGCGAACCGCAACGCGCCTGCTCGAACTAGCCACAACTGGCTAGCCTGATTGCGGCGAAGCTTTCATACGCGAGGTCTCGGCCAGGCTCTGGTGCACAAACGTCACCGCCATGGAGCCCTCGCCCACCGCTGAGGCCACGCGCTTGATTGAGCCACTGCGCACGTCACCGGCGGCGAATAGCCCCGGCAGGCTCGTCTCCAAGAGATACGGCTCCCGTCCGAGTTTCTGCCAGAGGTCGCCGTCGAGCGCGGATCGGTCTATTTCCCTCCCCGTCAGGATGAAACCGCGTTCGTCGAGTTCGACGACGCCTTCGAGCCAGCCGGTGTTGGCCTTTGCACCGATGAACACGAAGAGGGACTGCACCCCGAGGGTTCGCAGGCTGCCCGAGCGATTGGTTGCGACTACGATCCCTTCCAGGCGATCCTCACCGAGGAGCTCCTTGGTCTCGGTGTTGGCGAGGAGCTCGATATTGTCCGTATGCAAGATCCGGTCGGCGAGATACCTCGACATCGTCCTGGCTAAATCGCCGCCCCTTATGAGCATATAGACCTGCGATGTCCGTCCGGCCAGAAACAGCGCCGCCTGCCCCGCTGAGTTGCCACCGCCAACGACCGCGACATCTTCACCTTCGCACCGCTGGACCTCGGCCTCCGTGGAGGCGTAATGGATGCTCACGCCCTCGAAACGCTCCAACCGGGGCACGTCGAGCCTGCGGTAGTGAGCGCCGGTGGCAACTATCACGCTACGCGCCGCCACTTGGCCGCCCTCCAAGAGCTCGATCCGGAAGAGGCCGTCATAGCTCCTCAGACCAACCGCCTCCTGGGGGACCGCGGTCCGGGCGCCGAACTTATCGGCCTGAACCAGGGCGCGGCTGGCGAGCTCGAAGCCGGAGAGACCCGCAGGAAAGCCCAGATAGTTCTCGATCCGTGAGCTGGTCCCCGCCTGCCCTCCCAGCGCCGTCGACTCGAGAGCGAGCGTAGCGAGTCCCTCCGAAGCGCCGTAGACCGAGGCGCCGAGGCCGGCCGGACCTGCTCCGACGACGACGAGGTCGTAGGTTCGTTCCCGGGCGGCGTCCACCCTCAGACCTATCGTCCGGGCAAGCTCGGCGTTCGTTGGGTTCTTCAGCACTTCCTCGCCCTGCCAGATGGCCACCGGCGCATCTGATGGCTTAACGCCGAATCTCTCGAGCAAGGCGTCGGCGGTAGGGTCCTCCCCGAGCTCGATCCAGCGGTGGACCAGCCGGTTACGGGTGGCAAATTCCCTTAGACGAGTCGCATCGCTCGAATGACGGGAGCCGATCAACCGCAGACCAACGCCGAACTTCATCCCCATCGCCCGCCTCGCGAGAAAGGCTCTGAGGATGATGTCCGAGAGCGCTGGGTCCTCGGAGATGACCTCCTTCAACCGGTCTCGAGTGATAGCCAGCACCTTTCCCGCCTTCCTCACCACGAACGACAGGTACAGGGCCTGTCCGGTAAGCAAGTTCAACTCACCGACGAAGTTCCCCGCTTCGAGGACCGCGATCGTTCGCGTTTCACCGGCGAAGTCGTCGACCGCCTCGATTTCACCTTCGAGGCCGACGATGAACTCGCTTGTGACGTCGCCCGCCTTGATGAGGACCTGCCCGTCCTTGGTTTCCCTTATCTCCCCGTAGCGTCCGAGGAAATCAATCTGTGCTTGCGTCAGCCTCGGGGAGGCCGCATTAGATATCAAGAGTCCCTTCCCTTCTCATTCCTCGCTGGGCGCAAGGTCTTAGTCCGAGACGGGAGGACGGCGCAGACTCTTAACGCTGCTGCGCTTCTTCTTGGATTGCATACGTCGCTCCTTAGCGGCCCTCGAGGGCTTGGTTGCCACGCGCTTCCTCTCTTGCCTGAGCGCACCCGCTACCATCTTGCTGAGCCGGTCAAGGGCATCTTGACGGTTGCGAAGCTGCGATCGGTGAGTGTCGCTGACGACGCGCAGTACGCCGTTTGCATCAATGCGATTGGCGAGCTTCAAGCGGATCCGTTGCCTCTGCCTCGGGCCGGGGGCACGGGAGCTTGCAACGTCCCAACTCAGCTCGGCGCGCGTCGCGGCCTTGTTCGCATGTTGCCCCCCGGGCCCCCCGGAGGCGGAGAACCTGAACCTAAGCTCGTCCTCCGGGATGGTGAGGGTTCGATTTATCCGAAGGTCGCCCTGTGGCCCGGGTCCGTTCATCGCGACTCGAGTTGTGCCACGAGCTCTTGGGGCGTGTCCACCGGGTACTTGCATGTGCCTCTGCGGCAGACATAGGCGGTGGCCTTGCCGTTGCGCTTCGAGCGTCCGTGAAGCAGCGGGATCTCCGGGGTCGAGCCCTCGGTGGGCCCATCGCCGACGATGACCACCTTGTTCGGGATGAAGCGGTCGCGCACGGCGCCGAGCAATTCCGCCGTGTCCGGACCCGCTGCATCGCCGACGATCACGATCTCTGCTGGCATTGCGGTATAGAAGTCGACCGCTCCGAGAAGGTGTCCGACACCCAGCGGAGAGCGCGCCGCGGCGTCTCTCATCAAACGGATGATCGCGAGCCCATGGCCTTCGTAGGAGCTGTCTCCCGTGAAGATCGACAGGCGTTGCAGCTCGAGGGCAAGCACCGAGTTTGCAGACGGGATTGCGTTGTCGACGAAGTCTTTCGAGCGCGTCACCAGCGCGGGAGCGTCCGTGCCGGTGGTGAAGAAGCCGCCGGACTCGCGATCGAGGAACAGATGGATGGCCTCGTCTGCGGCCCACCTCGCCTCGACCAGCCACTGGGTATCAAAGGTGGCTTCGTAGAGCGCAAGGCATGCCTCGAGGACGAAGGCGTAGTCCTCGCAGTAGCCGAGATGCTTCACGACTCCGCCACCGTCTACCTGCCGGTAGGAACGCATGAGCCGTCCTTGCACCCTGAGTGTGCCGAGCACGAACCGCATGGTCTCCTGCGCCGCGTCCACCCATTCGGGATGCTGCAGGATCACTCCAGACTCTGCGAGTGCAGAGGCCGCAAGGGCGTTCCACGCGCTCAACACCTTCGAGTCGGTACCGGGTCGAATGCGCTCGGCGCGCCGCGCCAGGAGTGCCGCCCTCGCGCGAAGGATTTCTGGGGCATCTCCGGCCCCCTCAGCCGCGCTACCCGAAGGGCCGGAACGTTCTGGTGCACTTCGGTAGACAGGGATATTGAGCGACTCGAAGTTGCCCGCGCCGGTGAAGCCCCACTGCTGGATCGCCGCATCGGCGTCGGGGCTGGCCACCTCCTCGACCTCGTCCAGGCTCCACACGTAGAACTTGCCCTCGACGCCCTCCGAGTCTGCGTCGAGCGACGACCAGAAGCCTCCGGCGTCGTCCCGCATCTCGGCGAGCATCCAGGCGGCGGTTGCCTCCGCTACCGTCCGGTGCCGGTCACGGCGCCCCGCTTGCCACGAACGTGCATAGGTCCGCAACAGTTGGGCGTTGTCGTACAGCATCTTCTCGAAGTGCGGAACGATCCATCCCCGGTCGACCGAGTAACGGCTGAAGCCCCCACCCAGTTGATCGAACATCCCCCCCGCCGCCATTGCGTCGAGCGTGAGGTCAGCCATGCCGGCTGCCTCGGGCCGGCCGCGATAGTCGAGGCGCATGAGCAGGTCGATCGTCATGGGTTGAGGGAACTTCGGCGCGCCCCCGAATCCGCCAAACTGAGGGTCGAAAGCCCTTTTCAGACCAGCGAAGGCGTCGTCCAGCAGACTCTCGGAGATGACCTCGGTGGAAGGCACGAGGTGGAGAAGTGAGCTCATTGCACCCATGAGCTTGCTTCCCTGATCCTCGATCTCGGCGCGCCGGGTGGCCCAGGCATCGGCGATCCCGGCCAGCAGGCGTTTGAAGGAGGGGAGCCCACCCCGCTCCTGCGGCGGGAAGTAGGTGCCCCCGTAGAAGGGCTTCTGATCGGGGGTCAGCCAGACGGTCATCGGCCACCCCCCCTGGCCCGTCATCGCCTGCACCGCCTCCATGTAGACGGCGTCGAGGTCCGGCCGTTCCTCACGGTCCACTTTGACCGGGACGAAGTGCTCGTTCATGAGGCGCGCCGTATCCGGGTCCTCGAAGGATTCGTGCTCCATAACGTGGCACCAGTGACAGGCGGCGTAGCCGATCGACAGAAGGATGGGCTTGTCCTCCCGGCGCGCCCGGCCGAGGGCTTCCTCACCCCACGGAAGCCAATCGACGGGGTTGTCTTTGTGCTGCAACAGGTAGGGGCTCGTCTCCCCAGCGAGTTGATTTGCCATGACCCCATGTTCCCCCCTGTGCGGATACCCGACAACCGAATCCGGGGCGAGTCCCCCCGGAGGGGCGCGCGGGTGGTTGGGCGGACCGAGAAACTATCTCGTGCAGATGGCCCACATCATGGTGTGGTTGGGGCCGGGGGAGCCGTGACCGTCTTCGGCCACACGGAGCGGACAGCGGTGAGGGTGTGTTCGGAGCGGCGAGCGCGTGCATGCTCACATAGGCTCCCGAGGGTGGCCGCCCTTGCGTATCTTCTGCTGCCGATTTCGGGGGGGATCGCCTATTTCTTTGCGAGGACTCCCCGGGTGCGCCTCCACGGCGCGCAGGCGGTCCTCCTTGGCGCCCTGTGGCCCGCCGGCCTGTACGCCGGCGCCCGTGTCTCACCCGGCGTGACCCAGGCGGTGTTCGTCGTCATGGGCGTGATCTGGCTGGTGGTGATGTCCCTCGCGGCGCTGGGCAAGGACCTGTGGCTTCCCGGTATGGGCAGGTTGCTCGACCGTGTGAGCGACCGCCCGGGCGAGTAACCGTCTTGGTCAGGGCTTGGCCGAAAAGCACATCCGGCATCCTGCGGCAGCGGACCCGTTCGTGGCGCCGCAGGTTCGGCACTTCCAGGACGTCGCTCCGGCTGAGCGAGGGCGAAGGGGACCCTCGTGGCTATGGAGTCCCCCCCTCTGGAGGGTGGCGGTCGCTCCGCCCCCAAGAGCCTCTCCATGAGCCGCCTTGTCCACGTTTGCTGCGGTGACGGGTGGACCCGTCGCCGGAGAGGTCGGCCCCGTCTCCGGGGCGGCCTTCCATTCCGAGGTGGCGTCGTCATACACGAGGAGCTCTCCGTCGCGCCTGAACCACCAGCTTCCGTCACGCTCGAACGGTTGTCCTTCGGGTTCGGCGGAGTCCTCCTCGAGACGGCCGGCCCCCGTCGGGGGGGGAAGGCCCGTGTCGTCTGGAGAGTGCTGCTCCGCGGGAGGGGCCCCGGGCGCAGGTTGCCCCTCTGGCTCGTGCCCGGGTTCCGATGGGGTCTCGGACAAGGCGTTCCAGCCCGTGGGATGCGATGCAGCTGCGGGAACCCCCGCCTCGGTTGCAGGTGGGGAGTCTCCAGTGGCCGTCTGCGGCTCATCCACGGCCGTGTGCTTTTCGGGCCCGGTCTCATTGGGTCCCCACGCCACGAGGCTCCTCGATCCGGCGCCTCGGGGCCCGCCCCCCTGAGGGGAGGAAGCATCGGTCGTATCCGCCTCGGCCGGCAAGCCGGCCGTCCCTGCAGGAGATGTCTCGGTGCCGTTCGTCACCTCGTGGGCATCGTCCCGGCTCGGGGCCGCGGCGTCCTCTTCACGCTCTTCGTCATCTCGGATCAGCTTCACGCCAAGCGAGTCGTCCTCGGCCACCGGCAGGCTGCCCTCGTGGCCGGCGTCAGTGGGGGGGTGATTCGCCCTGCGACGACGGAGGACTAGGACGAGGGCGAGGAGCAAGAGGATCGCGACGGCCGCGGCCCCCACGATCGGGTACATAGTCGAACTGATCTCCGGCATCGCTTCCCCTTGGTCGGCTGAAACGGTCGTCTCTCTCTATCGGCCGCCGTTGGCCGAAACTGAGGTCGAATGGTCGACGGGGTGATCACAAATGCCCCCTACAATCCCGAGTGCCACTTCGAGGTCCTAAAAGGGGAGGGATTGCCCGTGGCCGTGATCAAGACCATCGAGCTCGTGGGTGTCTCCGGTGAATCGTGGAGGGATGCGGCCAATCAGGCCCTCGACGAGGCGTCGAGGACGATCCGGGGCATAACCGGCATGGAGGTGCTGAGCACCTCCTGCAACGTCCTCGACGGCGCCATCTCCGAGTACCTGACCTCTGTCCGGATCAGCTTCCGAATCGAACGCTGATGCCTGGTATCGCGCTCGTGGGGGTTCAGTGGGGGGATGAGGGAAAAGGAAAGGTCACCGACGGCCTCGCCAGGCGCGCCGATGCCGTCGTCCGCTACCAGGGGGGCAATAACGCGGGCCACACGATTGTTGTGGACGGCGAACGCTACGCTCTCCATCTCGTGCCCACCGGCGTCCTTTATGGGCACTGCACGCCTGTGATAGGGCCTGGGGTGGTTGTCAATCCCGAGGTCTTGATCGAAGAGATGGACACCCTCGAGGAGCGCGGCATCGACACTGCGAGGTTGCTCTTGTCCGGAAACGCTCATCTCATAATGCCGTACCACCTCGAGTTGGACCGCGTGACCGAGCGCCGGCTTGGACGCAACAGGCTTGGAACGACAAAGCGCGGCATCGGACCTGCCTATGCGGACAAAGCCGCCCGCATCGGCTTGCGCGTCCAAGACCTGCTGTCCCCGAAGATCTTCGCAGCCAAGCTCGATGTGGCGCTCAAGGAGAAGAATCTGCTGCTGACGCGCATCTACGGCCGATTGCCGCTGGATCGCGACGCCATTCAGGAACAATGCAGAGGCCTTGCCGAGCGCCTCGAACCTCACATCGTCGATACGACTTTGTGGCTGCACGGCGCGCTCGACCGCGGCGACACCGTGCTCTTTGAAGGCGCTCAGGCCACGATGCTGGACCTGGACCATGGCACCTATCCTTTCGTGACCTCCTCCAACCCGATCGCAGGGGGAGCATGTGCCGGAGCGGGGGTTGGGCCGCGCGACATCGACCGGATCATCGGAGTGTCGAAGGCGTACTGCACGCGCGTCGGTTCGGGGCCATTTCCGTCGGAGGGCGATCCCACCGAAAGCGAGGTGCTGGTCGAGTTGGGGGCCGAGTACGGGACGACGACGGGACGCAGACGCCGTTGTGGCTGGTTTGATGCTGTAGCGGCGCGTTATGCCGCGAGACTGAACACGTTGACCGAGCTCGTGGTGACCAAGCTCGACGTCTTGTCTCAGTTCCCCTCTGTGAAGATATGCGTCGCATACGAATTCGAAGGCCGCCGTTACGACGCTCTGCCTCCCAACCAAACGATCTTCAACAAGTGCCGGCCGATCTATAGAGAGCTCGCCGGGTGGCAGGAGGACATCAGTGACGCACAGACAAAGAGCGACCTCCCCGGTAAGGCGATCGCCTTTCTCGAAACCGTCGAGGAGCTCGTCCAGACTCCTGTCAGCTCTGTCTCGGTGGGGGCCGCTCGCGAACAGCTGGTGGAGATGAGCGCGTGAGAACCCTGCTCTTGGGCTCCGGCGGACGTGAGAGTGCGATGGCTTGGGCACTCGAGCGTTCGAGTGTCGTCTCCGAGCTCATCGCCGCACCCGGAAATCCCGGAGTGGCGCGCTTCGCCGCGCTTGCCGAGGTTGAGCTCGATCAACCGCTGTCGGTGCAAGCCCTGGCCGAGCACGTGGGCCCGGAGCTGGTCGTCATCGGCCCCGAGGCCCCTCTGGTGGCCGGTGCTGCGGATGCGTTGCGCGCCCGGGGCATGCAGGTGTTCGGACCGGACGCCAGCGCCGCGCTCATCGAAGGATCGAAGAGCTTCGCGAAGAGCGTGATGGCCGAGGCCGGTATAGCGACGGCCACGGCGCGCGCCTTCACTGCTGTGGGCGAGGCGGTGTCGTTCATGGACGAGATGGGCCCTCCCTATGTCATCAAGGCGGACGGTCTTGCCGCCGGCAAGGGAGTCGTCGTCACCGAGGACAGGTCCGCGGCAATCAACGCGTTGGAAGACCGGCTCGTGAGAGGTCTTTTCGGAGACGCCGGACGCAAGGTGGTCGTCGAGGAGTTCCTGAGAGGTGAGGAGGTGTCGATCATCGGTGTCAGCGATGGACGAACGATCCTCGCGTGCGAGCCTGCACAGGATTACAAGAGGGCACTGGATGGGGACAACGGGCCCAACACGGGGGGCATGGGCTCCTACAGCCCGGTGCCGGCTTGCCCTCCCAACCAGGTCGCTCAGATTTCAGAAGAGGTCCTCGAACCCATCGTCGACGTCTTGGGAGACGATGGTTCACCGTTCGTCGGGGCATTGTACGCGGGTCTCGTACTGACCGATGCGGGCCCCCGCGTAATGGAGTTCAACGCGCGCTGGGGCGATCCCGAGACCCAGGCGCTCATGCCCAGACTGCGCTCGGACTTCGGAGCCATCTGCGCCGCCTGTGCAACCGGGGAGCTGGCCGGAGCGGAGCTCAAGTGGCGCGAGGAGGCGTGCGTTTCAGTGGTGCTTGCGTCCGCCGGTTACCCGGGGCCCCATGCCGACGGCATGGCCATAGAGGGTATTGAAGACGCGGCTGAGGGTCCCGGCGTAGAGATATTTCAAGGGGGAACCGCTTTGAGTGACGGAAGGTTGGTCACCGACGGGGGGCGCGTCCTGTCGGTGAGCGCCCTCGGGGACACCTTTGAACAGGCTCGCGAGCGCGCTTACGATGCGGCCTCGAGAATTCATTGGCAGGGCCGCCAGATGCGCTCGGACATCGCTTTGCGCGCGGCGGAATCCGAGTCCTTGTCTCGTTCGATGAGCGAGCATCCCGCGTCGGCGCGCAGGAGGGGAGCATACGAATGAGCGTTGCTGTGGGGATCGTCATGGGCAGCGACTCCGACATGGATGTGATGTCCAAGGCAGGGGCCGTTCTCGAACGTTTTGCGATCTCTTACGAGATCGAGGTGATGTCGGCGCACCGACAGCCGGAGCGCGTCACCCAGTACGCGCGCTCGGCGCTGGAACGCGGGCTCAAGGTCGTAATCGCGGGGGCAGGGCTTGCCGCCCATCTACCGGGAGTGATTGCCGCACATACGATCCTTCCGGTAATCGGTGTGCCGTTATTGTCGCAGGCCCTGGGCGGAGCCGACGCCCTGTACTCATGCGTGCAGATGCCTCCCGGCGTCCCCGTTGCAACCGTCGCCATTGGAGGGGCGAAGAACGCCGGTGTTCTCGCAGCGCAGATCGTTGGAGCCTCTGACGAAGAGGTGCGTGCCGGCCTTAGCGCGCTGAAGAAGGATCTCGCGGACGGGTTGAAGCTCTGACGGAGTTGATTTCCGGGCTCGGGGGGACATCCCGCGTAGGATGCAGTGCGGGGAAAGGCGCGCCGAGCACGAACATGGAGATCGACTGTGAGCGAGCGACGTAAGGCCACTTCGACCTCCAGTTTCGGCACCGGCCGGCGCGAGAATCACGACTCCCGCAGCTTCTACGCGCGCTTCATCCCGCCGAGACTCTCCGCCGATGACGCGGTTACTCCCCCCGGCAAGGTGGATAAGTTCTTCTGCGGAGACGCGCGCCGTATGGATAGGATCAATCCCGGCTCGGTCGCTCTGGCGGTCACCTCGCCTCCATACTTCGCCGGCAAGGAGTACGAGGAAGCGCTCGGAGAGGGGCACGTCCCGGCGACCTATTTGGATTACCTCGACATGCTCTGTGATGTCTTTGCCGAGTGTGCGGTGAAACTCGAGCCAGGCGGCCGCATAGCCGTCAATGTCGCCAATCTCGGACGAAAGCCGTTCCGTTCGCTCGCAGCCGACATCATCGGCATCCTGCAAGATCGACTCGGCCTTCTCTTGCGAGGTGAGATCGTGTGGGTGAAAGCGCGCGGCGCTACGGGTTCCTGTGCCTGGGGTTCGTGGCAAAGTCCGGCCAACCCGGTGCTGCGCGATCTCACCGAAAGAGTCATCGTAGCCAGCAAGGGGCGCTTCGACAGAGCATTTACCTCTCGCCAGCGCGCCGCCGCGGGTCTGCCGTCCGAAGGGTCGATCTTCAAAGAGGAATTTCTCGAAGGGACCACCGATGTGTGGGAGATCCCTGCCGAAAGTGCAAGGCGTGTCGGCCACCCGGCCCCCTTTCCGGTCGAACTGCCGCAGCGGCTCATCGAGCTCTATACCTACCGGGGTGACCTCATTCTGGACCCGTTCATGGGGTCGGGGTCGACGGCGGTTGCCGCCCTGCGCACCGAGCGCCACTACGTCGGGTACGACACCAGCCGGGATTACGTGGACCAGGCTCGGAAGCGGATCGAATCCGAGAAGAGACGGCTGGATGCTCAATCTGCACTTCTTCCCCGCCGCGTGGTGCTTCCCGCTGTGCACATACGCTCGGACGACCCGGACTCCCAGTCGCGCGTCGTAAGGGAAGGGGGCAAAGCCAAAGAGATCGCCCGTGCGGTGCTGACCGACTGTGGCTTTACCGGACTGAAGGCAGACCTTCGCCACCCGAGCGGGGTCGAGGCCAGTTTCGAGGCGGCCGACGGAGCGGGCCAACGCTGGCTCTTCGACGTCTCGGGGGCTTACATGGGAGCTCGTGCCGGGCTCTGCAGAAGCGACACGTTGTGGAAGGCGCTCGGCAGGGCAGCCGTGCTGAGCTCTTGGGCCGGCGCGCCTCGCGTTGTGCTGTTGACCACCGACCTCCCCGCCCCTGGTTCCCCCGGCGACACTGCCCTCAAGTCGGCGCGCGGCGCGGTCTTCTACGACGCCCTCGAGATTCTGTCGGCGCCTGGACAAGACCGGCTCCGGGAGTACGCATCGGGCGTCGCTCCCCCGCACCCGCCGGGCAACCTGCTCCCTCCGGCGTAGGGCGAGCAGGACCGGCGCTATCGGGGTGGAAACCACGTCGCTGCCTGGCCCTAGGATCGCCTCGTGATACCCCGGTACAGCCGCGAGGAGATGACCGCCATCTTCTCGGAGCGCGCCAAGTTTTCTCGCTGGCTCGAGATCGAGATCCTGGCGGTCGAGGCGCGCGTCCGGCTCGGGGAGGTATCGACCGAGGACTTGAGCGCGATCAAGGCCAATGCCGCCTTCGACCTCGGCCGTATCGCCGAGATCGAAGCCGTCCGCCACCACGACGTCGTCGCATTCGTGGAGAACGTCCGCGCGAATGTGGGTGAGCCGGGCCGCCACCTCCACTACGGGCTGACGTCCTCCGACGTGGTCGATACCGGCACTGCGGTGGCCCTCAGGGATGCGGGCGACCTCCTCATTGAGGGCGTGGGGCGGCTCACGCAGGGGATTCGCGCGCTGGCCATCGAGCACCGAGCCACCGTGACGGCGGGCCGCACCCACGGCGTCCATGCGGAGCCGACCTCGTTCGGCGTGAAGCTCGGGGGGTGGGCCTTCGAGCTGAGCCGGGACAGAGAACGGCTGCGGGCCGCCCGTGACGAGGTCGCCGTCGGCAAGCTCTCCGGGGCGGTCGGCACCTATTCGCAGCTGCCACAGGAGATCGAGGCCTACGTGTGCGATCGCCTCGGGCTCCGCCACGAGGAGGTAGCGACCCAGGTGGTGGCCCGTGACCGGCACGCAGCCTGGTTGAGCGCCGTGGCCCTGACCGGCGCTTCGCTCGAGCGCTTTGCCCAGGAGATCCGCCATCTGCAGCGCACCGAGCTGCGCGAGGTGCAGGAGCCCTTTGCCCCTGGTCAGAAGGGGTCCTCGGCCATGCCCCACAAGCGCAACCCGATCGTGTCCGAGCGCATCTGCGGTCTGGCGCGGCTTCTGCGCGGCTACGCATCCACCGGGCTCGAGAACGTCGCCCTCTGGCACGAGCGGGACATCTCGCATTCCTCGGTCGAAAGGGTGAGCCTGCCCGACGCCTGCATCCTCCTCGACTACATGCTCGACCGGATGAGGTGGTTGATCGAAGGGCTCGAGGTGTTTCCGGAGCGAATGCGGGCGAACCTGGATGCCTCTTTAGGGCTGGTGCACTCCCAGACCGTTCTCGTAACCCTGCTGGCAAAGGGCACCCAACGGGAGCGCGCCTATGAGCTGGTCCAAAGAAATGCCGCTAGGGCGTGGGACGAGGGCCGTCCTTTTCTCGACCTCCTTCAGGCGGACCCGGAGGTCACAGAGCTCCTCGATCCTGGGGAAATCGCCGGCTGCTTCGACGTCGGGCGTTATCTTCGGAATACGGACGCGATCTTCCACGCACTGGAGACCATGTAGTGGTGCAAATTCGACATGTCGGCTCGGGCAAGGTGCGCGAGATCTTCGAGGTCAAAGAGGACGAGCTCCTTCTCGTAGCGACCGACCGGGTTTCCGCTTACGACGTCGTGCTGCCTCAAGCGATTCCCGACAAAGGCAAGGTGCTGACCGGTCTGTCCTACTACTGGCTCGATGTCCTCGACTCGTTCTGCCCCAACCACATGATCTCGGTGAGGGCCGCCGACCTCCCCGATGTCGGAATGGACGACCTGGCCGGGCGCGCGATGTTGTGCATGCGCGCCGGCCCTCTTCCGGTCGAGTTCACGGTCCGTGGCTACTTAGCGGGGTCCGGGCTGAAGGATTACCGCGCCACGGGCGCCGTCTGCGGGCATCGGCTGCCCGAGGGCCTGAACGAAGCCGACCGGCTGCCCCAGACCATTCTCACGCCCGCCACGAAGGCGACCTCCGGTCACGACGAGAACATCACCGAGGATCAGGCGGCCTCGATAGTTGGCCGGGCCCATTACGAGGAAGCCCGCGAGCTTGCCCTGAGGCTCTACGAGGTCGGCGCTTCCATTGCCCTGGAGCGCGGGATCATCATCGCCGACACGAAGTTCGAGTTCGGCCTGGCGGAGGACAAGATCGTCCTCATCGACGAAGTGCTAACCCCCGACTCGAGCCGCTTCTGGCCGGCCGGCGATCACGAGCCCGGACGGTCGCAGGCGTCGTGGGACAAGCAGTACGTGCGGGACTGGCTCGATGCCGCGGGATGGGATCACAGCCCCCCGCCTCCCGCCCTCCCGTCCGAGGTGGTAGATGCAACCAGGCAGCGTTACCTCGAAGCTTACGAGCGCATCACGGGCCGCCCCTTCTCGTCGTGGCTCGAAGAGGTCAATCGCTGACCCGGGCGGCGTCGGAGCAGAGAACGGCGCGCGCCTCCGCCCGCCTTGGACTCACGCTTCGGTCTGTGCTGGTGGCCCCGCTCGCAGGGTTCGAGTCGGCCTTCAATGTGGCCGAACGGCGGGCACGTGTCGGGCGGCACCCCGCCGAGGGATTTGCACCGTTTGTCGTGGCTGCCTTCGGCGGCGCGGCACTCCTCCTCTTGTGGCTGAAGGTTGGAGGCCTGCTGGGGTTGCGCGACAGCGCGGGCGCCGACTTCCGATGGGCGTATCTCGGAACCATCCTGATACTTGGCGCCCTCATGAGTTTGACCGGGCAGTGCCTGTGGGGCGTTGCGGGACGGTATTCGGCTCACGTGCTGGGGGGCGCGGCCCTCGCGCGCGATCTGCGGACGGTGTGGGGCGCATCGTCTTTTCCCCATGTCTTCGCCCTTGCTTTTCTCCTCCCCTTGGATCTCATCATCGTGGGGCCCGCCACTTTCACGACCGATAGGTTGACAGACCCTCTGGCGCGCGCCTGGGCGGCCGTCTCGGTTGCCCTGGCAGTGAGCTTTGCCTTGTGGTCCGGGTGGCTCTTTGTGCGCGGAGTGCAAGCGGCGACGAGACTGCACGGTTGGCGGGCCCTGGTGGCGACGGCGGTGGCAACCGGTTGCCTCACCGCTGCGGTCGCCCTCCCGCTCGTCCTGCTCACGGTTACCGGAGGTGCCGGGTGAACTTCGGGGCCGCGGTCGACGTCATGCTGAAACCCGGTATCGCCGATCCGCAGGGTCAAACGGTCGAACGATCCCTTCCGGCCTTGGGCTACACGGGGGTCGAAGGCGTCAGGGTGGGAAAGCGCATCGAGATGACGGTCGACGCCGGCACGGCGGAGGAGGCCCGTGCCTTGGTGGCCGAGATGTGCGACCGCTTTCTTGCCAACCCGGTGATCGAGTCGTACAACGTCACCCTGCTGTGAGCGCACGCGCCGGCATTGTCGTATTCCCGGGCTCGAACTGCGAACGGGACTGCCGGTGGGCTCTCGAGTCCCTCGGCGCTGAGACGACCTATGTGTGGCATACAGAGACCTCCCTCCCGAATGTCGATATCGTGGTTCTTCCCGGAGGGTTCGCTCACGGCGACTACCTCCGAACCGGAGCGATTGCGCGCTTTTCCCCCGTGATGGGGGCCGTGACCGACCATGCCGATGCGGGCGGAACGGTCATCGGCATCTGCAACGGCTTCCAAGTCCTTTGTGAGGCGGGACTGCTTCCCGGCGCGTTGCGAAAGAACTCGGGGCTCAAATTCATATGCAGATGGGTCGATCTGCGCGTCGACAACGATGAATCCCTCTTCACCGTCCGCGCCCATGCCGGCCAGCGGCTGCGCATCCCGATCAACCATTTTGAGGGAAGCTGGTACTGCGACCCAGACGATCTCGATCGGATACAGGCCAATGGGCAGGTGGTACTGCGTTACACGGACAACCCGAATGGGGCGCTCGACGACGTAGCGGGCGTGACGAACGAACGCGGCAACGTATTCGGCCTCATGCCGCATCCCGAACGAGCCTGTGACCCGTCCTCCGGTTCTCAGGACGGCGCCGCGATCCTGGGTTCCATGCTGGATTCGATCCCGGCCCGAGAGCACGTACACCTTTGAGTCTTGCCTCGACCCTCCATCGCGAGCTCGGGTTGACCGATGACGAGCTTGACGGGATTCGGCAGATCCTCGAACGGGAGCCGACCTTCACCGAGCTGGCGATGTTCTCGGTGATGTGGAGCGAGCACTGCTCGTACAAATCAAGCCGCCGTCATCTAGCCAACCTCCCGACCGAGGGGGCCCATGTCGTCGTCGGCCCCGGCGAGGGCGCCGGCGTAGTCGAGGTCGCGCCCGGGGTGAAGGTGGCCTGGAAGATCGAATCTCACAACCATCCCTCTTTCGTCGAACCCGGCAACGGGGCGGCAACGGGGATCGGCGGGATCGTCCGGGACATCCTGTCAATGGGGGCCCGCCCGATAGCTCTGATGGATTCGCTTCGCTTCGGCCACCCGGGCCGGGGAACGACCGACTATCTGGTCGAGGGGGTGGTCGACGGCATCTCCTCCTACGGGAACGCCATCGGCGTGCCAACGGTCGGCGGCGAGTCGGTCTTCGATAGTTGCTACGAGAGCAACCCATTGGTGAACGTGGCCTGCCTCGGTGTCGTCGAACACACGCTTCAGCACGGTCGGGCCGAGGGGTTCGGCAACGCACTGGTCCTCATCGGCTCTTCGACGGGCCGCGATGGGATCGGCGGCGCCAGCGTGCTTGCCTCTACGGGCTTCGACGCCGAGGCCGCGGACAAGCGGCCCTCGGTCCAGGTGGGCGACCCCTTGACCGAGAAGCTCGTTATCGAGGCCTGTCTCGAGCTCGTACGGGCCGACCTCCTCGCTGGTTTCCAAGACCTCGGCGCCGGAGGCATCTGCTGCCCGGCATCCGAGATGACGGCGAAAGCCGGGACCGGTGCGCTGGTGGATGTCGACCGGGTCCCGCGGCGGGAGCCAGGCATGGCCCCCTTCGAGGTCATGATCTCCGAGTCCCAGGAGCGGATGCTCGCGGTGGTCGAACCCTCGAAGCTCGAGGCGGTACTCGAGGTGTGTCACAGGTGGGAGGTGGGGGCCGGGGTGATAGGTGAGGTCACCTCGACAGGGCGACTTCAGGTGCTGAGTGGGGGCGAGACGGTGGCCGACATCCCCTCGATCGCCCTGACCGACGACGCTCCGGCCCTCGACCGTCCGCGGAGGCGCCCGGACCGGCGGGACGAGCCCGATCCGGTGGCGTTCCAGGCCCCCACGGCAAGCCTCGCCACCACCTTTCTGGCGATGTTGTCCCAGCCCGACATCGCCTCGAAACGGTGGGTGTGGGAGCAGTACGACCACATGATCGGGCTCGGCACACTGCAGGGCCCGGGAGCCGATGCCGCAGTCATCCGGCTCCCCGGCTCCGCCGTCGACGTGGCGATCACCGTAGACGGCCCGGGGCGGTTCTGCCGGCTCGACCCCTATGAGGGGGCCAGGCTTGCCGTGGCCGAGGCGGCCAGAAACGTCGCCTGCACGGGCGCACGTCCGGTCGCAGTGACCAACTGTCTCAATTTCGGAAGCCCCGAGGAGCCGGAGGTCATGTGGGAGTTCACCGAGGTCATACGCGGCATCTCGGATGCGTGCCGCGCTCTCGGCACGCCGGTGACCGGCGGCAACGTGTCCTTCTACAACGAGACCGACGGCCGCCCCATTCACCCCACTCCGGTCATCGGGATGCTTGGCGTTCTCGATCCGGTTCAGACCCAGGTGGGCATCGGATTCCGCGCCGCCGGCGACGTGATCCTGCTGCTCGGCGCCACGGACGATCTCGACTTCGGCGGAAGCGAGCTCGCCGCCCTTGGCGGGGGCGCGCTCTCGGGACGGCCCCCCAGGCTCGACCTCGCCGCCGAACGGAGTCTTCATCTGCTCCTCCGGCGTGCGTCCATGGAGCACCTCCTGCGCTCGGCGCACGACCTTTCCTCCGGGGGCCTGGGGGTGGCCCTTGCCGAGGCCGCCCTTGACGGGTCCCTTGGGTTCGCAGTCGACCTGCCCGCAGGTGAGGCTTGGAAGATCCTGTTCTCCGAGTCGCCGTCGCGCGCGGTCGTCTCGTGCGTCCCCGCCGAGGTGGCCGGGCTGGCCGGGCTGGCCGGGGATCACGGGGTGCCCATCGCCATGCTCGGCGAGGTGGGGGGAGAGAACCTCGACTTCGGAGCCTTCTTGATGCCCGTGGCCGGTGCCCGAAGCCGCTGGGACTCCGCCTTCGCCCAGTCATTGTCCCTTAAGCTGCCTTAGATGGCCGAAGCCAAAGATGCCTGCGGCGTCGTCGGAGTTTTTTCCCCCCGGGAGGACGTTCCCAGGCTCGTCTATCACGCTCTCTATGCCCTGCAGCATCGCGGCCAGGAATCGGCCGGCATGGCGGTTTCGGACGGCGGGAGCATGGTCGTGTTCAAGGAGCTCGGGCTCGTGGCCCAGGTATTCGACGAATCCGTGCTGGAGAGCCTTCAGGGTCACGTTGCCATCGGCCACGTCAGGTACTCGACCACGGGGGCGTCTTCGTGGAACAACGCACAGCCCTCTTACAAGAGCGCCCCCTCCGGACAGTTCGCCCTCGCCCACAACGGCAATCTCGTCAACTCGAACGATCTGAGAGATTCGCTCAGGCTGGCGGGGGGCGACCCGACCCCGGGCCGGGCGCTTCGGGCGTCGTCCGATACCGACCTCGTTGCCTCACACGTTGCGCGTGCGAACGCCGGGAGCACCAAGCAGGCGATCCTCGACGTGCTGCCGCAGCTCTCGGGGGCGTACTCGTTCACCATGATGGACGAGACGAGCGTTTTCGGCGCGCGCGATCCTCACGGCTTCCGCCCGCTATGCATCGGTAAGCTCGGGGGGGACACGTGGATCCTCGCCTCCGAGAGTTGCGCGCTCGACCTCCTCGGAGCGGACTTCATCCGTGACGTTGAGCCCGGCGAGCTCGTGTGCATCGATGATGACGGCTTGGTGAGCGAGAGATTTGCCGAAGCCCGTCATGCGGCGTGTGTGTTCGAACATGTTTACTTTGCGCGGCCCGACTCGAACCTGATGGGCCAGAACGTCTACGCATCGAGAGTTCGTATGGGCGAACGGCTCGCGGAGGAGGCTCACGCGGAGGCCGAGCTGGTCATGCCCGTGCCCGACAGCGGAATTCCCGCGGCTCAGGGATTCGCCCGCAGATCCGGCATCGCTTACGGGGAGGGTTTCGTGAAGAACCGCTACGTGGGCCGCACCTTCATCCAGCCCACGCAGGCGATGCGCGAGCAGGGCATCCGGATGAAGTTGAACCCACTGCGCGAAGTGATCGCGGGCAAGCGAGTGGTGGTGATCGACGACTCGATAGTGCGGGGCAATACGACTCGTCAGATCGTGGCCATGCTGAAAGACGTCGGAGCGCGCGAGGTGCACATGCGCATCTCCTCACCTCCGATCAAGTGGCCGTGCTTTTACGGCATCGACATGCCCGACCGTGACGAGCTGATTGCTTCTCAACTGGATGTTGAGGGCATCCGTTCGCACATAGCGGCCGACTCTCTGGCGTTTCTTTCCCTGCAGGGGATGGTCGAGGCCACGGAGCTTCCGCAGGAGACCTTCTGCACGGCATGCTTTTCCTCGCGCTACCCGGTACCGATCCCGCCGGCGGAGCTTCGCAACAAGCAGGTCCTCGAGCCTCAGCGGGTCTAGTGGCGCACCGTTGATGCTGGACCTGTCGGTGGATGCGGGCGTGGCTACGCTCAGGTTCAACCGTCCCGAGGTTCTGAACGCCTTCGACGACAGGTTGGGGACCGAAGCGCTCGATGCCGTCCGCAGCGTGGCCGGGGACGAAGGGGTCCGCTGTGTGGTGTTGACCGGAGCCGGGCGCGCCTTTTGCTCCGGCGAGGACCTCGGTGCTCTGGCCGAGGGCTATGCGCGCGGAGAGCCCGCCGACTTGGGACGCATCCTGCGCGAGCGCTATAACCCGTTGGTCAGCGCGATTGTGGCGGCGCCCAAGCCGGTGATGGCGGCTTTGAACGGGGTCGCAGCCGGTGCCGGCGCGAGCATCGCCCTTGCTTGCGATGTCAGGATTGCCTCTGCCAAGGCGAGTCTGGTGTGGCCGTTTGCCCAAGTGGGTCTGGTCCCCGATTCAGGTGCGTTGTGGTTTCTGGTGAGAATGGTGGGCGAATCGCGCGCCTGGTCCTTGGTTTCGGACGGCAAAGCGGTTCCGGCGGACGAAGCATTGCAACTCGGGCTGGTGCACCGTGTGGTCCAAGATGACGAGTTCGAGTCTGTGTGGCGAGCGGAGGCGAGGCGGTTGGCGGGGGGGCCGACGCGCGCCTACGCGTTGACCAAGGCTCTCTTGACCGGGGCATCCGACTTGTCGTTGGACGAACAGCTCGAGCGCGAGGTGAATGTCCAAACCGAGGCAGGGGCGACCATCGACCACGTTGAGGGCGTGCAGGCGTTCCTGTCCAAGCGCCGGCCCCATTGGCAGGGCCGGTAGCAACTACGCCTCGCCGGGCAGCGGCCGGCGCAAAGAGCGCTAGTGCCCGCGTCGTGCAGACTTCGGGCGCATCTGCTCTCGGTGCAGCGCTACTTGCGCGACGAGGCACTAGAGTGGATCACCGGCCCTTTCGCTCGAGGAGGCACCAGCGATGACTACCACTCCCGACCCGTTTCCCATCCTAGGAATCGACTACATCGAATTCTATGTGGGGAATGCCAGGCAGGCGGCGCATTATTACAAAGCGTTCGGGTTCACACCGGTGGCGTATGCGGGTCTCGAGACCGGGACGCGTGACCGGGCGTCCTACTGCGTGAGTCAGGGAGAGATCAATCTGGTCTTCACCGGAGCGATGCAATCGGACAGCGGCATAGCCAGACATGTCAGGGTTCATGGTGACGGCGTATATGACGTAGCGCTGCGGGTTCCCGATGCGGCTGAATCGTACGAAGCCGCCTTATCGCGCGGCGCAGCCGGAGTGTCCGCACCTGAGACCTTCGAGGACGACCACGGCAAGGTGATGCGTGCATCCATTGCCACGTACGGCGAGACGATCCACTCGCTCGTGAGCCGGAATGGTTACTCGGGAGCCTTCATGCCAGGTTTCAGCTCTCTCGGGGCCGGCGACACCAAGGGCTTCGGCATCCGCTATGTCGATCACGTGGTCGGCAACGTCGAGTTGGGGAAGATGAACGATTGGGTGAGCTTCTACGAACGCATTATGGGGTTCACCGAGCTCGTGCACTTTTCGGATGACGAGATCTCGACCGAGTACTCGGCCTTGATGTCCAAGGTTGTGTGGTCGGGCGAGGGGAAGATCAAGTTTCCGATCAACGAACCGGCGCAAGGTAAGCGCAAGTCTCAGATCGAGGAGTACCTCGACTACTACGGCTCGCCGGGCGTTCAGCACATCGCGATGGCATCCGAGGACATCGTAGGAACGGTCGAGTCCATGCGCACTGCAGGGCTGGACTTCCTGGAGATACCGGAAACCTACTATCAGGACGCCAGAGAGCGCGTCCCGGAAATCGAATCACAATTGGCCGATCTTGCCCGCAACGGCATCCTCGTGGACAAGGACGAGGACGGCCACCTCCTGCAGATCTTCAGCAAGCCGGTGCAGGATCGCCCCACGGTCTTCTACGAGGTCATCGAACGCCACGGGGCCCGAGGCTTCGGGGCGGGGAACTTCAAAGCGCTGTTCGAGGCGATCGAGCGGGATCAGGCGCTGCGGGGAAACCTCTAGTTCTTGTGCCGAGTGGGTGGCAGTTGTGCATTATTCACACTCACCACCCACTCGGTGGGTCGGGCGGGTCGGGCGGGTCGGGCGGTTCGGGTTGTTCAAGTTTCTCGATCACTCCGAGGATGAACTTGGCAGCGGTCATGCCGTCGAGGATGCGGTGGTCGAAGGTGACCGACAGATTCATCATCCGCCGGACGACAATGGCGCCGTCGCGCACCACCGGGCGGTCGGCCGCCTTGTGTACCCCGAGTATCGCCGCTTGAGGGTAGAACACGATCGGTGTGGCCATCAGCCCTCCGAAGGCACCGGGGCTTGTTACCGTAAAGGTCGAACCCTGCAAGTCGCCGAGTTCCAGACTTCCGGCCCGTGCTCCGCTTGCCAGGCGTTCGATGTCTGTTGCCAGCTCAGGAATCGATTTGAGACCGGCGCTGCGAACTACCGGGACGACCAAGCCCTCCGTCGTGTCGACGGCGATGCCGATGTCGTAGCGATCGTGGTACACGATTTCGGAGGTGTTTTCGTCCAGCGATGCATTTAGTGCTGGGAACTCCATGAGGGCTGCGGCCACCGCATCGACGATGAACGGCAGGAAGGTCAGCCTCGGCGCGCTGGAAGAGGCTTCATTGAAGCGTTTTCGCGTGACCTCGAGCTCGGTTACGTCACATTCCTCGACGTGGGTCACCGGGGGGACCATTCGATGGGCTTCGCTCATTCGGGCTGCGACGGCGCGCCGCACCCCGCGCAGCGGCTCGCGGCGTTCCCCCAAACGTGTGTCCTGTGACGGCGGAGGGCTCACCTGCACTTCGACATCGGCTCGCAGGATGCGCCCGCCTGGCCCGGAGCCCGTGAGGGACTGAAGTTGCACGCCCAAACCGCGCGCCAGCCGCCGCACCGAGGGCGTGGCCTTGATACCATTGTCGTCGACGACGTCCCCGGGCGCTTCTCCGGCGGTTTCTGGAACCTGACCCGAGCCGCTCGGCTGGCCCTCGTCCACCTCGTCACCGGGGCCGGCATCGATCGATACCAACACCGCGCCTACGGACGCAACGTCGCCCGTGGCGAAGTGAAGCTTGGACACGACCCCCGCGTACGGGGACGGGATTTCCGCCGACGCTTTGTCGGTGATGACGTCTACCAACGCCTGGTCCTCGGCGATGATGTCCCCCTCGGCGACGTGCCATTGGTCGATCTCGGCTTCTGCTACCCCCTCTCCGAGATCGGGGAGCTTGAAATCTGGCATTACCAGTCCAAGACTTTGCGCGCGCCGGCCACTATGCGATCAACCGAAGGGAGGTAATCGTCTTCGTTGGCGAACTGAGGGGAGGGGACATCGAAGCCGGTCACTCGCCCTACGGGTGCTTCGAGATCCGCCATGGCGCGTTCGTGAATGATGCTCGAGACCTCCGCTCCTATTCCCGCCATACGGGGTGCCTCGTGCACCACCAAGGCGCGCCGGCATTCAGTTGCGGCCGCAGTGATCGCGTCTGCGTCGAGCGGGTACAGCGAGCGCAGATCCACCACCTGCGCATGAACTCCCTCGCGAGCCGCGAGCGCGCCGGCGGCCTCGATGCATAGAGGGACGGCGGCGCCATACGAGAAGATGGCGAGGTCGCTGCCGGCCCGCGCCGTGCGGGCATGTGAGATCGCCGCGTTGTAGAGGCCGTCACCTCCCGTGATTGGGAAGGGCGGCCGGCCGGCGACTTCACCTCGAGCGCTTCGATAGATGCGCTTGGGCTCCATGAAGATCACGGGGTCGGGATCGAGGATTGCGGCTACCAGCATGTCCCGGGCATCCTCCGGTGTGCTGGGAGAGACCACTTTGAGCCCAGGCACGTGGGCGAACAAAGCTTCAGGACAATCCGAGTGCAGCTCTGGAGCGCGCACCCCGCCTCCGTACGGAATTCGTACGACTATGGAAGCGGGGCATTCGCCACGCGTGCGCCATGCGTAGCGAGCGGCGTGGACGACGATCTGCTCGAAACCCGGATATACGAATGCGTCGAATTGAATCTCGGCCACCGGACGCATTCCGTAGAGCGACATGCCGATCGCCGATCCGATGATCCCCGCTTCGGCCAGGGGAGTGTCGACAACCCTGTCACCCCCGAACTCGTCCAGCAATCCCGCCGTGACTCTGAAGACTCCGCCGGTCTGCGCAATGTCCTGACCCATGACGACGACGCGATCATCCTCCGACATGACCTGCCGCAGGCCGAGGTTCAGTGCCTCGACCATGGTGAGCCGGCTCATGGATCGGTTGGGGCTTCGGCGTCGCCGGTGGAAGGGCCCGGTTGCGGAGCCAGAGGTCTAACCTCGGGTGGTCGATCGGTACCCTGGAGCTCGGCGAGCCCTTCGTCGAAGCTCCATGGGCGGCCGGATGCATATACGTGGTCGAACAGGATCTCCCGCCCTGGGTGCGGTATGGCCTCCATAGCGCGGACCTCTGCGGCGATGGCCTCCTTTGCTTCGGCACCGATGTTCAGCAACGCGTCGTCGTCGAGCACGCCAAGGCGAACGAGGAACGACCCCATGCGCTTGACGGGCTCCAGCGCGCGCCACTTCTGTGTTTCGGCTTCATCCCGATAGAGCTTGGGATCATCGGCCGTTCCATGGGCTCCGAGCCGGTAGCAGAAGGCCTCGATGAGCGTCGGGCCGTCGCCCCTGCGCCCCCGTTCCAACGCCTCATACGTGGCCGCGTAACAGGCGAGTGGATCGAAACCATCTACTCTGACGCCCGGCATTGCGTAAGCGGCCGCCTTTTCTGCAATCGTTTCTGTGGCGGTCTGCTTACTGAAGGGTGTCGAAATCGCCCACTGATTGTTGACGCAGAAGAACACGGTTGCGACCTTGAACACGCTGGCAAAGTTCATAGCTTCGTGCCAGTCGCCCTCGGACGTGGCGCCATCACCAAACCATGCAACGGAAGCGACCGGATCGCGCCGGATCTTCGCCGCCCACGAGAGACCGACCGCATGGGGTAGATGTGTAGCGATGGGGACGCATATGGGTGCGGTTCGGTGCTCCCGCGGGTTCCAGAAGCCATGGCGGCCACCGTAACCCCGCCACCACGCCAGGACTGTCGATGGAGCGACGCCGCGCAGAACGCCGATGGCGTTCTGTCTGTAGGAGGGGAACAGCCAGTCATGATCGTCGCAGGCATACAAGGGGCCGGCTTGGGTGCCTTCCTCCCCCCAATAGAGCGCGTAGGTGCCGATTCGACCTTGACGCTGCAACGCGACTGCGCGTTCGTCAAAAGTTCTCAGTAGCACGAGCCAGCGATATATGGCTATGAGATCCTTGTGGTTCAGACCTTCGGGGACATCCTTGTCTGGTACGCCGGCACCATCGCCGATGATGCGAAGGACTTCCGACATCACAGCTCAGGGTGAGAAGGCGGAGTTTGCTCTGCCGTCCGCACGAGGTGAATGCGGCTGATTTTTCGGATGCGCTCATTGGCATACTCTGTGGCGGCAGCGACGGTGGAAATGTCTTGTGTGCGCGCCAGATCATAGATAGTTTGCAGGGTTTCGAATATGCCCTCTACACGCTTTATTGCCCGCTCGCGGTTATACCCCTGGAGCTCGTCTGAGATGTTGATGATCCCGCCCGCATTGACAACGAAATCGGGGGCGTAGACGATATCAAGCCCTTTAAGTTTCTCTCCATGTTCCTCGCGTGCCAGAATGTTGTTGGCCGAGCCGGCAACGATCTTGCAGTTGAGCTCCGAGAGGGTATCGTCGTTGATGGCCGCACCCATGGCGCAGGGGGCGAAGATGTCGACATCGAGTGCATAGATCTCATCCAGCGAGGTCGTGGCGACGCCGAAATCCGCCACAGCTCGCGCGAGGTTGTCCGCCTCGAGATCGGTGACGACCACTTCGGCGCCTTCTTCTACAAGATATCCGCAGAGCGCATAACCGACTTTGCCGACTCCTTGTATGGCCACCCTCAATCCCTTTAGCTCGGCCTTACCGTATGCCTCCAGGGCGCTGGCCTTCATCCCTTGAAGGACTCCGTAAGCGGTTACAGGCGAGGGGTCACCTGATCCCCCGTAGGTATGGGAGCATCCCGTCACCCAGCGTGTCTCGCGGCGCACGACGTCCATGTCTGCAAGGTTCGTGCCGACGTCCTCTGCGGTGATGTAACGTCCACCCAACGCCCCCACGTAGCGGCCATAGGAGCGCAGCAGCTCTTCTGACTTCAAGGTTTTTGGATCGCCGATGATGACGGCTTTCCCCCCGCCGAGGTCAAGCCCTGCTGCGGCGGCCTTCAAAGTCATTCCTTGCGCCAACCGCAAGACGTCTAACAGAGCTGCGTCTTCGCTCGGGTAGGGCCAAAAGCGCGTTCCACCCAAGGCCGGCCCCAACGCAGTCGAGTGGATCGCAACTATGGCTCGGAGCTGCGAGTGGTCGTCGGAAAAAAACACGATTTGCTCGAAGCCATCACCATTGATGTGCTCGAACACTCCCATTCGTCACCCCTTAGCAAGCCGGGCGCGCCGTTGCGCCCGGTGCAGCGCGTCTCGATGGTCACAAAGATCGTACCTAATGATGCCGGATATGGGCCGGTGACAGATGGTGAACTGCTTATTTGTCGAGGCGGGCTACAGTTTCCGACGTGATCCGAACCTCTTACTTGCGTGCGTTCGAGCGGGCGTCCTGCTTCAGCCAATTGGAGCGCGATCGGTGGCTGGCGGATCCAGGCGTGAGCGAACCGGCCGACACAGGGGACTCTCGCAAGTGGCTGATCTCTGCGTCGATGCCCGGAGGCGAACCTCTGGCGGCGTCATTGGGCGGGGCCATGGTGCGCCGGGTTGGCGGACGAACCTTCTTGTGCCCCCACCGCACCCGCTTACGCATGTTTGCAGGTTTGCTCGCGTTCAGAACGAGCGTTCCGGAGGAGGTCGCGGATGCCTTCGTGCCGGAGAAGGAGGCACGACGAGCCGCAGCGGAGCTGGCGGCGCTGGCGGACTCCGACCCCAGGGTTCGCTCTCACATCCTCCATGCCAACTGGCACGTCCCTTTGAGGTGGTTCACCGCGTTCGATCCCCTCCAGCGGATCCTGACCGAGGACAAAGACGGATTGCGCCTGCGCTATGAAACCGACATGGCCGGGGCAAAGGAGCGCTTGAGGAGATCGTTGAAGGTGTTGGACGAAGTGTCATTTGACGAGTCGGTGGTCGACGCGGTGCGGGAGCTGGTGTCGTGGGTTGAGCAGTTCGCCGATGACGGCATGCTCGAGCTCGACTATGGGACCGTTGCCGGCCTGTTTCCCCCTGAGGAACTGGTCGAAGACCACTCCGCTGCAGAGCTGTGGAGCTCGTTGGACGCTCTCGCAGCCGGCGATCTTCCCTTGGCGGAGCGCCTGTTCTCCCAGATGGCCGACAGATGGACCTTCGTGCGCTCATCGGAAGTCGTCAACTAGCAGGACGGGCGAGAGCTTCATTGCACTCGCGGGTCCGGTTACCGGGCTCCCCGTGCAGGAAGAGCAGAAAAAGCCGCGGTGCGGTGGCGAGGGGCAGAATCGAACTGCCGACACCGCGATTTTCAGTCGCGTGCTCTACCAACTGAGCTACCTCGCCCTAGCTTCGCAGGATAGCAACCGTGCCGGAGCCTCGGGCGCGCGGCCGGGCGACTTTGGGCATAGCGTCTGTTAGCCTCGATTTGCCTTGCCCCAGTGGAGCAGCTAGGAGTGCTCATCTCCCTGTCAAGGAGAAGGTCGCCAGTTCAAATCTGGTCTGGGGCGCTCCAAACACCCTCTGGTTCGCCCGAGCCACGCCGGGGCGCAGAGCCGTGATGCTCCGACACCCGACAGTTGTCAGAGCCTGCACCCGAGGCCGGCCTCGAAGCGCGGGGTGGGATACTGCCCGGCGTGAAAGTCAACGTCATCGGCGCCGGCTTCGCCGGCCTGGCCGCCGCCGAGGCTCTGAGCTCGGCCGGGGTCGCTGTTGAGGTATTCGAGGCACGCGATCGAATCGGAGGCAGGGTGTGGTCGGAAACCCTGCCCACCGGCGCCGTGATCGAGCGCGGCGCCGAGTTCATCCTCGACGATTACGACACCACCCGGGAGCTGGCACGACGCCTGGACACCGCGCTTGCGCCAACAGGGATGGCGTACGGGGATCGCGAGCCGCGCGGAGGCCCCGAAGTCGAGCGCGCTGAGCTCGTCCGAGTCTCCGCGGCGTTGACCGAGATCGCCGGAGCCCACGCGCCCGGGCCGGGCGTGGCAATCGGGGACCTCTTGGACGCGACTCCGATGTCGTCCGGCGCACGGGCGGCACTCGAGGCCAGGCTCTCGATCTCCGCCGCTCACGAGGCCGCCGAGCTAGCGGGGCACCTGGCCGCCCACACCTCGTCCACCTTTTCGGAGAGCCAGAGCGCGCGGATTGCCGGCGGCAACTCGAGGCTGGCCGAGGCGCTGGTGCGGCCGCTTCCGTCCCCCGTTCGGACCCGCCATCGGGTCGAGCGTGTGAAGTGGACCGGGGGATCCGCCACCGTTCAGGGAGAGGGCTTCGAAGCCCCGTCGGATGTGACGCTCATCACCGTTCCAGCGTCGGTGCTGGAAGACATCGCCTTCAGCCCGAACCTCCCCCAGGGCAAGGTGCGTGCCAATCGGAGCGTGGACTATGGGCATGCCGCTAAGCTCTCGGTACCACTCGAGCGGGAGGCCGAACCCAGCGCGGTCATGAGCGTCCCGGATCGCTTCTGGTGCTGGACCGCCCGGGGTGGTGGTGGCGAGGTGCAACCGGTGGTGAGCTCCTTTGCAGGCTCGACGCATGCGCTCGAAGCGCTCGAGGTCGGCGACGGAACGGGGCTATGGCTGGCGCGTCTTACCGAGTTGAGACCCGACCTGGCGCTGTCACCCGAGGGGGCCGTGGCGACGATCTGGGATGACGACCCCTGGGTCCGAGCGGCCTACAGCGTCGAATTGGCAGGCCGCCCCCGCGACCGAGCGGGTCTGTGCGAACCCGCCGGCGCCCTCTTCTTCGCCGGAGAGCACACGGCGGGGGTCTGGGCCGGGACCATGGAAGGAGCCTTGCGCAGCGGCAGGCGGGCCGCCGGCCAGATCATCGCTCGGCGCAGGGAACAGCACGCCTAACGGCTCCGAGGTGCCCGTGCCTGAGGCGGCCCTGAACCGGCAACGACACACGAGGGCCGGCCACTTGGCCCACGGGCGAGCCGCGGGTCAAACGCACTCCGTCCCGCAAAGACGAGTCACCTCGACAGACTCGAGAAACGCAGTTTGGTGCAGCGCCATCCCGAACCGGAGGAAAGGGGACTAGGGCCTCGAAGCTGAGGGTCAGTCCAACCGCAGGGCCAGCAGCGCGACGTCGTCCGTTGCGTCCTCGTCGAGCATGTGCTCGAGTACCTGATCGCACATAGTCTCGACACCATTGGTTTCCTTTTCGACGGCATTTAGCAAGCGCGTCAGTCCCTCATCTAGCCCACCTTGTTGTTCGATGAGGCCGTCGGTATAGAGCAGCAGAGTCGAGCCGGCTTCCAGAGAGAACTTATGGCTTTGGTATTCGGCATCTGCCAGCACCCCCAAGGGGGCCGATACCCGGTGGCCAAGGTAGGAGGCTCGTCCGCTCGCCTCTCTGAGGAGGGGTGGGGGGTGGCCGGCGCTCACGATGCTCATACAGTCTTCCGGATCCCAGACGAGATAGATCATGGTGGAGAAGTGATCTCTGTCAAGTGTGGGCAGCAGACGGTTCAATTGGGCAACGACGGTTTCGGGTGGATTGCCATCGAGCGCATAGGCGCGAAAGGCCGTTCTCGTTTGTCCCATGACCGACGCGGCCGGGACTCCCCGGCCCACAACGTCACCGACTGCGATGCCGGTGCGGCCTTTCGGCAGGGCGACAACGTCGAACCAGTCGCCCCCCACGTTCACTCCCGCCGCCCCCGGCAGGTACCGCACACCCAATGTCATGCCGGGGACTCGGGGCAATTGTTGGAGCAGTAACCCGCGTTGGAGTGTTTCGGCGATTCGATGCTCGCGCTCGTAGAGGCGCCCGTTCTCGATTGCAACCGAGGCCATCTGGGCAAGCTGCACCAGGATGGATTCGTCCTTCTCGGAGAACGCGCCGTCGTACTTGTCCAGCACCAGAATGGAGCCGAGCCTGTGACTGTGCCGGTCTGTCAGGGGTGTGACAAGCGAGCCGTTGACGGCACGATCAGTCCTTGCTGCGCGGAGGAAGGCGCTCCAAGTCGGGTCATGTTCGAGCTCTTCCTTCGACATCATGACGGGATGACCGGCGTCCGTTACCTTCGAATAGAGATAAGACAACTCTTCCTCGTGCCCGAGCTTGTGCCAAGTGGACCGAGACTGAGAGCAGGAGATCTTCCAGTTGATAATCGTGGGGCCGTCGTCAAGAACCACACTCGCTATGCAGCAATGAGCCCCTATCACCTCACGGGCTTGTTCCGTCACCAGTTGGAGCATGTCATCGAACGAGAGCCGCGAATTGATGGTGGCGGCGGCGTCGGCCAACTGGTGTAGCTGGGCGGCATGGGTTTTCTCCAGAAGCGCCGTTTCTTGGGCCTCGCGATAGCCGAGCCGGACCATTTCGAAGGCAGAAAGGCTTTGCAGGAAGAAGTCGGCGCCTGCCTCGGTGACCCAGCTCGCCCTATCATGCTCCGTACGCCCGAGCGCAACGACCAGTACTTCATGATGTATTGCAGCCAGATCGAGCATGCTCAGTTGGGCGGTCACTGCTGCACGGCCCAGCTCATAGGCGGCATGTAGCGACTCTTCGTCTTTGCGAAGGAGGTAGTTCTTGAAGCCGAGGGCGTATGCGGCGCCGAATCGTTCGGCCCTCGCCTCCTTCACTTCGTAACCCTCAGGTAGCGGACGACCAGGACCAGCGCATCGTCCGTGCTCTTTCCGTGCTCCTCCAGGATGCGCTCTGCTATCTGTTGCGGTGAGCCAGAGGCCGCAAGGGAATCGGAGAAGCTCGTTTGCACGCCATCGGTTGCGAAGATCAGAATGCTGCCCCGCCGTAAACCGAGCGTTTCGGGCTGCAGCCGAGGAAGCTCCACCCCGGCAGCTCCTGCGCCGGGAAGGATTGAGCGGCTTGGGCACCCGCGCTCAACGAGTCTCCCCTCGACATTGCCGATGGCCACCCACGTCATCGTGTGGTTACCCGCGTCGATGGCGGCAAGGCTGATGGACGCCCCGCGCGTTTCTTCCAGCGCCTCGTGGCATCTCTTCGCCAGGACGGCGACATCCTGACCGACGCCCGCCTCGAGTATGGCTGCGGCTGCTCGAGCGGCGGCTGCAGCTTCCGGTCCATGTCCGAGTCCATCAATGGCCGCCACGAGCGTGACGCCCTCAGATGGCTCGATAACTGCGATGTCGCCAGATTCTGTTTCGCCCGAGTAGGGACGCATGGCAACCCCCCACTCCAGAGGGGTGGGCGGCGCATCACTCACGCCAAGCGGCCTTCCACTTTGTCATCGTTACGGTAGTTCCCTCGCCGACCCTGGAGACCATGTGGAATTCATCCATAAGTCTTCTGGCGCCCGGCAGGCCGAGTCCCAGACGACCGCCCGACGATTGTCCATCTTGAAGGGCCAGCTCGACATTCTCAATTCCTGGTCCAGAGTCACTTGCGATTACCTTGATGCCGTCTGTTCCACTGCCATTGACGATGCAGAGCAGAATCTGACCGTCACCAACGTACTGGACGATGTTGCGCGCCACTTCAGAGATCGCAGTTGCCAGTAGAGTTGCCTCGCTCTTGGACAAGCCCAGTTCTGTTGCCATCGAACGGCCCGTCTGGCGTGCGAGAACGATATCGCGATCCGACGAGATAGCGACGAGGATCTCATCCCTCACCGTCATCTGCCCCTTCGGCGAACCAACTATCCAGAAACTCGAGCCCCTCCTCTAGGTCCAAGGCCGTATTGACATCATCCATGAGCAAGCCGAATTGCACCATCGCAAAGGCAACGTCGGGTTGGATCCCCACGATGACCATTTCGGCCCCCCGCAGTCTTGTGGTCAAGGCAACGGTGCGAAGGGAACGCGCCGCGAAGGAGTCGATGACGTCCATTGCGGCCACATCGACGATGATTCCGCGTGCTCTGACCTCCCCTATCTGCCTCAGGAGGTTGTCCTGGAGCTCGAGAACTTCACCGTCGCTGAGGGCATCTTGAATGGAGGCGACGAGATAGGGGCCCTGCTTCAGGATGGGAACCGGCATGGATCGGCGCTATTCCTTGGCGGTTTCGGACATTGTCGCGGGCGCTTTTTGCACCTCGTAACCGAGGAGGCGTTCGGCTTCCTCGATGCCTCCCTGAAGGTCTCCCACCGTATTCATCATGCTCAGGTCGACGCCCAGGGTGACAAGGGTTCTGGCGATGTCCGAGGAGAGACCGGTGACCAGAACCGCCGCCCCCATGAGCCGGCAGGCCCTCACCGTCTGAACCAGGTGGTTGGCGACGTTTTTATCCACCGAAGGCACACCGGTGATATCGATCACTACCACTCTGGCCCGGTTGCTCCGGACGGCATTCAGCAATTGTTCAGTCAGCTGCCCCGCTCGCTGCGAATCGAGCTCACCGATGATCGGAAGGGCCAGAAGCCGTTCGCGAACCTGAAGGACCGGGGTAGATAATTCTCGAATGGTGGCCTGCTGCTTTCCGATGACCCGTTCGCGTTCGTGGACGAAGCTGACACCAACGATGACGGCAATCCGGTTAGCGGCGGGCTCGTAGGCATCGAGCACACGGTTCAACAGCTTGAAGTCATCTTGATACTTTTGAAATAGGGAACGTGCAAGTACATCACGCAGAAGCAGCACGATGCCAAGGACCTCGTGGGTTTCCACGCCCCGGGGAATGATGCGCTCGGACAGGTCCTCGGCATACTCTTGAAGGGATTCGACACTTCCCGTTTCGAGAGTGTTGACGTAGTTATCGAAGACCGATGTGACCTCCGAAAAGATCTCCTCTTCGGACATGGCGCCGAGCAACTGAGCGTCGGTGATGCGTTGCGCCCACTCCTCTCGTAACTGAGTGCGGTTATCGCGCAGGTGGGAAACCAGCTCGGGCAAACAAGAGTTGTCCTCTTCGGTGCTAGGTGCCTGCATCAGCGTTACGTCATCCTGCTCCATCGCGATCTCCTTTTTCGGCGGGATCAGACGCCGCTCATTGGGCGATCTCGCCCGCCCGTGACATAGCTTGGTGGAACCCGTTGAGTCCCTAAGCCATCATATTGGCTATTTCACGGTCGACGGTTAGCCGACCGACGGAGTGACGTATGGGCGCCCGGAACGCTACCCTGAATGACGCGCTGTGGACCCCGGACCACGGACCACTGACCGCGGTCCGCAAGGACGAAGGGAGGGGAGCCGGGTGGAAGACTGGAACACGATTATCGAGCCGTTCCGAATCAAGGCTGTGGAGCCGCTGCGGTTCACCACCCCGCCTGAGCGGGAGGAAGCGCTCAGGCGTACCGGTTACAACCTTTTCGGCCTTCGCAGTGACGAAGTCTTGATTGATCTCCTAACCGACTCGGGCACCGGAGCGATGTCGGCTCAGCAATGGGCGGCGCTCATGCGAGGTGACGAAACGTATTCGGGAAGCAGCTCTTACGAGCGGTTTGCAGGGGTGGTGCAGGGTCTAACCGGGCTCGAGCACGTCATTCCCGTTCACCAGGGCCGCGCGGCGGAAAGGATACTGTTTGCCGAAACAGTGCAACCCGGATCGGTCGTCCCGAACAATACGCATTTTGACACCACTCGGGCCAACATCGAGCATGACGGTGGAGTTGCCCTTGACTTGCCTTGTTCGGAGGCAGCAGATACCCAGTCCGAGGCGCCCTTCAAAGGCGACATGGATGTCGATGCTCTGCAAGCGGCTCTGGAGGAGCACGAGGGGAACGTTCCTATGGTGTTCCTCACCGTAACGAATAACTCCATCGGCGGACAGCCCGTCTCGATGGGAAACCTTCGGGCAGTGCGGAAGGTATGCGACCGGTCCGGTGTGCCGTTGTTTCTGGACGCAGCTCGATTTGCGGAAAATTCTTGGTTCATCATCCAACGTGAATCCGGCTACGCCGACTTCAGCCCTGCCGATGTGGCCGAGGAAATGTTCTCCCTCGCCGACGGTGTGACGATGAGCGCAAAGAAGGATGGTCTTGCCAACATCGGTGGCTTCCTGGCCGTTAATGACGATGAGCTTGCGGCGCGCTGCAGGGCGCTCCTCATCCTGACTGAGGGTTTTCCCACCTACGGGGGACTGGCGGGGAGGGATCTCGAGGCGATCGCTGTGGGCCTGCAGGAGGTTCTCGAACCCGATTATCTTCGCTATCGCGTGCGCACCAGTGAGTACCTCGCAGACCGCTGTAAAGAGCTGGGCGTTCCCACCGTTCGGCCCCCGGGAGGCCATGCGGTCTACCTCGATGCAGGAGCTCTGTTGCCTCAAGTGCCGCGGGATCAGTTCCCGGCGCAAGCGCTGGCCATCGAGCTCTACCGAGTGGGTGGAGTGCGCAGCGTCGAGGTGGGCTCCGTAATGTTCGGCGATGCCGCGCGCCACGAGCTTGTTCGCCTAGCTCTTCCCCGCCGCGTGTACACGCAGAGCCATATCGACTACGTCGGAGAGGTCATCGCGCGTGTATCCGAGGACCGTCGCGCCATTTCCGGATATCGAATGGTCCATGAGCCGGAGAGTCTGCGGCACTTCACCGCACGGTTCGCATCGGAGGCGTAGGGACATGGGCAACACGGTTCTGATCCTCGCGATCGCAGTGATGATGGTGGCCGGACTCTTGGGAACCGTTATTCCCCTGATCCCGGGCCTGCCGCTGATCTGGGCGGCGGCGCTGGGTTACGGCTTTTTGGGAGGCTTCAGTCTTGCCGACGCGTTGGTGATGACTATGATCTCGGTCTTGCTCCTTGCGGGCATTGCGGCCAAATACGTGCTCGCAGGCCGCCGATCTACCGCCATGCCCACGCCAAGGAGCACGCTTGTAGCAGGTGGCCTTCTGGGCGTGGTCGGGTTCTTCGTGGTGCCGGTCGTCGGGTTCCTGCTGGGCGCCGCCGGAGGCGTGCTGCTTGCGGAGAGGCGCCGTCTGGCCGATTGGTCCTCGGCCTTGATGGCAACCAGACACGTGATAGCCGGTTTTGGGCTTGGCGTGCTGCTCGAAGTAGGGGCCGGGCTGGTGATGATCGGGTGCTGGGCGGTGTGGGCCTATGCACAGACCTGACCCGCCATTCGGGTTCAAGTGAGTCTTCGATGCCCTGCCGTCGGGCTTGATTCCTGGTCAATGGACCATCTCATCCAAGGATGAAGGTGACGCGAAGCCACCCGGTCGCCTGCAACTGCGATCCGGGTGGCGTTGACCCCTCCCGACGTGCTCGAGGTCGATTCGCGTTACCTCCGCTGCCTATGGGCAAGCGACTGCAGGGAGAGCCTGTTACTGCACTGTGTTGTTGAAGATGCGGTTCTCTCTGCCCCCGTCGCACGGAGTATAGCCGGAGCAAGTGAACGCACCCGAGTTGATCGACACGTTGTCGTG